>JBGQHN010000489.1:0-2011 GCA_041497975.1 Planctomycetia bacterium | reverse complement strand
GCTTGGGAAGCCGGGCGAGCGCAGATCGGCGATGCGCGCGGGCCGGCGCAGCCAATAACTATTACTAGCGCACGCCCGCTTGCCGCCGCCGGCCGACCGCTAGCACGACGATGTACAGCAGCAGCCCGCCGGCGACCACCAGCATCCAGTTCTGGCCGGCGAGGCCAAAAAACTCGCAATTGCCGGTGAGCCAATTCAGCATGGTGTGGGGCGCATCCCGCATGGCGCTTCGATCCGGCATGGTACGCCGAGCCGGGCGTCGTATTCCGTAAATTGAAAATAAAATGCGCAGGTATGCGCGGAAAAAGCCCGCTCTGCGGACCGCATGGTTAGCGGATCCTAACGCGAACACCCGTATTTCGATATTCAGTTTCACGGTTGGCTAAACCGTCGCGGGTAGCATGCGCGACGGTCAAACCGTCTGACCTCAATCGGCAATGCTGTGCAGGGGCACGCCAATGCCGATTTCGACGGAGGATGTCATGGACGAGAGACGCAAGGTCCAGCGCCGCCGCACACTGAAAGCAGGCAGCATCACCTTCAACCTCGACGCCGGCGTCGATTGCCGGGTGCGCAATCTGTCGCCCGCCGGCGCCTGCCTGGAAGTGGCAAGCCAGATCGGTATTCCAGACGACTTCGTGCTGGTGGTCGAGTTCGATCACGTCAAGGCGCCGTGCCACGTGATCTGGCGCACCGCCACGCGCCTGGGTGTGGCGTTCAACCGCTGAGGCGCGCGGCCGCCCGCGCATGACAGCAATAAGATGGCGCCGCAGCCGCAAAAAATGCGCTGCCGCACGCCGCAGGTCGCGCCAAGGCCGGCCGGAGCCCACTCAAGCGCCGGCCAGACGGCCAAGCATTTGAATTTACATTCATTTTGATCCTGTTCGTTTAGCGGCGCCGGAGCGAGCCCGCATGTGGCACGGCGGCCACATCCAGCTAATTTTTGTGCAAATTGCCCTTTGTCAGCGGGTATTTGGCGGCGAGCCATTGTCGACGGCCGAGTCCGGCTGCACCATGCCGCCGGCATGCGCTTGGCTTGGTCACGGCGCAGCCTGCATGGGGGGCTGGGGAATGTCGTATCGTCGCGTGAAAGCGCTTCTGTTGGCGTGCAGCGGGGCGGCCGCATTGTTGGCCGCGAGCACCGATGCCAATGCCGGTGGTTTTGCGGTGCGCGAGCAGAGCGCATTCGGACAGGGATCGTCCTATGCGGGCGTCGCCGCCGGCGGATCGCTGTCGTCGATGTTCTGGAATCCGGCCACCATGACGCAGGTGCCCGGCCTGCAAAGCGAGTCGGTGCTGAGCGGCATTATCCCGTATACCGCGAACACGCCGGGCGCGGGAAGTGATCTGTTTGGATTCGGCGGCACCGACAATATCGCCAAGAGCGCATTGGTGCCGAGCAGTTATTATTCCTGGCAGGTCAACCCGCAACTGTGGCTCGGACTGTCGATCAATGCACCGTTCGGACTGTCAGAGACCTACCCCAATATATGGGCCGGCCGCGACTATGCGGCAAGCGGCACCAGCCTGAAGACCTATAACGGGACACCGAGTCTCGCCTACCGCATCAACGACATGATCAGCGTCGGCGTCGGCGTGCAAATTCAATATGCCAAGGTCAACCTTACAAGGGGCCCGACCCCCTTCATAGGTCCCCCTTTTAACGGCTTCGTACCGTTCACTGCGGAACTCTCCGGCAACGGCTGGGGCTACGGCTTCACCGCGGGCGTCACGTTGACGCCAACGCCGACCACCACCATCGGGCTCGGCTATCGCTCGAGGATCGACCAAAAGATCGACGGCACGCTGGCGGTGACAGGGCCGTTTGCATTGCCGGCCACGACTAACGGTCCCGTCAATACCACGGTTGATTTACCCGATCTTGTCTCGCTTGGTGTGCGGCAGGGCATGGGTCCGAGATGGACGCTGCTTGGCACGATCGAATGGACGAACTGGAGCCGCATCGGTACCGCCAATGTGGTGCAGCCCAGTGGCGCGCCGGCCACCGTGG
>JBGQHN010000488.1:0-2013 GCA_041497975.1 Planctomycetia bacterium | reverse complement strand
CTGCCCGAGCGCGCCCGTGCGGACGTGGTGCAATAGTTCCTGCACCGCCGACATGTACCGGAACAGGTAAATCATTTGCACGTGCAGGTGCTTCCGCTGCGCCAGGTCGACCAATTGGCGAAACTCGTCGAGACGCTGACCGGCGGGCTTTTCCAGCATGACCGGCCGGCCACTGTCGAGCGCCAACCTGGCCAGCGCAAGATTTTCGAATACGCGTCCCTCGACCACGACGCCGTCGAGCGGCTCGGCCAGCAACTGCTCCGGCCGCTCGAAGATCCGCAAACCCCCGATCCGCGGTTCCCACTCGCGGCGGCGCTGGTTGGCAACCGCCCGGTCGGATTCATAACAGCCGACGAGCGTGAACTCGTCGGGATGCTCGGCGATGCGACGAACGATGCCGTCGGCGTGCGAATGCCACATGCCCAACATGCCCAGCTTCATGGCGCGATCCTATCGATGCGAGAGATCCAATGAGACACGGCGGTACGGAAAACATTGGCGTTCGGCAGGCGTATGCCCAGCTTGAGTCCTTTGCCACGCAGCGGGCACAAGCGCCGCGAAGGGATTCGTTCCCGATTCGGCATTATACGAGTGGGCGTTGTCGATTGCACAACACGCACCCTGACCAAACCGCTCGGGACATCAACGTTCCGAGTGAGCATCATTTTTGGGGGGTCTCGCGGGGGGTGACAATATGTCGTCACTACCAGGGGATTCCTCGATTGCTAACAAGTCGGCCGCTTTATATTGCGACGTGCCAGAGCCGCCACCGGCCCACGGCGTCTCCAGCCGATTGAGCTGGGCTCGATGGAGGAGGCGGTGTTTTCGCGAGCGCTAAGGGGGCAGAGACACAAGCTACAGGGATCTTTTTGCTTTTCGATTCATAACCCCGCCGTGCATCCATGGCAAAGACCTCTCTGACGCACAGCCCACCGACCACGCCCGAGCCGACGGCGACTCGGGAGGGTTCCGTTGCGCGCACTCGGTCGTTGCCGCCAGCGACTGATTTGACTGACGGCAACGAGGCAGGTCCGGCGATCGAGCCGGCCGCGATTGGCGGGCTGGAAGAGCTGTGGGCGCTGACCCTCGGCGATCCGAGCGTTTGCATTGCCGTGCTTGACGGACCAGTTGACTTGTCGCACCCCTGTTTCGCGGGCGCGGAGCTAACTCAATTGCCGTCGTTTGTGCCGTCCACGTCCGATGGCGGGCCGGCCTCGCAACACGGAACCCACGTGGCAAGCGTGATCTTCGGTCAGCATCATTGGGCCATCAAGGGAATCGCGCCGCGCTGTCGTGGGCTGTTGATCCCCATCTTCCGGGACAGCGACGAACATTCGTTTGCCCCCTGCTCGCAGGTCGATCTGGCACGCGCCATATCGCAGGCCGTCGAAGCCGGCGCGAACATCATCAACATCAGCGGAGGGCAGTTCGCGCCGTCAGGCGCCGCGCATCCGATCCTGGCCGACGTGGTAAGAAGCTGCGTCGAACGAGGAGTTCTTGTCGTCGCGGCCGCTGGAAACCAAGGCTGCCAGTGCCTGCACATACCCGGGGCGATTCCCTTTGCGCTCCCCGTCGGGGCGATGAACGACGCGGGCGAACCCCTTGAATTCAGCAACTGGGGATATCGCTCGCAGGGCATCCTGGCGCCGGGTCAAGGCATTCGCGGCGCGAGCACCAACGGCGACGTCGCGGTCAGAACCGGAACGAGCTTTGCAACGGCAATCGTGTCCGGCGTGGCCGGACTGCTGATGAGTTTGCTGCGCCAGCAAGGCGCCGACGCATCGGGACACGTGGTGCGGTCGGCGATTCTGGCCACCGCGCTTGACTGTGAGCATCAGGCAGTTGACGACTGTGACCGCCTGTTGGCTGGTCGCATCAATCTTAGCGCAGCGGTTGAATACCTTACGAAGGGAGAACGCAACATGACACAGCTTGACCTGGTGCAACCATCGACGGCCCACTCCCGCGCACCCGACCGGGTCGGCAACGGCGCTGGAGTCGCCGAGTCGGGCG
>JBGQHN010000487.1:0-2016 GCA_041497975.1 Planctomycetia bacterium | reverse complement strand
GGCGGCACCACGCCACCGCCACCCACGACCACGACCACCACCCCAGGCCCCTGCTCCTCGGGCTGCCAGTGGCACTGGGACGGCTATGTTTGGATTCTCGACACGAACACATGCGATGCGTCGTGCGACTGCGATCCGCCGGCCATCGCGGGGCACGACGCGTGCGAGCACGCCCGCACCGAATGCGTGCCCGAGCACACGTCGACCACGACCACGCATCCGCCAACGACCACGACGGCGGCGCCCACGACAACTACTACTACCACGACCACAACCACTACCACGACGACAACCACTACCACCACGACGACTACTACCACGACGACAACGACGACCACGACAACCACGACGACGACAACGACCTGCGATCCGCTGGGCTGCGGGACTTGTGTTCTTTACGGTGATCCATCGAGCCATACTTGGCGGTGTGCGAATTTGGCCTGCGCTACCGTGAGTGATTTTTACTGTTGCACAGACGTCACTGGTTGCTGCAATCATTGCCTGGCCTTCGACGGCGATACAAACGTCTCAAACGGAGACAGTTGCGCCGGCAAGGAAGGTTTCTGCATTAATGGCAACTGCGGTCCGACCCCATAACCACCAGTCACGATTGGGAACTTTGCAAAATGACCCGCCCAAAATTGACCATCGGCATGGCGACCTACGACGACTACGACGGCGCCTGGTTCACGCTGCAAAGTCTGCGGCTTTCTAACTTCTTCCAGAACAGCGACCTTGCCTCGATTGAGTTCGTTGTCGTTGATACCAAGCCCGACTCAGCCGGTTCGGCGACACTCAAGAGCCAAATCGAGGGCGCGATTCGCTCGGGCATGGCCGGCGCCCGCTACATCGCCGCACCGGAAATCATCGGGCCGGCGGGGGCCAAACAGCGGGTTTTTGATGAGGCGACCGGCGAGGCCGTGCTGTGCATGGATTCGCACGTTCTGCTGCCGCCGGGCACGATCACGCGACTGCTGAAGTGGTACGCCGATCATCCCGACAGCATGGACCTGCTGACCGGGCCGCTGCTCTACGACAATCTCGGAAGTATCGCCACGCACTTTATTGATTTCTGGCGGGGTGAGATGTGGGGGATTTGGGGACAGGCTTGGCGGCGACCGATGATCGACGATTTAGGTCCGACGGCCATTAGTGTTTTGGAAGTTGATGGTCGCGCGAGACTGGTTGGCTGCCCAGCCGGACAGCCTGTTTTGGATTTAGGCGATTTTCAATACGCTGGGCACGAAAAGATTTTGCTCGCTAATAGCTACCGCCCGCTCGGCTTCGACCCCGACGACGAGTTCGAGATCCCCGGCCAGGGCATGGGCCTATTCACCTGTCGCAAGGAAGCCTGGCTCGGCTTCAACCCGAATTTTCGCGGCTTCGGCGGCGAAGAGATGTACATCCACACGAAGTTTCGTCAAGCCGGCCGCAAGTGCCCCTGCCTCGGTTTTCTGAAATGGCTGCACCGCTTCGCCCGACCCGGCGGCGTCAAGTATCCGCTCACCCGCTGGAACAAGGTCCGCAACTACGTGATCGGGCATCTCGAACTGGGCCTGTCGCTCGATCCGGTCCACGAGCACTTCGTCGCCAGCGGGTTGATGAAGCAAGCGGATTGGGATGCGCTGATCGCGGACCCAATTGGCACCACCACGCCGGCAAAGAACGGGTCAGTCGTTTCTGCTTCACCGCCAGCCGGCGACAGTCGCCACGTCGCCGAGATTTACGCCGAGACCAAGGCCAAGAGCCTGTACATGGGAACCCATCTCGACAAGTTGCGCGAACTGGCCGGTCAGTGCGAGGTCGTCGAGGAAGTTTCCCGCTACGAAGAAACGACCGTAGCCCTGTTCGCGGGCAAGCCAAGGATTTTGCGCTCGCATCTGTTCGGCGATAGTTGCCACGCGCCGATATTCGAGCGGCTGTCACAGCTTGCGCAAGAAAGCGGCGTCGAAGAGTTCTCTCGCGAGACCAATGAGAATTGCCAGCTCGCCGACTGGAACATTCAGAACTGTGATC
>JBGQHN010000486.1:0-2018 GCA_041497975.1 Planctomycetia bacterium | reverse complement strand
GCCAACTTCAGCCTTGCCGACGCGCTTTTTCAACCGCTCGTCGCCAGGCAGTTCGCCGGTTCGCGCAATCAAGCGGCAGCCGCCGCGACGAACGATATCCTGCTGCAGGTGACCCTCGCGTACTTCGAGTTGTTGCGCGCGGGCGAGGATGTTGCTATTTCGCTGGCTACGCGCAACGACGCTCAACGGTTGGCCGGCATGACGGCGGACTATGCCGAGACAGGCGAGGGATTGCGATCGGACGCCAATCGCGCGCGGGCCGAATTGGCCTTGCGCTCGAACGACGTGCGGCGGGCCCGCGAAGCACAAGGCGTGGCATCGGCCCGGCTCGCGCAGTTGCTGCGGCTCGATCCGACGGTTGTGCTCGATCCGGCCGACCCGGTGGTCGCGCCCATCGAAATCATCTCGCCTGACGCGCCGGTCAAAGAGTTGGTAGCTCAGGGCCTCTCTCGGCGTCCGGAATTGTCGGAAAATCGGCTGTTGGTGTCCGAGGCCGTGATGCGTTTGAGGCGAGAACGCGTGGCCGTGCTGTTGCCCAGCATCGTGATGGCCGCGAGTTACGGCGGAATGGGTTCGGGCATTCACGAGCAACTCGCCCCATTTCACGACCGGCTCGACCTCGACGCGATCGCGTATTGGGAAATGCGCAACTTTGGATTTGGAGAAGCGGCCGCCCGCCGCGGTGCCCAAGCAACGGTTCGTGCCACGCAATTTCGACAATTGGCCATGATGGACCAGGTGGCGCGCGAAGTGGTCGAAGCGCATCTGCAAGTGCAATCGCGCAAGGACCAGATTGTCGTCGCCACGATTGGCATCGAAGCCGCCGCCGCGTCGCAGCAACAAAACCTCGAGCGGATCGAGCAAGCTCAGGGTCTGCCGATCGAAGTTCTGCAATCCATCCAAGC
The DNA here is from genome assembly GCA_041497975.1 of Planctomycetia bacterium. GTDB lineage: Bacteria > Planctomycetota > Planctomycetia > Pirellulales > PALSA-1355 > PALSA-1355. The sequence goes on along the minus strand of JBGQHN010000486.1, from coordinate 1,113 downwards.
GCTGGCCCAGGCTCGGCGCGAGTACTTGCGGTCCGTGACCGAATACAACGTCGCCCAGTTTACGCTGTATCGTGCTGTCGGCTGGCCGATGAAGACGCCGCTGGAGTTGCAGAACAAGACGGGATCCTAGCCTACGCAAGATTGCAGTCTTGTCCCGTCCGCGCGCCGCAAGTGCCGATTGCGCCGCGATGTATGGCCTTTGCCAAGGCCGCTGTGGCGCTCGCCCACACGCGCAAAACCGTACCGTTTCCGCTAGCCAACGAACCCTTCGGCCCGCTAAGTTGTCCAATTGCTGTCCGCCCTGCCAAACACTTGCCACGTCCCATGCCGACATCCGACGCGAATGATTCGCCCTCTGCCGACCGCGGGGCTCACGATGCCTACGCGGCCATGCGGCGCCCCAATTTCCGGCGTTATTGGTTCGGCAACGTGGTGTCGGTCTTGGGCCTGCAGATGCAATCGGTCACGGTGATCTGGGAGATCTATAAGCGCACGGGAAACCCTTTCAACGTTGGCCTGGTCGGCCTGGTGCAAGTGATTCCCGTGCTTTCCTTGGCACTGTTGGCCGGACATGTCGCCGACCGAATGGACCGCAAATGGGTCATCATGGGCGCGCTTGCGCTCAGCGGCCTGGCTTCGCTGGGGCTGGCCGCGGCCTCGGTCTTTCAATTGCCGATCGCGGCGATGTTCGTCTGTCTGTTTTTCGTCGGGGTGGCGCGCGCATTTTTGCAACCGGCCAAAAGCTCGTTCTTGCCGCAGTTGGTGCCGCGGGAAATTTTTTCGAACGCCGTGACTTGGGGCCTGGGCGGGTTCCAACTGGCCGCGGTGGCGGGTCCGGCGATCGGCGGTTGGACGCTGGCGCTCTTCGGACAGCCATCGATCGTCTACGTGTTCCAAGCCGCCGCCGCGTTGCTGTTCATCGCACTGCTGGTGGGGGTCGAGCGCTATCAGACAATCGCCGCTCACGAAACCCCCACGCTCAAGAGTCTCGGCGATGGAATTGGTTTCGTGTGGCAAAACAAAGTCATCCTGGGCGCCATGGCGCTCGATATGTTCGCGGTGCTCTTGGGCGGAGCCACGGCCTTGCTGCCCGTCTATGCCAAGGACATCCTG
>JBGQHN010000485.1:0-2047 GCA_041497975.1 Planctomycetia bacterium | reverse complement strand
TCGCCGTCGAAGTCGACAAGTGGGGTATCGACGTCATCTACTCAGGCAGCCAGAAGTGTTTGAGCTGTCCGCCGGGCCTCGCGCCGGTGTCATTCAACCCGCGGGCGATGGAGGCCGTGCTTTCGCGCAAGACAAAAGTTCAAAGCTGGTATCTGGACGTCACCATGCTGGCCAAGTACTGGGGCACCGAGCGCGTCTACCATCACACGGCGCCGATCAACATGACGTACGCCCTGTACGAGGCCCTGCGACTCGTTCACGAAGAGGGCCTTGACGCCTGCTTCGCCCGTCACATGCTCAACCACCGGGCGCTCAAAGCCGGCCTGGCCGCGATCGGCATTGAGTACGCCGCCCAGGAGGGCCATCAATTGCCGATGCTCAACGCCGTGCGGATACCCGCGGGGGTGGACGACGCGGCGATCCGCGGCGGGCTGCTCAATCGTTTCGGCATCGAAATTGGCGGCGGGCTGGGCGACTTCAAGGGCAAGGTATGGCGCATCGGCCTGATGGGCTATGGCTCGAGACCGGCCAACGTCTTCGTGTTGCTCTCGGCCCTCGAGCAATTGCTAGCCGAACAGAAGCATCGCTTCGATCACGGGGCTTCGATCGCCGCCGCCAACGCGGTCTACACGGTCTACAAATAAGGGGACGCAAACCTTTTTTGGAAAAATTAAAGGAGCGCAAAAAGGTTTGCGTCCCCTTTAATTTTCCCCGGACGCTCCGGCCGACACGCCCGCCGCCGAGTTTGCCCGTGTGGCTGGGGCCGAACATCGCGTGGAAGAATGCCTGCGACGCAGTAAGAGCGAGGCCGGCCTGGCCGACTATGAGGTGCAGAAGTGGATCGGATGGCACCATCATCAAACGCTATCCCTCATTGCCACGTGGTTCTTAGTGCAGGAAACGCGAAAGGGGAAAAAAATCGACGCCGGCACTGACCGCCCCGCAACTGCGACAGATCATCGCACAACAGCTGCAACACCGATGGAACCACGCGAAACCAACCTGGATCGTCAATCACACGCAACGCCGATTGCGGCGTAATGAAGAGGCCCGCTTCTATCACCACAAACAACGTAACTCCTTGCCGCCCTTGCGATCGCAGCAGCGGCGATGACTCGGACAGTAAAATTAGACACAGGAAGCACAGCTATGATCAGCGCTCCGACAGGGCAAGCGATAAACAGGCGCACGAACGCAACTTTCACGTCGCGTTGAAGCGATCGAAGTCCGTTCCAGGCACTCTCGTACTCTAATTCACTTGTTTCCATTATTTCTTGAATGTTGTGATCGGCACAGTAACGGTCGGTCCAACAAACACGCCGCCACCTGCGCTCGCAACATGGAGAGGAATTAGGGACCTCTGATTTTTGGCTTTAAGGCTTCCTGGGCCGCGCAGCGCGGGAAAGGATCAACTGGGCGAATTAAAGGGCACGGGGCGTCGGGGATTCCCCCAGGCTCGGAAACCATTTACTTAAATTCACTCGCCGCTGGCGGGCAGCGGGTCGATGCGCGGGCGGGGTTTGCTCAACAGCGCGCCCGAATGGCTGATCACGATTTCGTGTGGGCGCCCCTCGGGATCATCGAGCGAACCGTTGTTCCCGGCGGCGTAGCGCTTGAGCTGGGCGATCTTGTCGGCCGCCGGCAATTCGCCCCGCGCGGTAGTTGCCGGCGAAAGACCCCACTGCACTTGCGTGCCCGAGCGCGTGATCAGGGCAAAGGTATATTCGACGCCGGAGCGCCCCGGCTTGCGCTCGGCCGGGACGATGCGAAACAGGCCGAGTGCTTTCCAGTCGTTGGCCAACGCCGCGGCGATCTGCGCAGCGCCGGCCACGCAGGGATCGCCCCAGGCGGAGCCCTGCGGCCCGGCGGGAGTCGTGCGGATTTCGCCGATCCGCGGAAGGCTTTGGGCGTCCTCGGGCGAAAAATCGTCCGTGGGCAACAGCACGCCTTCGGCGTCGACCGGCAAGCCGCCGGCGCCGTCTTGCACTTCGACCATCGCGGCCGGCTTGCGATAGGAAACCACCACGTCCAGGCTCGAGGGATATTG
>JBGQHN010000484.1:0-2053 GCA_041497975.1 Planctomycetia bacterium | reverse complement strand
GTCATCCAGGGAGGCGGGTACTATCGTTTTTCGGCCTTCCGCCGGGCCGAAAATGTGCCCGCCCCGCGCCGCAGCGTCATGGCTCGCGTGCTGTGGCAAGATGACGACGGCAAGGGGGTGATGCATGACCAACCGCTGGCAACGAATTTGTTTTTGGGCCAGCATGCGCTGGCTGAGGCCGAACACCCGGCCGACCGCGCCACCGATGCGCGCGGCTGGACCGAAGTTTCCGGCGTGTATCGCGTGCCGAGCAAAGCCACGCGGGCCGTCGTCGAGTTGCATTTGCAATGGGCCCCGGATGGCAAGGTCGAGTGGAGCGATGTATCGATCGCGCCTTGCTCGCCTCCGCCCGGCCGCAAGGTGCGCTTGGCCGCCGTGCACTTTCAGCCCAAGAACGGCAAGTCGCCCGACGACAATTGCCGAGCGTTTGCTCCACTCGTGGAACAAGCCGCCGCCAAAAAGGCGGATCTGGTCGTGCTGCCTGAAACGCTCACCCAAACCGGGCTCGGCAAGACTTACGCCGAGGTGGCCGAGCCGATCCCGGGGCCGTCGACGGAGTATTTCGGCGCGCTGGCCAAGAAGCACGACCTGTACATTGTGGCCGGACTGGTCGAACGCGAAGGACATTTGATCTACAACGTGGCGGCTCTGATTGGTCCCGACGGCAAGCTGGTCGGAAAATACCGCAAAGTCACGCTGCCGCGTGGCGAGATCGAAATGGGCGTCGCGCCGGGAAATGAATATCCCGTGTTCGACACTCGGATCGGCAAAGTCGGGATGATGGTCTGTTACGACGGTTTCTTTCCCGAAGTTGCCCGCGAGTTGAGCAATGGTGGCGCCCAGATCATCGCCTGGCCGGTGGCGGGCTGCAATCCCCTGCTCGCGCAGGCCCGCGCGTGCGAGAACCACGTGTACCTGGTCAGCAGCACGTACAGCGACGTGAGCATGAAGTGGACCATCACGGCGGTCTACGACCGCCAGGGCCAGGTGCTCGCCCAGGCCAAGGACTGGGGCACGCTGGCGATCGCCGAAGTCGACCTCGACGTGCCGACCTATTGGTGGAACCTGGGCGATTTCAAAGCCATGGTCGACCGCCACCGGCCAATCATCGGCAAGTCGGATTAGCGGCGAGACTTCACCTTCTCAACCAACGTTGGCTACCCCGCCGCCAGCAGTTCGGCCGTTTCCCACGTGGCCCCGTCGCGCACCACGCGATGATAGAGCGTGTCGCGCTCGATCGGCTCTCGGCCGGCTTCAATAATCAAGCGCCGGATCTCGTCCACCGACAACACTTCGGGCGTCGTGGCGCCGGCATCGTGATAGATCAGCTCGTGGCGCACCGTGCCGTCCAAGTCGTCGGCGCCGTAGGCCAGCGCCGTTTGCGCGGTGCCCACGCCGAGCATGATCCAATAGGCTTTGACGTGATCGAAATTGTCGAGCATCAACCGGCTCACGGCCACGGTCCGCAGATCCATCACGCCCGAGGCCTTCTTGATGTGGCTCAAGCCGGTGTTGTCGGGATGGAATGCCAGCGGGATGAAGGTTTGAAAGCCGCCGGTTTCATCTTGCAGTTCTCGCAGCCGGACCAGGTGATCGACCCGGTGAAACGCGTTTTCGATGTGGCCGTAGAGCATCGTGGCGTTGGTGCGCAGTCCGAGGGCGTGGGCCGTGCGGTGGATGTCGATCCAGCGGCCGGCGTCGGCCTTGTGTTCGCAAATCCGGTCGCGCACCTCGGGATGGAAGATTTCCGCTCCGCCTCCCGGCAGGCTTCCCAGGCCGGCCTCGATCATCTCTTCCAGGATCGTGCGAATCGACTTGCCTGTGACGCGGGCGAACCAATCGAGCTCCACGCCGGTCCAGGCCTTCAGGTGCAGCCGCGGAAAAGCATCGTGCAAAATGCGGATCAGGTTCAGATACCACTGGTACTTCATTTGATGGTGCAGGCCGCCGACGATGTGCATCTCCGTGGCGCCGCAATCGACGGCTTCCTGGCCGCGAGCCAGAATCTGCTCGTCGCTCATCAGGTAGCCCTTCGGGCTGCGCAGGTCGGCGC
>JBGQHN010000483.1:0-2076 GCA_041497975.1 Planctomycetia bacterium | reverse complement strand
TCCTTCGGGCATCGCATCGCGAGCGTTGGCCGCCAAGTTCAAGAGGATTTGCTCGATCTGCCCGGGGTCTGCCTTGATGCGGCCCAACTGCGGGTCCAGCGAAAAGACCATCTCAATGTCCTCGCCAATCAACCGGCAGAGCATCTTGCCGAGTTCCTGAACGACCGTGTTGAGGTCGAGAACGGAGATCTGAACGATCTGTTTGCGGCCAAACGCCAGCAGTTGACGCGTCAAAGAGGCGGCCCGCTGGCCGGCTTTGTGAATCTGCTCCAGGACTTCTTTGGTCTTGGCCGGAGTCGCCGGCGTCAAGAGCAACATCTCGCTATAACCGGAGATAATTGTCAACAAATTGTGTGTGCGTCCGGCCAACGCCCTTCTTGACGGGCATGGTCTAATCTCCGGCAAAGGAGGTGGCCATGTCCACGAACACTTTTCGATCGAGCAGCAAGGAACAGTTTTGGCGCAGGATGATGCGGCTGTGGCGAAGCAGCGGCCTTTCGGTGCGCGCGTTTTGCGAAGAGCAAGGGTTTTCGCAGCCCAGCTTCTATGCGTGGCGGCGAACGCTTGCCGAGCGTGATGCGGCGGAAGTCCCCTTTGTGCCGGTGAGGGTCGCGGCGGAACCGCAGGCGCCGAGTCAGGCGGATGGTTCGGCGGGCGCGGTGGAATTGGTTCTGAACGACGGTCGCCGGCTGCGCGTTGGGCCGGGGTTCGATGGTTCGACGTTCAAGCGACTGCTGGCGCTGTTAGAGGGAGGCCAGCCATGATGCTGAGCTTGCCGACCTCGGTGCGTATTTGGTTGGCCACGCAGGCGACCGATTTACGCAAGTCATTCGATAGTCTCGCCGAGTTGGTGCGACAGCAGATCAAGTGCGATCCGCTCTCGGGCCAGTTGTTTGTGTTTCGCAATAAGCGTGGCGACCGCGTCAAGCTGCTGTATTGGGACGAGGATGGCTTCGTGATCGTCTACAAGCGTCTTGAAGTCGGTACGTTTCGCTTTCCGCGTGCGGACGCCGCGGGCGTCGAGATTCGCGCCGCCGATTTGCAGATGCTGCTCGACGGCGTCGATCTGGGCAGCGTCAAACGTGGGCCTCGTTATCGCCGGCCGGCGCCGGCCTCGCCGCCGTAAGCGTGGCTCGGCCGTTGTTAAGCTGTCATCGCGGACGCCAACTTGGCGTCCGTTTTTGTTGGCTCGGAGTCGTTCGCGGACGCGCGGTCACGGCAAGAGGACTCGGCAAGTGAACGCGGCGGATTCGGGGGCGTTCTGCAGCCTGAATTCATCGCGGCGCGGCGCTGAGACACGTCGATTTCACGGACACACAATGTCCTAATATCTTTTTCGATTATTTCGCAACTCCAGGCGCTACCTGACGGCGGGTTTGGGGTTTAATGTCCTATGAGCACGGCCGCTCCTACTTCTGAACCGATTGGCACGCACAACGTGCCGTTGCCGACGCCGGCGGAACTGCCAGACGACCTGGACACGCTCAAGCGCATGATCGTCGAATTGATGACGACGCTACGGCAGGAGCGGCTCGACAAAGAGAAGTTGCGCTTCCGCATCGAGCAGCTTTTACGCCAGCGCTATGGGCCACGCACCGAGCGTTTTAATCCCGACCAACTCTTGCTGTTTGCAGACTGGGCAGCCAGTCCGAGTGAAGCCGCGGCCAGTGCTGGCAATGCCGCGGCGACGGATGCAGCGGAAGCGACGACTCCCTCACGTCCCCGGCGGCCGAAAACGCCGCATGGCCGCGGCAAGCTGCCCGACGGCTTGCCGCGTCGAGAAGTGCATCACCGCCTCAGCGAGGCCGAGCGGATTTGTCGGTGCGGCGAACTCCGCGTCGAGATCGGAACCGACGTCAGCGAACAAGTCGAATGGCAGCCGGCGTCTCTTTTCGTATGGCAAAATATCGTCCACAAATATTTGTGTCGCGATTGTGCCGCGAAGTCGGCTGAGGGAGCGATGACAACGCCCGTTCAGACCCCGCCCGACGAGACCGCGACCACCGCCGCAACGGCGGCAACGGCCGACGCGGCAACGGCCGACGCGGCAACGGCCGACGCGGCAACGGCCGACGC
>JBGQHN010000482.1:0-2082 GCA_041497975.1 Planctomycetia bacterium | reverse complement strand
GTCGTTTAACGGTGACTGGAACAAGGTTCTGGATACGACTTATCACATGGGAAACATGCCGCTTCCGTTCAGGATGCAATTTGAGAAACCGGACGACCCAGCGACATACGATATTCGCGTGGTCTTCACTCGAGACGGCCGGCCCGTCAAAGACGGTGAGCGGACTGGCCAATTTTTTGTCGATCCGTAGCTATTGGGGTGCAGTCATGGTGCGTCGTGTCATTCTCGCGGTTTTTTCGACCTGCTTGCTCGTCCTGATATTTGGTTTCAACCAACCGGCATTCGCACAGACCCCGTGTGGCTGCTGGATCGATGTGAAGACACTAAAACCGGTCGCCACCGTACCGGCTAATGGGGCAAACTTTGGCGGGGCACAACAGGCTGTTCAACTCTCCGAAAGCAATCGCAATACCGCTTACAACCCCACGACTGGGCAAAATTTTGCTCGGGAATCCTGTCCGCCACCATCGCAAACAGGCGGGCCGCCAACCACGCCGCAAATCGGCATGGTCGTCGAGCCGAAGATTTCCATCGGCCTCGGCGGATCGACCGGCACACCCACCTACGCCAGCACCGGCGCGCAGGCGCCGTTCAACGGCGACTGGTCGCACACCAGCGGTCAGGTCTGCGGCGGGCTTGGGATTTATCCGGGCTTCGCCGTCGGTCCCGCGCGCGTCGGCCTCGATGTCAACGTGTGCAGCGGCACCAACACGTTCGGCGGCGACACCACGCTGTTCCAGATCAACCGCCATGGGCCGGGCGGCGACGTGAAGCTCGATCTTACGAGCCACGTCAACATCGACCTCTTACTCCAAGCTGAAATTCCGCTGGATGACCCACAGGCTGTGTTTGATCCGATGTCGGGCCGTTGGTTTATTTCGGCCGGTATTGGACCGAGCTTCCGCCAACTCAATCTGACGCTGACCAGCAATCAGAGCTTCTTCGGCGGCGGTATTCCGTCGGCGAGCGAGTCGACGTGGCAAACGGGCCTGGGAGTGAGCGCCGGGCTTTCGACATTCGTGTGCGACTATTGTATCGCCGGCAATCCGTTGAAGATTGGGGTGGAAGGCCGCGCGCGCTTCTTTCCGTCGCAATCGATCAGCCTGCGCTCGCCGGCTTTCGGCTTCACCGAGACGGGCAGCCCCGGCCGAACGACGGACTATAGTGCGCTGGTCACGTTCGGCACGCCGCTCATCATGTCCGATATTCGCGTCAAGCGCGACATCGTCCCGCTTGCGCACCTGGACAACGGCATCGGCCTTTATCGCTATCGCTATAACTGGAGCGACCAGCTCTATGTCGGCGTGATGGCGCAGGAGGTGGCGAGCATAGTTCCGGCCGCGGTCGTGCGCGGGCCGGACGGCTATCTGCGCGTCGATTACCGCCGGCTGGGGTTGCGGTTGCAGACTTGGGATGAATGGATTCAGCGAGCCACCCGCTAATGTGCGCAATGCTGAGAATGTCGCCTATTGGGACTTTTCGGGGTCGGTGCAATGTCTGACCTGAGTCCGTAATGCGCTCCAAACCGGCTATTGACTAGCCGCTGCCAACCAATCTCGATTTATGCGTACGCGCCCTAACCCGGCGCGGCTCAACCGGCAAAACCGGCATAGGCGCGCGTGCGCCCAGGCACAATCGCCAGCTTCAATCCATAGCTGCCCACGGCGGCGGCGTAGATCCAAGGGATTCCCGAGCTCACGGCATAATCGTTCACCAGAAATCGCGCCTCGAAATTGTCGGTTCCGTCCAGGATAAGTCCGACTCCTTCGAGCAAGTCGTCGATATTGGCGGGCGTGAGGTCGGCGACGAGAGGCTCGAGGGTCACCTCAGAGTTCACCCGCGCCAGGCGGCGGGCGGCGGCAACGGCCTTGGGCAGACCCTCGGCGGCGTCGGATTCCTCGAACAGAAACTGGCGCTGGAGGTTGCTCCACTCGACGAAATCGCGTCCGCATCATCGATCGTGATTTCGTCGAGTGGAGCAACCTCCAGCGCCAGTTTCTGTTCGAGGAATCCGACGCTGCCGAAGGATTGCCCAAAGCCGTCGCCGCCGCCCGCCGCCTGGCGCGGGTGAACTCGGAGGTG
>JBGQHN010000481.1:0-2088 GCA_041497975.1 Planctomycetia bacterium | reverse complement strand
CGGCCAGCCGGCTGGAGGTGAGCACGCCCAAGGCTTGCCGCTGGAACGTGTCCATGCCGTCCATCATGCCGGTCGTGTCGGCCTGGCGATGGAAATTGTCGAGCGCCCGCACCAGCCCCTTGCGATCGTCGAGCCGTTCGAGCGAGACGCCTTGCAGCACGAGATCGTCCTTGCCTTCACCGTTGGGTTGAAACGGTGCGTAGGCCGGGCCCAAAAAACCCGGCTTGCCCGAGTTGTAGGGCGTGTGCTGCATCTTGGGCGACAGGCCGACGTAGGGCGGGATGGCCGCTAGCGCCGAACCGCGCAGTCGGGCCACCACCGAGCCCAGCTCGGGCCAGCCGCCCTGCGGTTGGCGGCGATGGCCGCGGCCGGTCATGCACTGGAACGAATAGTGGTCGCCCGTGGCGCCCACGATCGAGCGGATCGGCACCAGGCGGTCCATCATCCCGGCAAGTCGGGGCATGTGTTCGCAGATTTCGATGCCCGGCACGTTGGTCTTGATGGGTTTGAATTCGCCGCGCACTTCGGACGGGGCCTCGGGCTTGAGGTCGTACATGTCCTGGTGCGGCGGCCCGCCGGGCAGAAAGACCATGATCACCGATTTGGTCGACTTCGAGCCGCTGGCCGCCTCGGCCCTCAGCACGTCGCTCATCGACAAGCCGCCCAGCGCCAGCCCGCCAATCCGCAAGAACCCGCGCCGCGAAATGCGATCGCAGAAACGTCCGCTCGGCGATTGGCCCCAGATCGTCAACATGCGTGGAGCGCTCTTTATGGGAAAGAGTCGGCGGGATCAGAGCAGCTTATCAAGCCGCATCCTATCAGACGCCGTGGATCGGTTCCAGCGCGAAAGCGCTGAGCGCTGCCGCGCGCAGCAGCGAGACTCTGCGTGATCGATGGTCGAATAGTGTCAGACGAGCCCGCGTCACTTGCGGGACTTGGCCAATGAGCCATGGTTCGTTTTGATCCAGTCCTCGACGAGCGTCTGCAACTCCTCGACCCGGTTTACGATCTCGTCAGCATCGGCGCGCGAGGCGACATCCGCGCGATCGTAATCAATTTCGTTCCGCTTGCGGCGGCAGACCTCGAAGTAGCTCGCGAGCTTTTGTGCCGCCGGCCCGACGCAGAGCGGGAGAGCGTCAAAAGCCGTTTTGTGGTGTCCGCCTGATTTCGAGTCCAGCCGGTAGCCGGCGCAGGCCAGCGCCATCTTGGCAAGCAGCAGCGCCGCGCCGTAGGCGGTGGTGAACCGAGTGTCATCCGAATGGAAGTCGACTTCGAGTCTTTGAGCTTAACTTCGACGCCGCCGCGAAGCGCGTCGAGCTCGGACTTGCTGGTCTTGTGCCTTTTTATCCGCCCGTCCGTGTGCAGCTTTTTCAAGGTCATGACGGGTGCCGATGATGAATGTCTTGGCAGGGTCGGCAAGCACCGCCCGAACAAAATGATTGCCTGAGCGGACTTTTTGCACAAGCTCTTTTCGCGGATACACGGTCGGGTTCACGCTTCGGCCCAGGTCCCGCTCCGCGTGCGCCAGCGCCGGCAAAAGGTCCGCGATCGTCACGTCGCCGACGACCATCAAATCGACATCACTTCCGGAACTCTCCTGTCGCTTCGCGATCGAACCGTAGATGAAGGCGCACAGAATCCTTGGCCCCAGCGATTTGAGCGCCTGGGCCAGAACGATATCAATACCCATCGTTTTTCGGACGAGCGCGGATAGCTCAGCCAGGTACGGGCACTGGGGGTCTGGCGAATAGTAGACTTGCCGCCCCTCGACGCGCCGCCGCAGGATACCAGCCTCCCAGAGCAAAGCCAGTTCCCGATGCAGGTGCGCGGGCGCAGCTTCGAGCGTTCTGGCCAGCTCACTCAAGTACCATTCCTTTTTCGAGTGGAGCAGGAGCGTGGCCAGGACCCGCTGGCGAGTGTGAGGAAATAGGACGGCTTCCGCGGAGGTCGACTTTCTCATATAGGGAAAGTATATTCCCTAAAAAGTAAAATGGCAAAAATTGGTGGGCTTGTGACGAATGCGCCTCCAGACGGGAATGCAGCCAACTTACGCCAGGATCTTGTCCACGACGTTGCCGGCGATGTCGG
>JBGQHN010000480.1:0-2096 GCA_041497975.1 Planctomycetia bacterium | reverse complement strand
TCGGGCGATCTGGCTCGGAGCCAGTCCCATTTTTCAACCGGCTGCTAATTTGTCGGCGTTTCTCGCGGGGGCATGGCGGCGATCCACTGGCGCACCAACTCGACTCCCTCCTGGTGAATCAACCGTTTGCCCAACTCCGGCATCATGATGCCAGGATCGATCGACGTTACGCGGAACATCATAATCGACCGCTCGGGCTGGGCGGGCACGATATCGAAATCGAGTCCGCCAGTTCCGCGTCCGGCCGCGACCGGCGTTTTGAAAATGCCGAATTGCGTGGGACTATTTTGGCTGGCCATCAGGTCCAAGCCCGAATTCCGCGCCGGGCCGTTCGGATTGTGGCAGTGGGCGCAGTTGACTTCCAGCCAGGCCCGGGCCCGCTGGTCGAGCGTTCCCGTCGAAGGGTCGTTCCACACGGCCAGCCGCGGCGCGGCATCGGGCGGCGGCGCGCCCGATAGCGCTGCAACGCGCGTCCAATGGGCCAGTTGATTCTCCGTGCCGCCGGCGTATGCAAAATCGCGATTCAAGTGCCGGGCCTTGGGCCCAATCGGCAGCATATCGTCGCCCAGCTTGTGGCAGCCCTTGCACTGGTTGGAGTTGGGAATGATGTAGTTATTGGTGCACTGGCGTCCTTCTCCGTCCGTCCAACTCACGTCGACAATGTCGCCGGCGACGTCCAGCGTGGCTTCGGTCTGCTCGGCATTCCAGATATAGGGCAGACCGACCCAGCCTTCCTCCTCGCGCTTGAGTATCCGCGTCTCGAGCAACCGGCGGCCGGCGGACGCATCGCGCGCATCGTTAGGATAGGCGAACGTCTTGGCGATGAGGGTGCCCACGGGAAACTCGAAGGTCTCGTCAGCGCGATACTGGGCGCTTTTGCCCGCGGGCAACTTGACGAAGCGAAATTTGTCCGTGTAGTCGGAAAACAGCGGCGAGTTCAGGTCGTAGGGAATCACTCCCTCGACCGGCTCTTGCGTGCTGCCGTTGCCGACGAACAGTCCGTACTCGGAAAGTTTTTCCGGCGGCGCCTGTTCACTTTGCACGGTGCTCTCGGCCGTGCAACCGGCCAGGCATGCCAGCAGCGCGCAATAGACAACAAGCGGTTTCAAAACCGACTCGGGAGAGGGGGACAGTCCCGACCATGGTCGCGCAACGCGTGACCACGGTGCCCTGCTCCGAAGACTGCGCAAAATCGGCACAGTCCCCGGCGGCTTTGAAACCGCTTGTAGTTGGGCTTTCAAGTTTGACCGCATACAAAATCGATAGGCACGACCGCGGAGAGCCCAACTTCATTTTACACCGGCAATCGTCACCGGGCTCAACTTCGGAATCTCGCCATCGCCCTCATACGGCTTCAGATCGCGACTGATCGTCCCCTTTTTGATGTCCAGGGGGTTGCTCGTGTCGAGGTGCGCGAAATCGAAATTGACGAAATCGGCGTCGCCGTTGTTGCGAATGCGGATGGCCAACTCGGGCGGCAGCTTGCCGTCGACCGCCTTTTTCTCATCGATGACCCCGTCGTACACGATGTCCGGCAACGTCTTTTCGCCGAGAATCAGGGTGATCATTTGTCCCAGCGCGCCGTTCGGCTTGTCGCCGTTGCCCGCGAACTTGTTGTCGTGCACGTAAATCGCCTCGCAATAAGGATCATACACCGGATCCTGCTTATAGGGCCGAGTGGTGACCAGGTAGCTGGAAATCGAGAGACCCGCGTTCTGGTTGTTTTCGATCGTGTTGTCGAACACTTCGACGTGCCGATTGGCCAGGATCATGACGCCCGTGCCCGAAGGCACGTTGGCCACGGTGTTGCCCTTGGGCGCGAAGTTCGGGTGGTTGTTCTCGACGATCGTGTTCTTGTAAACGCGGCAGTGATGGCCGATCTTTTTTTGCAGGTCGGGCAGCGAGAACACCAGGATGCCGCCGGTATTGTTGGTGGCCACGTTTTCGTAGACGTCGGCGTTCACCGAGTTTTCGATTTCGATTCCCGCCACGTTGTTCTCGGCGCGGTTGCGGCGGACGATGATGTTTTCCGACTGGCCGACGTAAATGCCGGCGTCCGAAGCATCGCGCGCGATGCAATCCTCGATCAGCACGTT
>JBGQHN010000479.1:0-2097 GCA_041497975.1 Planctomycetia bacterium | reverse complement strand
GACCAGCTCCGTGCCGCGCTCGTGGCTGACGTGCGGCGGGTCCCGCGGATCGTACATCGTGTCGGTCAGATCGCGAATCAGAACGCAGTTCATTCCCCAGCGGGTCATCTGACGAATGCCGAACGAGCGGCCCAACACGCACATATTCGTGTGCACGCCGACGTAGATCACGTTCTTGATGCCTTGCTCGACCAGGCAGTTGTAGATCTCCTGGCCGTTGTCCGAAATGAGATCGCCGTCGGCGATCGTGATGGCCGGGTGTTGCCGTGACCACGCCTTGTAGTTGTTGCACGGCGGCTGGCAGTCGCAGCCGCCGTCGGAATCGTCGATGGGCAACGAACCTTCGCGAGCCCGATCGAGCGAACACCACTTGCCGATCGGCGAAGGCGGCGTGACGGCCGTGGCCGCTAACGCACGCCGCCGGGCGGGATGATCGCGGTAAAAGTCAAGCGTATCGGAAGGGCTGTGGATAATGTGCACGCCGCGCGCGCGAGCCCGATCCACCAGCGGAGCCATCTTCGTGACCAATTCTCCGCAGCGTCGCGTCGCGCTTTGGTACCAATGCTTGTTCCACATGTCGCAAATCAAGATCGCCGTCTCGCGCGGCGCCAGCTCGAGGGAGATCGTCTTGTCCTCGAAGCGATCAGTGCCTTGGATGGGCTCTTGCTGGCGCGCCAACACGCGGATCGTGTCCGGCGACGCCGTCGGCTCGGCGATCGCCGACGCGCTTGTCAACAGCGGCCAGACGATCGTCGCAGCAAGAGCGAGCCTGCACAAAGTTGCATTGTGAATTTTCATGCTAGCTCAGTCTGGTTGTCGCGGTCTGCAAGCCCCAAGGGGATGCGGAGTCTTACTTCGCCGCGGGCGCCTTGCTCAAATAGGCGAACAAATCGGCAATTTCCGTCAACGTCAACGTATTGAACAATCCCTCGGGCATGGCCGACTTCCTGCTGGGCACGATCCCTTCGACCTCGGCTTTGGCAACGCTGACTTTCTCGGCATTGGGCTGCAGAACCACCACGCCGTCGCTGGTGGGCCCGACGATGCCCGTATAGGTCTTGCCGTCGGTGGTGACCACGGTCTTGGCCGCGAATTGATCGGAGATCACCTGCGAGGGAAAAATCACGGATTCGAGGATTTCTTTGCGCTGAAAACGGCTGCTGACGTTCGACAAGTCGGGGCCGATGCCCTCGCCGCGCGTGCCGTAGCGATGGCACTTCACGCACTGTGCTTTGTCGAAAACAGCGACGCCGCGCTCGACGCTCCCCTCGGCGCTCTCGTCGCCGGACAGGAAGGCGAGCAACTGCGAGAATGTGTATTTGTTTTCCGAAGCTTCGACGCTCAGCACCGGCTCGGGCTGATCGGGATACTTTTCCGCGAACCATTTTTGCCAGGCCGTCAACGTGGCGGGCCAGGGTCCGCGCGCGTCGGCGACCCGTTGCCCGGTCCAATGCGTCAAAAGGGCCGCCGCCTCTCGGCCCCCTTGATCGCCCAGCTTGAGGCCCAGCAAAATCACTTGCCGAATATCCGGCGCCTTGTCATCTTTCCGCGGGAACTTGGTCAAAACTCGCAGCACGTCGCGGGCCGTCGATCCTTCGACGACCGCCAGCGAGCGAACCAATAACAGCCAATCGGCTTCGCGGCGTGCCTTGCTGGGCGCAAAGATCGACAGCGCCTGGGCAACGTCCTGGCGGCTGTCGGGCTGCGATTCGAAGACCTCGTGCAAGTAGGCCAGCGCCGATTCGTCGCCATGGCCCAGGGCCACGATCGCGGCCTTGGTCAATTCGCGAGCCGGGGCGGACTTGTCAGTCGACAATTGCATGCACAACGTCTTCAAGGCCGACACTTGCTCGCTCGACAGCGTGCCCGACAGGTTCCGCACGACTCCCAGGGCAGCCGCCGGGTTCTTGGCGCCTGCGTTGATGCGCGCCAATTGCTCGTCCTGCGGCATGTTCTTGAGCACGTCGTTGGCGCCGTTGGTGAGATAACCACGATAGCTGTTGCCCCCTTCGAGCATCCGCGCCACGCTGAAAAAGTCCAACAATTCGCCGCGCAATTCGGGCGTCCAGCCGGGATTAAGAAAGCGGGCCAACATCG
>JBGQHN010000478.1:0-2113 GCA_041497975.1 Planctomycetia bacterium | reverse complement strand
GTAGGCAACGAACTTGTGGCCGAGGGTTTGGAGGCCGCGACGGGCAATCCGAAGTGGAGATTCGCCCTTCCCACCACGTACGTCAGCACCATCTCGGCGGATGATGGCCCACGGTGCGTGCCTCTCATCCACGACCAGGTAGTTTATCTGATGGGGCCGGGCGGAGAACTCTCGTGCGTGAAGCTCGACACGGGCAAGCAGGTTTGGTTTCGCAACGTGTACCGGGACTTCAAGGCCCCGGAGGGCTATTTTGGCGCCGGGAGCAGTCCGATCATCGAGGGAGACAAGCTGCTGCTAAACGTGGGAGGCAGCGGCGGCGCCGGGTTGGTTGCGTTGTCGCCTTCCGACGGTAAGACCTTGTGGACGGCGACCGACGAGGCCGCCAGCTACTCGTCGCCGTCCGCCGCTACCATCGATGGCGTGCGCCACATGATTTTCGTCACGCGCTTGAATGTCGTGTCCGTCGATCCGGAAACGGGCTCCGTGCGATTCCGCTTTCCCTTCGGCGCGCGCGGGCCGACGGTCAACGCCGCCAATCCCCTGATCGTGGACCGGCATGTATTCGTTTCGGCCAGCTACGGGGTCGGCGCGCAATGGGCCGAGATCGGCGCACGCTCGGCCAAACCGGTGTGGGAGAGCGATGACGTGATGTCGAGCCAGTATACCACCTGCGTCGAAAAGGATGGATTCATGTACGGCATCGACGGTCGGCAAGATGTCGGAGTGGCCCGGCTGCGCGCCTTCGATCCGCGCACCGGCCGGGTGCAGTGGACGCAGGACGGATTCGGCACCGGCAATTTGATTCTGGCCGGCGACAAGCTGTTGATGATGAAAACGGATGGCGACCTGGTGCTGGCCGCAGCTTCGCCCAAGGAATATCGGCAACTCGGGCGTTGCAAGCTGTTTGATACCACGGCCCAGGCCTTGGCGGCACTGTCCGACGGACGGCTGTTTGTCCGCGACACGCAGTCCCTGAAGTGTGTTGCCGTCGGCAAATCGTCCTCGGTCGGCCGTTGACGCCGCGCCAGCCGGTCAACGGCACAAAAATCCGTTGCCAGGTGAAACAGCCACAGTCCCCTTGGTCGCAGGGACTGTGCCTGTATGCTGGTTGGATGTGCGGTGTCTCAAGCGAGTCAAACGGCGACCGGCTCGCGCTTTGAGCGGCGATAAAAACCGACGCCCTCGAGGGCCTTATACACCTCCTCGAGCGTTTTTTCACCGAAATTCGAGATGCTCAACAGATCGTCGGGCGTGCAATGCAACAAATCGTTGACGGTGAAGATGCCCCGCTCCTCGAGGCAATTGGTCGTGCGCACCGACAGACCGATTTCAGCCGTGCTCATTTCCAGCCGGGTGGTAAGATCGTGGGCTTGGCTGTCGACGGTACGCAAAGGAATGCGTGTCATTGGGCTCCCTCCCTAACAAGATAAGAAATCAACTCACATGGCAGTGCGGCGGATGCTGCCTGGTCGCGGCCACTCCTGTTGGCCACTTTATTGGGCGACAATATAGCAACTTTTCTGGAAATTGGTACCGGTTAGGAAAAATTTTCCGCCTGTTTCGCCGCCGAGTGCTAGCATGCGACCGAGCACTACGCGTGTCATTCCGGCTCACGCGTGACAAGCACAATCGCTTACGCTCGCGCAAACAATCTCTCCGGCGGCTCGTCGTCACTTTGCGCGCCGCCATGCGCGGGTGACTGATGGCGATGACCGGCCACCTCAGCCGCCTGCGCGCTCGGATGGCAGCGGCGCAAAAACTCGGCCGCCGCCGGCCGTCGCGCAGCTTGCAACAAGCGCTAAGAGCGTGCGCGTTACTGTACTGAGCAGCCGGCTGGGACTAGCGCTTGCGTCGGCGCCAGGCAACTAGCCCAACCAGCGCCACAAATGACAGGACGAACGTGCTGGGTTCAGGCACCTGCCCGAAACGGACGTCATCAACACCGAGAATATCGCCAATCGTGGTAATAGTAATCGCCGAGATGGGCAGGCCGGCGTCGGTGAAGCCCACGAACGCGATTCCGCCGTCCGTGCTGCTTGGATTCGGAACCGGAACCGTCTGGCTTGAGCCGTCAGAGAAATCGATCGTCGTATAGTCGAGCTGAAGTCCCGAG
>JBGQHN010000477.1:0-2130 GCA_041497975.1 Planctomycetia bacterium | reverse complement strand
GGGCAACTTCGTGCGGCTGGCGCAAAAGGAAATTGACGAGGCGCTGTCCGATTGCAGCCAGTGGGGACTGAACTTGACAGTCGATTTCGAACTCTTCGAGCGACTCGAAATCTTCTACCGCGGCGATACGGTCGGCACGCGCTTTCGCCGCCGGCTCACCAACGCCTTCCGGACCGAGGCCGTGGAGATTCCGGTCTACGAACGACTGGTGTTGATCTTCCGCTTTCGACCGGGCCGTCGTTTTTCGAAGCTCTTGGATACCGAAGACGTTTACATCAAGCTCTTCAAGGAAATCCCCAAGCTTGATCTCGACATGCTGCTCCCCGGCACGCAGGTGAAAATGTCGTTGTTCGACCGCGCCAAAATCATGCTGCCGACCTTTTCGGGTGTTTCGATCGCCGGGATCAAGATCATCCTGGCCTGGGGCTCGACGTTGGCCATGTGGGGCCTCGTCGGTGGAACGCTGGGGTACGGAGTGCGCTCCGTGTTCGGCTATCTCAACACGAAACAAAAGTACCAGCTCAATCTGACCCAAAGCCTGTACTACCAGAACATCGACAACAACGCCGGAGTCCTCCACCGCATGCTCGACGAGGCCGAAGAGCAAGAGAACCGCGAGGCGATCCTGGCGTATTTTTTCCTGTGGCAAGAAGCCCCGCCCGACGGATGGTCGGCCCAGGAGCTCGACGAGCGCATCGAAGCGTTTCTACGCGTCGAAGCCGCGCGCGAAATCGATTTCGAGATCGGCGACGCATTGGCGAAGCTCGAGCGGTTCACGATCGTCGAGGCCCTTCCCGGCAGCAAGTGGAGGGCGGTTCCCGTCGATCGGGCGATTGCCGCGCTGGTGGATCGTTGGGCCGCGCTGCCGGGCTAGGCCGAAACCGCCGGCCAGAATCTTGGGCGGCCCAGGCGCGCCGTGAGACCCGCGCGATGCTTGCCGGGCCTTCTATGCCAACTGGCCGTATCCGCCGCGAAAATACAAAAGCGGCTTGCCTTCGGCGACGTGAGTGGCCTCGACCTCGCCGACAAAAATCGTGTGGTCTCCGCCCGCCAGCCCCTCGACGATGCGGCACTCGAGCGTGCCCAGCGCGCCGTGAATCAAGGGCGCGCCGGTCGCGCCTTCGCGGTATCCGATTTCGCGGAACTGGTCGGGCTCGCTCGAGGCAAATCGCCGCGACACAACCTCCTGGTCGTGCGACAGGATGTTGACCGCGAAATTGCCGCCGAGCCGCAAACGATCATGCATCCTGGCCCGCTTGTCAATGCAAATCAAAACCAGCGGCGGTTCGAGCGACAGCGAACTGAATGCCGTGACGGTGATGCCGGCGATTTGTCCGTCTTCGAATTTTGACGTTACGACCGTGACGCCGGCGGCAAAGTATCCGAGAGCCCGACGAAACTCGGCTTTTTCAACAGGCATGGGTTCCTCGATCGGTTCGAAGCCCAAGGGCCGGCGGCGGGAGGACCGTCATTGGCCCAGCGTGCTCGTCCAACCCCGCGGTCCATTATTGGCCAACGCTCGTCCCTGAAGATACCGCAAGACGACTCACCGCGGCAGGGTCAATCAATACCTCCGGCCCAACAACGCGCGCTTGCCGCCAAACACACCGGGACAAGTCATGGCGCTGCTTGTAAAATGGAGCATTGCGACCAGGCCGGGCCAATTCTTGGCCTCGATGTTTTGATGCCTGCGGGGGCAGCCGCGGATTGCCAGGGTGGGGTTTCTTGATGCCAGATGCCACTTCAGGATTTGCCGGGCTGCGAGTCGCGGCCTTCGAAAGCCGCCGTGCGCCTGAAATGGCCAGCCTGATCGAACGATTTGGCGGCGTGCCGTCGGTCAGCCCATCGATGCGCGAAGTGGCCATCGCCGAAAACCGTGAAGCCGTCGATTTCGCCCATCGGGTCATGACCGGCGGGATTGACATCATCATTTTCATGACCGGCGTGGGCATTCGCCACCTGATCAGCGAAGTGGAGCGCCACGTCGATCGCGACCGGTTGCTGGCCGGCATCTCGGATATCATCACGATTGCCCGCGGGCCCAAGCCCGTGGCCGTCCTCAAGGAGCTTGGCTTGCATCCCACGTATCGGGTGCCCGAGCCCAACACGTGGCGCGAAGTGCTCTCGACG
>JBGQHN010000476.1:0-2137 GCA_041497975.1 Planctomycetia bacterium | reverse complement strand
CTTCGCGCCGGGATGGATGTCGATGCCCGTCTTCGAATGGGCCCACTCGGTCATCATCCGCGGAATGAGCGGCACCTCCAGTTCGTGCAGCGCGTGCGCCACCCGATAGACCGTCACGGCTTCCAGGCCCGGATAGCAAAAAATCACTTCATCGAGCGTCTTGACGGCCGGATCGCCGTCGAGCGCGGCCTGGGCGTCGAGCGCCAGCTTCCTGCGCAGCTCCGGCAGCTCTTCGAGAAACGAGATCGCCTTGGCTTGCCCCAAGGCCTCGAAGTCGTGGTCTCCCTGACAATCGTGCGAGAAGCCCGCGTCGTGCCGCATGGCACGCGTGATTTGCGTGGTCAGCTTGTCATGCAACCCGTCGATCAGGTCGCCGACGTGGTACGTTACGTTGCCGATGTGCAGTCCCTCGCGGCGGCGATAGCCGGGGTAGATGATCTCTTTCAAGTCTTCGATCGCCGCGATCACGACTTCATAGTTGGGCAGCGGGCAGTGTCCCAGGTGGCTGATGGAAGTGATCTCGGAGTAGGTCTGCACGATGCGCTTGGTCAGCTCGGGCAGTTGTTCTTTCAGGCGAACGTCGGAGGCCATTGTCGGATGCTCCTGACCGCGCTTGTCGCTGGCGCGGATGTGCTGGGTGGTTCGATACACCAGGGCCAGTCAGAAGGTTGGAAAGTCGTTGGGGCAAACGCAAAAGAGGGCTGTCGGGAGTTGTAGCCTGGGCGGCTACGCCGTACAGGAGCAGCGACAACCGCGAGCCATTTGCTTTCTGGGCCGGGTCATGTGCATCGAAAAACCCCGCGCGCCGCGGCTTTCCTGGCGGAATCACCGCGGACGTTCGACCTTGGCTAGCGGCGAAGATGCCGCTCGCCGGTCATCCTAGGACTCGTAGCCCGCAAAATCAAGGCACCTGATATAGTCTTCGGACGCGGCCGCAAGGGGAGTTTAGGCAAATCCGGGCGTGGCCAGGGGCCGTTTCGCCGCCGGCATCATGGGCCAACCGAGTCTACAGCCTCTTTACCGGCCCTTGTATGGATTGCGTGCCAGAGGTTTCGATCGATCTGATTTATAAGGAAATGAGCAGAACCGTCGCAAAACAATACGTTGACGCCGTTTGGGTGCATGCTGCGTGCGCCCGATTGCGTGTTCGCTTCGGCCGCTTCAGCACAGCCCATGCCCAGGGCGTGCAGTTGGTCGCGACCAAGCCTGGCAACGAGCTCGCGACAACCCATGATTTCCTCGCCACTGTCGAGGTAAGGGTTCGGTCCGGCCGCGTCGTCATTCTGGCCGTGCCTTGCCACGGCACTCGATCCGACCTGTCCCAGGGCCCACACGCCCCGCGGGTCGCGGGCATCGATTCCGGAGCGAATCTCATCGACGACGACCGTCTTAGCCAGACCGTCCCGGACATCGCTAAATCGGAATGAACAATTAACGCCGGCCAATCCGCTCCCCCAGACCTGGCGATTGCTCGTTTCGAGCGGCAGCCCACTTACGAAAAATCCGCCGATGCAGGGCGCCCCGCCCGGATCGGTCACTCCGCTGATACAAGCTGCGTCCGGGCCGACGTTAATGCCGTAATTTCCTCGCGCATAATCGTTGTCGCGCAGTCCGTGCCAAGAGCCGCGCAGAAAATGAACGTCGTTGAAGGCGTCCGATGGGCAGCGCATGACCGAAAGTTCCGTTGACCGCGCGCCATTTGTGGCATCGGCAATCGGACGCCGCGTGTCGAAGGCTTGACGCAGCGTCCCCTCATCCAGTTGATCCAAGAGCATGATGACCCAGTTGGCGTACACGCGATCTTGCGCCGCGTCACCCAAAAGCGCTACGCGGTCGATAACGCCGATTGGCAGGCGCCCTTGCCCCAGCGGCTCGCCGATGGGAGCCCAGATAACGGCCGGGGGAAGGGTTCTGTAAGCATCGTGGTAGGAATGAAAGGCGATGCCGATTTGGTGAAGGTTGTTAGCGCATTGCAGCCGTCGCGCGCTTTCGCGAGCTCCGCCGAGGGCCGTTAAGAGCATCGCCACGAGCACGCCGACGATCGCCATCGCCACAATAAGTTCGAGGAGCGTAAAAGCAAGTCTATTGCGCATCGGCATGGCTGATCTGGTAACCGTCGAGCCGCACGTCGAGCGAG
>JBGQHN010000475.1:0-2146 GCA_041497975.1 Planctomycetia bacterium | reverse complement strand
CAT
Source organism: Planctomycetia bacterium (assembly GCA_041497975.1). Taxonomy (GTDB): domain Bacteria; phylum Planctomycetota; class Planctomycetia; order Pirellulales; family PALSA-1355; genus PALSA-1355. The sequence continues at coordinate 2,143 of JBGQHN010000475.1, read as the reverse complement.
GCACGCTGACGAACGTGACGCCCGCCTCGACCAGCCGCCGCGCCGTCAACAGGCTCGACCCGCTCAAGTTGCGGCCGTACCGGTCTCGGACCGCATCGGGCTCTTTCGACAGATCGAAAGCCTCACGCGTTTTGCTCGACGCTAACAGCGAAAACGCCTGCTGGCCGTGCTTGCTCATCGTCTCGATCGAAGGCGACGAGTTCCAGATCCGAAAACCGTCGTTGAGTTGATCCAACAGCGAGCGCCGGCGGTCGAGCCGATCGACGGTCATCTCCGGCAGGGCATCCAACGACGGCATCAGCGGCTCGCCGATCGGACGCACCGGATCGTAATTGGGCACCCGCGGAGCGCGGCCGAACTTCGGTTTGCACAACGAAAAAAACGGATCGTACTGCTTGCCAAGATATCCGCCGTAGGGTCCCGGGCGGCGAATCCCCTCGCCCCAGCCCGGGTAACACGGCATGCAAACCGCCCCGGGCACGCTACGATCGCCCATGCCCAGGTATTGGCAAATCGCGCCGATATCCGGCGGATCGGTATTTTTGGCGGTCACTTGGGCATTGTCGCCGGCGGCGTAGCCGGTCAACATCGCCAACGGATTGTGCGCATTGTAATTGTGCGTGACCGTGCGAATCAGGCTGGCGCGGTGCATCCACTTCGCCGTTTGCGGCAGGTGCTCGCAAATCGTCAGCCCCGGCAACGAGGTCGGGATCGGCCGGAACAGGCCGCGGATCTCCGCCGGCGCCTCGGGCTTCATGTCGAACATGTCGATATGGCTGGGCCCGCCGAGCAGGTTGAACAAGATCACCGATTTTGCCGGTCCCGGAGCGGATCCCTTGGATCGCTCGGCGGCTCGCAGCCATCGCGGCCAACTCAGGCCGCCAAAAAGCGACAGGGCGCCGACCCGCATCAACTCGCGGCGCGTGATGCCGTCGCAGAGCCTGGTTTGGCCTCCCAAGATTCTCAGCATCGCGTTCTCCCGACTACTTGATCGCGATTAGCCGGCGGCGGGGCAACAACCCTGGCCAACACCGCCCCCGGCGAATTCACAGTGTAGCCGATTTTTCCTCGGAAGGCTGCGCCCCAAACCCGTCCAAGCCGGCAGCGCCGGCTATCATAGCAACCGACGACCCCTCCGGCGTCAATGCTCGCGCCAAATTCTGCTCGTTTATCTTGGCCAGTGCCCAGCGGCCCCATGACCTTCGTATCCCGCCGGAAATGACGCTCGATTGCGGTAGGGGGCATGGCAAGACGGTTTAAAATGCTGGATTTCTTGAATTCGCTGCAACCATTTCGCCGCTGGTGGCACTTCTAAAGGTATGCTCACCCTCGCATTCTGATAGAGTCGCGAACAGGCATTCACGACGCGTTGGCGACCGATTCGCAAAGGCAACCCGCGGCATGCTTCCTGAGGAATCGTTTCTCGATCAGCTAAAAGCGGGCGAGCCCGCTGCTTATGTCGTGCTGGTCGAACGATTCGAAGGGCCCCTCTATCGCTTTTTCCTTTGCGACCACCGAAACCATCACACGGCCCAGGAGCAAACCGCCGAGACGTTCGCTCAACTCGTGCGGTCGCTCAGCGGAATGCGAGGGGGTTGTGAACAACTGCGTGCCTATGTCTTCGCAACGGCGCGCCACGTTCAACAGCGGCGATGGAGGGGACATCAAAAGGAGCCGTCTTCACTTGCCGAGGCACTAAACGTAAGTGACCCCGGGCCATCGCCCGCGACCGTGGCTTCGGACCGCGAACAATTGGAGCGGGTCTTGGACGCGATCAGCCACCTGGAAGATCCGTTGCGCAATGTCCTGCTGCTGCGATTTGTTGAAGGTTGTTCCATTGACGAAGTCGCCGAAGCGCTGGAAATGCCCGTTGGCACCGTCAAGAGCCACATCCACCGGAGCAGGGCGCGGTTGAAGCAAATCTTTGTGGAAAAGGAATAGGAACTATGAACGATCCTCACGATCCGCTCCCCGAGCCGGGCGACGACCCGATGCTGGAAGAAATGTTTTCACACCTGAAGCGGCTGGAGCCGCCGTTGGAAACACGCCTCGCCAATCGCAGGGCGGTTGCCGCCGAACTTGACGCGCTGCTGGCCGTGAATCAAAAACGCCATGTGCCCTGGTGGCGCCGTACGATTTCGGT
>JBGQHN010000474.1:0-2157 GCA_041497975.1 Planctomycetia bacterium | reverse complement strand
GTCCAATTATTGGCGGCGGCTTGGCCGAAAGCGGCCGGCGATAATTGAAGTGCGCCGCCGGCGATGCCCAGTAGCGCAACGGCGAGAAATATGCGGTGACGTTTCATAATGTCCCCCTGTTTCTATTGAAGTCGGAAACCGTGCCGGGCTGAAGCCCGGCGCTACACAACGCAAAGGCAAATGCCCAAGGCCTAATTGATCGCGAAGCAATAAAACAGTCCGCCGCCGCCGCTGCTCTCGTTCTCCGAACTGACCTATGGGGCGACGGTCGCTGCTGGGCTGCTAAGGTACCACAAAGTCTACAAGTGATGCCCGTCACGGAGGGGAGCTTGTTATGGTGCAAAGCTGAGTCCGATGCCGCAAATCAACGACTGCGAAAAACCTAGAGAAGTTCGTAGCCGGCGAAGAAGTAGCCAATCTCAAACGCGGCGGTATCGGGGGCGTCCGACCCGTGCGTGCAATTGTTCTGGATGCTGGTGCCGAAGTCGCGCCGGATGGTTCCGGCCGCGGCCTTGGCGGGATCGGTGGCACCCATTGTTTCGCGCCAGCGCGGGATGGCGTTCTCCGCTTCGAGCACCAGAACAACGATCTTGCCCGAGCTCATGAACGCGGTCAGCTCCGCGAAAAAACTCCTGCTGCGATGCACTGCGTAGAAGCCTTCGGCTTCGGGCCCGGTGAGCCGCAGGGACTTGACGGCCCGGATGGCCAGGCCGGCCGCGTGAATGCGAGCAATGATATCCGCAGTGATGCCGCGGGAGACTGCGTCGGGCTTGATGATGGCGAGCGTACGTTCGATAGCCAAGAGGATCTCCGTTGTTGGATGGCACTTCAGGGGCTAAAGCCCCCGTGTGTATTGCCGGCAAACGTCGCGGCTAAAGCCGCGACCCACAAAAAACATTCAAGAGCAACCGCGGTCCTACTTGGTCGCGGCCTTGCCTAATACGGCTGCCACGGTCTGGCCGATGTCGGCCGGACTCTTCACACAATGAATCCCGGCCGCGGCCATGGCTTCGTATTTTTCTTCGGCGGTGCCGGTGCCGCCGCTGATGATGGCGCCGGCATGTCCCATGCGGCGACCCGGAGGCGCGGTCTGTCCGGCAATGAAACCAACGACAGGCTTCTTCACATTCTTGCCGACAAATTCAGCGGCAAGCTGTTCGGCATTGCCGCCGATTTCGCCGATCAGGACGATGGCGTGCGTGTCGGGGTCGTCGTTGAACAGGCGCACGGCGTCAAGGTGCGTGGTCCCGATGATCGGGTCGCCGCCGATTCCGATGCAGGTGGATTGGCCAATGCCCAGGCGCGTCAATTGATCGACGGCTTCGTAGGTCAGCGTGCCGCTGCGGCTGACCACGCCGACGTGGCCGGGGCGGTGAATCTGTGCCGGCATGATGCCGATCTTGCACTTGCCCGGAGAGATGATGCCCGGACAATTGGGGCCGATGAGCGTCGTCTTGCTGGCGCGCAGCGCGGCCGCGACGCGCACCATGTCCAGAGTGGGGATGCCTTCGGTAATGCAAACGACCAGGGGCAACCCGGCATCAATACCCTCGAGGATGGCGTCCGCGGCAAACGGCGGCGGAACGAAAATTACCGCGACGTTTGCGTGCGCGGTCCGAACGGCGTCGGCCACGGTATTGAATACCGGCACGCCGAGATGCTTGGTGCCGCCCTTGCCCGGCGTGACTCCGGCGACGACTTTCGTGCCGTAGGCGATCATCTGCTCAGCGTGGAAACTGCCCTCCTTGCCGGTGAGGCCCTGCACCACGACGCGTGTCTGTTCGTTGACCAGGACGCTCATCGCGCACCGCCTTGCGCCGCCAGACGCACCGATTTTTCGGCGCCGTCTTTCATGCCGTCGGCAATCGTAAAGTTCAGTTTTGACTCGCGCAAGATCTGCCTGCCCTGGTCCACGTTGGTTCCCTCGATGCGTATAATCACGGGCAGCTTCAATCCCAGCTCGCGGGCCGCGGCGACCACGCCCGTGGCCAACACGTCGCAGCGCAGAATGCCGCCGAAAATATTGATGAACACGGCGCGCACTTCAGGGTCGCTGGTCAGTATCTTGAACGCGTTCTTGATTTGCTCGGCATTCGCGCCGCCGCCGACATCCAGAAAATTGGCCGGCGAGCCACCGGAAAGCTTGATGATGTCCAT
>JBGQHN010000473.1:0-2163 GCA_041497975.1 Planctomycetia bacterium | reverse complement strand
TGCGAAGCGTCCCAGAAAATCATGATGAACTTGGCGTGGTACTTGTCGTGGGCCAGATCGCGCGCCCGCTTCACCAGACCCAGGTAAAGGGGCACCGGGTCGCCGGCAAAGCGCGCAAGTAGCGGCCCGGTTACATAATTCGTCAGGAACAGGCTCCGGCTTGCGATCGCGATGGCATAGCTCGCAAGAATGGAGCGGACGCTCCCCTGGTACTCCAACTGGCCATCCGGGGCCAGCTGATAGGCCGGTCCACGACTGGCCCAATCGTACATGGCAGCCGCCCGGCGCGCATGATCGGCGATCGCGGTGTAGACGAAGTAGCGCTTTTGCTGGGTCAGGAATCTTTCCGGCAGGCCCAGCTCCAGGATGCGCAGGACCTGATGCACGCCATAGGTGGGAACGCCGAAATTGACGACGTTGTAGCGCCCGTTGGTGGCGTTCGAGAATTGCTGCGGCAGCGTCTGGTCGTCGTTCAACCCTTGGCCAAAGGTGAAGGAGCAGCCGAGGAAAAAAACATTCTGTGCGGCCGCATCCTTGCTGGCCGAGGTAACACGATGGCCGTTCGCGTCGATCGAATAGGTCACATCGTAGTCGAGATGATCGTTGGTCAACTTGCGCGCTTGCGCAACGACGCCGGGCGGCAGCAAAACCCCCAGATCGCTGTCCCAAACGTAGTGATAGCGATCGCTCCAGGATCCCTCGAGGCGAATGACGGACCGCGCCGTCAGCACGGCAAACGGATCGAGGAAGCACGACATCAGACTTACGGCGGCCAGGGCCGTAAAGTAGTTGCCGACCGCCGATCTTCGAAACCAGACGGCGGCATAGCAGGCGATCACGAACAGGCTGGCGGAACAGTAGGTGAGAAGCAGAAGTCGCGGCCGGACGGCGTAAAGCAGGGCCGAGGCGATCAGGACGAGCAGCAGCAATCCTCCGACCCAGCGCGCTCGCGTCATTTGAATTCCCAGTCTCCGGCTTGTCGCAGGCAACCCTTACAACGCCATTGACGTTTCGACAATTCCGCCAGGCGAGGGATCGGAACCGGACGACACGATCTGGTGGCGGGGCCTGTGCAAAACTCGGCCTCGTTGAACTTGACCAGTTGGACAGTTTAACCCTAGTCTTGGTGGGGAATTGATTTGCCAAGGGGCGCCAAAGAACGCCCCGGAATAAATCCAGATGCTGCGTCATCGTAAAACCGGGAGAACTTGCATGTCGGAATCAAAACGCACCCTGCCTTCGCTTACCCGCCGAAATCTCATTCGCTTGAGCGCCGTGGGCGCCGCCGCGATGGTCGCCCCCTGGGGCAGTGCCTTGGCCGCCGCCAAGCTCAAGGTCACCGGCGTCTTCGGAACGCCGATCGAGGAGCCCTGGGTCAACCAAATTCACGTGGCCTTGCTGAAGGCCAAGGCCGAACTGGGCGTCGACTATCAATGGTCGGAAAGCGTCAAGGCGTCGGATTTTGGCCGGGTGCTGCGCGAAGCAGCCGAGAAAGGCGCCGGGCTGGTCATGGGCGATGCCTTCACCGACGAGGACGCCGCGCGCCGGGTGGCGTCCGCCTATCCGAAGGTCGCCTTCGCCATGGGGTCGGGCGGCGGACCGGCCGACCCCAATTTCGGCGTCTTCGACAACTGGATCCACGAGCCGGCTTATATCTGCGGCATGATCGCCGGCAAGCTGACCAAGTCGAATACCGTGGGCGTCGTCGCCGCCATGCCGATCCCGGAGGTCAATCGCCTGGCCAACGCCTTCTCAGCCGGCGCCAAGGAAGTGAACAAGAGCGCCAAATGCAAATTCTCGTTCATCGATTCCTTCTTCGATCCGCCGAAGGCCAAGGAAGCCGCCTTGGCCCAGATCGAAGCCGGCGTCGACGCCATCTATGCCGAGCGTTTCGGCGTGATCGAGGCGGCCAAGGACAAGGGCATCGTCGCCTTCTCCAACATGTCCGACCAGTCCTCGCTGGCTCCCGACACGGTGGTCACCGGGCCGATCTGGGACATGTGGCCGACGGTCAGCCATGTGGTCAAACTGGTGAAAGCCAAGGTTTATACGGCCGAGGATTTCGGCAGCTTCTCCTACATGAGCAAGGGCGGCTCTTATCTGGCGCCGTTCCATGCCTGGGATGCCAAGCTGCCGGCGGACGTCAAAGAGATGGTCGCCAAG
>JBGQHN010000472.1:0-2164 GCA_041497975.1 Planctomycetia bacterium | reverse complement strand
GACGCTGCGTGAAAAATTCACGGCGGGCTATCGCAACACGATGTGGGACAATTGGGATTTCAGCGCTGATTACTCGAATGAGCACCGCACCGGCACCCGGCCGCTCGGCATCGGCTATGGCATTGGCACCTCCGCCAATCCGCGGCCTTCCTCGGGTTCGATCGAGATACCGCAGCCGCTCGACGACCGCACCCAGAACGCAAATGCCGCCGGCGAATATGTCGGCACCACCCCGTGGGGTACCCAGTTTAATACGTCGGTGAAATATACCGGCTCATTCTTTACCAACGAAAACAAGTCGATCGACGTCGACAATCCATTCTGTTCGCTTTGCACCGCGACACCGGGCGTCGTCCTACCAGGCAGCGGGGCGACGCAATTTGGCCCCAGCTTGCTGCGCTACGGACTCTATCCCGATAACAACGTCAATGGTGTGACCTGGAATACCGCGGTCGACATACCGGTTTTCAAGAGCCGCTTCACCAGCAACGTGCAATACATGATGTTCCGGCAGAACGATGGGTTCCTCAACGACGCCACCAATGGGCTCACCAATGGTCCCGCCGCCACTCAAATCAACGCGTATCCGCTACCGAGCCTGAACGGCAAGGTGAACGCGTTCCTGACCAATAACGTGCTGTATTCGCACTTGACCCACGATGTGACTAACACGGCGCGGGTCCGCTACTACGACCGTCAGGACGACACGCCGACGCTGGTCTTTGCCAACTACGCTTATGCCGACGGCGGCATAGCGAACACCGCGCCGCTCACCCGCGATCCGCATTCCTACAGCAAGCTGAACGTCGAAGACGACGTGAAGTGGCAGCTCAATCGCGCTTGGACTTTCGGCGTGGGGGGCTTCTTCGAGCGCTTCGTCTTCGCGAATGGCGAGGTCGATTCCACCCATGAATTGGGCGGCAAGGGCTTCGTCAATTGGACGCCGTGGAGCTGGCTCACGGCGCGTTCCTCGCTGCAATACTCGCAGCGCCGGTACAACAACTGGCTTGCCACCAGCACCGACCCGGCCGCCAACGCCATGCGCTTCTTCTTTGTGCAGAATCGCGACCGCACCAAGGGCAGCACTGTCGTGGAACTGGCGCTGTTCAAGAACATCACAGTGTCCCCCAATGGCGGCTTCCGTTGGGATAACTATCCTACGGATACAGTGTTGAACGCAGCTGCGCTCCCGACGAATTCGCTGGGTACGCAATATGATCGATCGTGGAATGTCGGCAGCGATCTCGGCGTTCGCGTGACCCCCGAATTGCGCTTTACGCTCGGCTATAATCACGAAGAGCACTATCTCTATATGGAGTCCTGTTGCGGCGGCTCCGCCGGCGCCGTCCCATTTAACGACGCCGATAAATGGTCGAGCAAAATCACGCAGCGATACGATACCTTTATGGCTTCGGCCCTTTGGAACGCGATGCCTGGCAAGCTCGACTTCAAGGCGGATTATGTGGCCGCGATCGCGAACGAAGCGAACGCTACGGCGCTTTGCACCTCTGGCCTCACCGGGTGTAACGGCCTTAATACCGGCCAGGCGCCTCCGGCGACCCCGTTCCCCGACGAGCACAATATATTCCAACGCTTCAGTATCCTCGCGAAGTACTATGTCGACCCGAGCTTCGTGAAACAGATGGGCTGGTTCGGCCAGGTAACCGCCAAGCTGCGCTACACGTGGGAGAAAAACCATAACACCAACTGGGCGACCGACACTTTCAGCCCATATTCTCCGTCGGCGGCCGATGCAGGCACTAACGATACCACGAACGGTGGCCGCTCCTTGTTCCTGGCCTACGACAACCCGAACTACACGGCGCAGATCGTCACGGCGTCCGTTAACTGGAAGTGGTAGTCGCGCTACAGCCGGCATGATCGGATGCTACGGGGAGCGGCCTGCGGGCCGCTCCTTTCGTTTGGGCCGCCGGCCAAGTCCGGCTGGCGTCTGCCCAGGCCGCCCCGTTGATATCCGTCAAAAGGCCAACATCATTTTATCGTAAAAACACCATGCCGAATGGCGGGGGCCGGGCTATTGTATTACAAAGACTGTGGAATCGGAGGAGACCGGCTATGAAGCGGCAACGTCTTTTATTCGCAGCGGCGGCGGGGCTCGTCACCCTGGCGGTGGCCGGCATGCAGATCACCACCTCGTCCACGG
>JBGQHN010000471.1:0-2169 GCA_041497975.1 Planctomycetia bacterium | reverse complement strand
ATGGTCGGGACTGTCCCCCTCCCTCGCGCATGACGCACATTATTCATTTCTTCAACGTGGTCAACTTATCCTCCGGAAAAGTCGTCAGCACCAGATCCTTGAAATGCACTTCCTGCGGCTCGTTGTTCGAGTGCAGTTGCAGGCCGATGGGCGCTTCCTTGATCCGCTCCGGCTCGGGATCGCGCCAATCGAGAACGTCGACGCCGTTGACCACCAGGCGCACGCGATTGCCCTGTGCCAGGATTTCGAGCGTGTTCCAATCGTGTTGCTTGCCGACCTTTTTGGCCGGCTCGCCCGAAGGGGGCAAGCCGTTGCGGCCGAACAAGTCGTACATGCCCCAGCCGCTGGGGAACATTACCAGGTGCCCGGCGTAGGTGAACGGATCGCCTTTCTCCGGCGCGTTGCGCCCCCACATGGCAATGCCGGAGTGCATTTCCGAGCGGACCAGCTTGACGGTGGCCAGCAGCCGAAAGTCGGAAAAGTTTCGCTCCGTCAGCAAGTAGGTGCTGACTTTGACCGGCTCGTTGTTCTTGCCGACGATCGTGCCGTTTTGCACCGACCAGTTTTTTTCGTGTCCGCGCCAGCCATCGAGATTGCGGCCGTTGCACAGCTTGATCGTCTCGGACGTGCCGGTCTTGGGCGGCACGATGGGGGCATCGGCGGCGGCGGCAACACGAACCACGGCCACGATCAAACCGATCGCGGCCGACACAAAATGGCTTGCAAACGTGCGATTTCTGCTAAAGCACTGCATGATAGCGACTCCTTGACAACGAAACGCCTGGCTGACTGCCGGGTTTGCCCCGCGAAAGCCGAGGCGAGCATTTGGCCGGCACGTCGAGTGATCATGTTAGCCCGCTGGTTCGTGCGTGGCAACGATCGCTCGCCGGGCAAGCTCTTGGGGCCCGGCTCGCGCGGTGCTCGGCCAATTCTCGTGCGTGCGGGCACGTCAAGATTTTTCATCACGAAGGCACCTTTACCCGTCGACAGGCCAACATTTGTGCGCAAGAATGCTCGCATCTGGGGCAAGCACGACTGGCCTGTGACCCGACGGTACTTCAAAGTTCCGCGCAGGCCCGCGGCGGACAGCGAACCAAACCAACTAGCCCGAGGTGCACGGATGGCGGCGCAGCACGAGGGGACCGGCTGGAACAGACGACGTGCCAAATCTTCCTTGAGCGGCATACGCTGCGGCGTAGAGCAACTCGAAGAGCGCAGCCTGCTCACGTTAGTCCCCTGGACCATCGACGCCTCGCAGAGCTTTTTGAGCCTCGCTGTTCCCGACCAGGACGTCGTGTTCAACGGCACCACCGCCAACGTCAAGATTCGCAACCAAAGCGGCGGCAACGGCGGTCCCTGGAATGTCGGCAACACCGCCAGCATCAGCGGAACGATCGACACCGATTACGTCGACGATACCTCGATTGAGTTTCTGGCAGGCCAGACGAACATCCTCGGCGTCAACTCGGGCAACTATCGCCCCGACCCGGCCGCGTACACCGGCGGTATCGTAAATCCTGATGGAACAGCTTCGGGCGGTTCGTTCACTGGCAGTGGCTCGGCCCCGGGGGTCTTCGGAGCACGAGTGCGCGCGACCGTCAGTATTTTTACCGTCGATGCGGGATTCGCGTCGTTCTACGACGTCAACTACGACACGACGAGCCCAGTGTTGCCGATTTCCGGCGGTGCATTTCCGGCTAATACGACGGACGCCGGTATCTCGCATTCATTGCTGGCCGTCGACGGCTTGACCGTCATCCTCATCGGACAACCGCTCGCCGACGGGATTACGGCCATCGACAACGTGTTGGCAACAAACCAGTCCCCAACCGCAACGATTGTCCACACGGGCCCGTTGACCCGGCGCATTGTGATTCCCATCTCGCTGGCGCTCACGATCCCAATCGACAATGATCCGACGCACGTTTTGCAGGCGACCGCCGCGGGCACGATCGTCGCCAACGCAACAATTAGCGCGCCTTCGTCGGTCGTCGGCCGCCAGTTGTTTTACAACCAGTCCGGCACCGGCGGCGCCACGGTGCGCTACGACGGCAACGACCTGGCCATCAATTCGCTGGACGACAATGCCATCGCCACCGACAAGGTGGCCCTGCTGCCCGGCGCCGGACCGGCCACGTTCGCCAACGTCTCCAGCTATTCCAAGGGCAT
>JBGQHN010000470.1:0-2169 GCA_041497975.1 Planctomycetia bacterium | reverse complement strand
GCATGCCCCGCGTCGATGATCGCGCAGTCGGGTCGTCCGGCTTTGTCGACACGCTGGGTACCGACCAGAAACCGGGCGATGCCTTCGATCGGTCGCTGGGTGGCCGATAGACCGATGCGTACCGGCGGCCGGTCGCACAGCACCTCCAGCCGCTCGAGCGAAAGCGCCAAGTGGCTGCCGCGCTTGTCGCGAACCAGGGCGTGAATCTCGTCGACGATCACGGTCTCGACCGAGCGCAGCAGCTCGCGGCTTTTTTGTGAAGTCAACAGCAGGTACAGCGACTCGGGGGTCGTCACCAGGATGTGCGGTGGATGGCGCAGCGCCGCCTGACGCTCCGACGCCGGTGTGTCGCCGGTGCGCACCATGGCGCGGATCGGCACCGATCCGTATCCGGCGGCCGCGGCACGCGCTTGCAAGGCGGCCAGCGGCACTTCCAGATTCCGGTGGATGTCGTTGCCCAAAGCCTTGAGCGGCGAGACGTAGATCACGTAGGTCTGGTCGGCCAGCTCGCCGTCCAGCCAGCACCGCACGAGCCGATCGAGGCACACAAGAAAAGCCGCCAAGGTCTTGCCCGATCCGGTTGGAGCGGCGATCAACGTGTGCCGGCCAGCGGCGATTTGCTGCCAGCCTCGGTCTTGCGGTTCGGTGGGAGCGGCGAAGGTATCGGCAAACCACCCGGCCACGAGCGGATGAAAAAAGTCGATGCGCATACCCTCATCATATCGGCGGCCCAAGGGCGCGGGCGAGCCCCCAATCTGCCGGCCTCGCCTGAAGACACTCAGTTCAGATACCATGTTTGCGGCTCGCAAACATGTTCCGAGCCGGCGGTCGATCGGCATGCTCACGAGGCGTGCGCACGGCACCCCCGATCCGCCGCAACCGGCCGCACGGGGCTATTTACCACGGGCGCGCGAGTGATTAGTTTTGAGGCGGGTTATCGAGCGCTAGCGCGGGATAAAATACTGCGATGAATCGTCGTCAGCTTGCAATCATTTTGTCGTGCGGGTTGGCGCTGAGCCTCGCACCGCGAGCTGCCCATGGGCAGGGCTACTCGCCTGACGAAGCCCCGCGCCGGATGCGGGTGCCCGAGGGGCTGGAAGTCGAGCTCGTGGCCGCCGAGCCGCTCGTGCGCCAGCCCGTGGCCATCGAATTCGACGACGACGGCCGGTTGTGGGTCATCCAATATCTACAGTATCCGAACCCGGCCGGACTCAAGCGCGCCAAAGTCGATCGATATTCGCGCACGACCTACGACAAGTCGCCCGATCCGCCGCCGCGCGGGCCCGCGGGCGCCGATCGCATCACGATCTTGGAAGACACCGACGGCGACGGCCGGGCCGATCGGGCCAAGGATTTTGTGAGCGGATTGAACCTGGCGTCGGGCCTGGCATTTGGACATGGCGGCGTGTTCGTGTTGCAGGTGCCCTACCTGCTGTTCTACGCCGACCGCGACCGCGATGACCGGCCCGACGCCGATCCCGAAGTGCTCTTGAGCGGCTTTGGAATGGAAGACGCTCACTCGGTGGCCAATTCACTTACCTGGGGCCCCGACGGATGGCTCTATGGCTGCCAGGGAAGCACCGTCACGTCCAACATCCGCGGCATCGAGTTTCAGCAAGGCGTGTGGCGCTATCATCCGCTCACGCATCGCTTCGAGTTATTCTGCGAAGGTGGCGGAAATTCGTGGGGGCTCGATTTCGACGAGCACGGCAACTTGTTCTATTCGACGAATTATGGCGGCTACGCCATGTTGCACGGCGTGCAAGGGGCCTATTACTGGAAGCAGTTCGGCAAGCACGGGGCGCTGCACAATCCCTACGCGTACGGCTATTTCGATCACGTGCCGCACAAGCTGCTGCGCGGCGGCCACGTGACCGTCGGCGGCATCGTCTACCAGGGCGATTCGCTGCCGAGCGAGTTTCGCGGCAAGTACATCGCGGCCGATCTGTTGGGCCATGCCGCCTACTGGCACGAACTCGCGCCGCGCGGCTCGACCTTTTCCGCTACTCTCGCCGGCGACCTGTTGGTGGCCAACGACACCTGGTTCGCTCCCAGCGACCTGACCATGGGCCCCGACGGCTCTCTATATATATGCGACTGGCACGACGCGCGCATGGCACATCCCGATCCCGACGCCGACTGGGACCGCACGAACGGCCGCATTTACCG
>JBGQHN010000469.1:0-2175 GCA_041497975.1 Planctomycetia bacterium | reverse complement strand
GCGTGTTTCCGCGGCGACAGGCCGAGGCGTATCTCCAGTCCGGCATTCCCGAGAATCGCCGCAGCGAACTGAAGGGGGACGAAGTCGAGTTGGTCGGCAAGATGTCGGTCGACAAGAAACTGCGGTACGTCGGCCGCCGCACGATCAGCAAATATGGTTGCTCGGGCTGCCATGATATTCCCGGCTTCGAGGATGCCAAGTCGATCGGCACCGGCCTGGCCGACTGGGGTCGCAAGACGCCGGACCGGTTGGCTTTCGAGCAGATTCTGGAATACTTCAAGCACGGCCACGGCACTCCGGGGCCGCTGGTCCACCCCATCGGTGCGCAGGGGGATGTGAAGGACACGACGATCGAAGAAGCGGACTCCGGCTCGTATGGCCACACGGACCTGAACTTCCTCAACCTGCCGCCCGACGCCGGCTATTTCATGGAGAAGCTGTTCGACCATCAGCGCCAGGGCTTCATTTGGCAGAAGCTTCGCGAGCCCCGCAGCTACGATTTCAAGAAGACGCAGAACAAGGGCTATAGCGAGCGGCTGCGGATGCCGCAATTCACGGGGCTCAACGACGCGCAGCGCGAGTCGATCATCACGTTCGTATTGGGTCTGGTGGCCGAGCCGCCGGACCAGCGGTACGTTTATCGCCCCACGCCGCGTCGCGACGCCATCGTTCAGGGCTTGCAGGTCATTGAAAAATTCAATTGCACGGGTTGCCACTCGTTGAGCATGGAGCGCTGGGATTTGGCTTATGCGCCGGGCGACTTCGCCGATCCGTCGGAGATCAACGATTATCCGTTCCTGGAGCCGCACTTCAGCCCACAACAGATCAAGGCTTCGCTGGCAACCGACGCGCGCGGGCTGCGGCACGCAACGGTCGCCGGCATGCCGGCCGTGGACGAGGAAGGCCAGCCGCTGCGGATCGATGAGGAAGGCAGTCCGATCGAACCCGAGGACAAGGAAACCAAGGGATTCTTTTCGTTCGTGCTGTGGGACAACGTGCTGGTCAACGGCAAGGCACGTCCGGCGGGATTGCAGAACCTGCTGATTCCGGAGTCGCGGATCGAGAAACGTTATGAGCCGTCGGGCGGGTTCCTGGCCCGCACCGCCTTTCCGGTCGTGGTGGCCGAGGAAAAGAAACTCAATCCGAACGTCAAGGCCGACGAAGCCTGGGGTTGGTTGCCGCCGCCGCTGGCCGGCGAAGGCCGCAAGGTGCAGACGGCGTGGCTGCACGACTTCCTGCTCGATCCGCGTCCGATTCGTCCGGCCACGGTGCTGCGGATGCCGAAGTTCAACATGTCTCCGGCCGAGGCCACGAAGTTGGTCAATTACTTCGCGGCGGTCGATGGCGTCGACTATCCCTACGACTTCGATCCGCGCACGCGCGAGTCGCACGTGGCTTTGCAAGAGGCGCGGCACCCGGATCGCTGGGACGACGCGCTGAAGATCATCACGGACAACAACTATTGCATCAAATGCCACAGGATCGGCGACATCCCTCCCCCGACCGGCAGCGAGCGGGCCAAAGGGCCGAGCTTGGACATCGCCTACCGACGGATGCGCCCCGATTTTCTGCACGCGTGGATCGGCAATCCCAAGCGAATTCTGCCGTACACGGGCATGCCGGTCAACGTGCCATTTGACAAACCGGTCAGCCAGTCGCTCTACAAGGGCACGAGCGAGGAACAATTGAATGCCGTGGTCGACTTGCTGTTGAATTACGATCGCTTCATGGAAAGCAAAACCTCGATTAAATCGTCGATCAAGCCGCCGCCGCCCGCGGCGGCCGAAAAACAATCGGCCGACGCGCAATCCCAGGCCGCGGCCCAATAAAGGAGGTTGAAGGTGGTCACCAGGCACCGTGTTTTTTATGATGCCGTCTTGCGGGGGGCGGCCTTGTTTGCCGCAGTCGGCTGCGGCAAGCCCGCCGAGCCTCCCCCAGGAGCTCCTCAAAGCGCCACCGCTCCCACCGTGGATTTAGGAACCGAATCTGGCCCCAAGGACTCAGCGGCCAGCCCTACCGACTCGACCCCGCGCGATGGATCGCCAGCGGACGGGCAAGGAGATCAGAAATAATCATGTCCAAACCGTTAACCACCATCGCCTGGTTTGCCGCTCTGACGTTGCTGGCCGGGAGTGCTCGGGCTGCCGACTGGGGTACGTTGACCGGGAGATTTGT
>JBGQHN010000468.1:0-2177 GCA_041497975.1 Planctomycetia bacterium | reverse complement strand
AGTGCCGAGCAGAGCTGTCGGCGCGTGCTGGCGGTTGATCCTGCCAATGTCGAAGCACTTTTTCTGCTCGGCGCGGCTTGTTACGGCTTGGGCAGACTTGAAGAAGCGGCCGCGAGCCTGGCGCAAGCACTGCGGCAGAAACCCGATTATGCCGAGGCCCATCGTCAACTCGGCCAGATTCTGTTGCATCAGGGCTGGCTCGATGCGGCGATCGCCTGCTTTCAACAAGCCTGGCGGCTGCGACCCGCATGGGCCCAGGCAGACCACGACTTGCGAGCCGCGCTAGCCACGGAGGACTACAACGCGGGCAACGCCGCGGCGGCCCAAGGCAAGCTGGACGAAGCGGCCGCCCGTTTCCGGCGAGCGGCGGATTTGAAGCCAGATTTCGCCGAGGCCTACCACAATCTCGGCGCCGTCCTGGATCACCAGGAACGTCTGCACGCGGCGGCCGCCTGTTATCGGCGAGCGATCGAGCTGAAGCCCGATTTCGCTGAAGCCCACCACAATCTTGGTGGAGTCTTGTCGAAACAAGACGATCTCGACGCCGCGGCCGCCTCCTGCCGGCGGGCCCTGGAGCTGAAGCCCGACCTGGCGGAAACGCACAACAATCTCGGCCTTGTTTTGCTGAGGCAAGAAAAGCTGGAAGAGGCGATGGCCTGCTTTCGGCGGGCCCTGGAGCTTAAACCGAACTTTGCCAAGGCGTCGAACAATCTGGGCATTCAACTGACCCGACAAGGGAAGCTTGCAGAGGCCAAAGCGTGTTACTTGAAGGCACGGCAGGCCCAACCGCAACAGGACGTCTGGAAATTAAACATCCTGGCCCTGTGCCCGAGCATCTCGACGAGCAACGAGGAAATCGATCGGTATCGCGGCACACTGCTCAAGGAGCTTGCCGAGCTATCGCGTCAGCAGCCCAGCTTCGAGTTGTCCACCCTGATGAAGGCCGACTGCAAGCCGCCTTTCAACCTTCCGTTCCACGGCCGCGACGATCGCCCGATCCGCGAAGCGTATGCCACGCTTTTCCGCCCGTGCTTTCCCGTCGAGAGAGCGAAAGGATCTGGCGGGCGCCCGCGGATCGGGTTCGTCGTCACCGATCGCCGCGAACCGGTCTTTCTGCGTTCCCTGGGTGGGATTTTGGATCGCATGAACCGCGACTTGTTTGAAGTCGTGGTCATCGGTTCGCATCGATCCGCCGACATATTTCGATCGGCACTGCGCAACCCCGCGACAAGGCTGTTGCAGGTGCCGACGAAATTAGACCACATCAGCGACACGATTCGCGGCGCTCAACTTGATCTGCTTTACTACTGGGAAATTGGCACCGACACCACGAACTATTTTCTGCCGTTTTTTCGCCTGGCTCCGGTGCAGTGCACTTCGTGGGGCATTCAGGTCACCTCCGGGAACCCGCAGGTCGACTATTATCTTTCGAGTGAGCTGGTCGAACCCGACGATGCCAGCAGCCATTACACGGAGCATCTCGTACTGGCGCGCACGCTGTTGACGTTTCAACAGCGTGGCTCGCTGGGGGATTCGCCGAAAGCGCGAGAGCACTTCGGGATTGCGCCGCATCGGCACGTGTATCTCTGTGCGCAGCAACTAGGCAAGTTTCATCCCGATTTTGATCCGATTCTGGCTGGAATCCTCCGCGGAGACCCCCAGGCGGTAATCGTCGTCACCAAAGATCGCTATGGGGGTTTCATTGCCGATCAGCTTCGCCAACGGTTTGCCGCAACCATAGCGGGTGTCGCGGACCGAATTCTGTTCATACCCGCTCAACCACCTGGGGACTACCTGAGTCTCATCGCCGCGGCCGACGTGTTGCTCGATCCGTTGCATTTCGGCGGCGTCAATTCGACGTACGATGGCTTTTCGCTCAACAAACCGATCGTGACGCTGCCCTCCCGGTTCCAGCGTGGACGCTATACGCTGGGATGTTACAAGAAGATGGGCGTCTTCGATTGCGTGGCGTCCGATCTACGGCAGTATGTCGATATCGCCCTGGCCTTGGGCACCGACTCCAAGTTCCGGGCCCACGTCGAGGAAAAGATTCGACAAGCCAGCCCCGTGCTGTTTGAGGACGTGCAAGCCGTCAGCGAGCATGAACGCATCTTCACGGCACTGATTGCCGAGGCGCGCTCCGCCGCTGTCGGTGGCACTGGCGTCTCGCGGCCAGT
>JBGQHN010000467.1:0-2187 GCA_041497975.1 Planctomycetia bacterium | reverse complement strand
GGGGTCGTTCATCAATTCCGTCAGGATCGGCAACGATCGGGCCGTACCGATTCGAGCAACGATCTTCGCGGCGGCCAGCCGGCGGTCGGCGTCTGCTCCGCGGGCAGCGTCCCACAGCGCGGGTTCGAACCGCGCAAGATCATTCTGTAGCGAAGCCAGACGAACATCGACGTCGGCCATCGGGTCGCTGGCTAAGGCCGCGATCAGTTCCTCCAATGGGCTGGTGTCCGGCTCCGCTTTGGCAGGCTGTTGTCGGTTGGGTTTTCGCCGACTCGAAGCGCTCGAAAGTAGGACCCGTTCATAGAGGTTCGCATCCCTCGATTCAACCGACCAACGGGCTGGCTTGGATGGAATGTCGGTGGAGATCGCGACCTGCGGAGTCGACGGTATCGGCCGCGGCGATTGGATAACGGCCGGGTTCTCGGCGGTTACTGTGTCAGCCGCGCGATCCGCGCCGGCGATTGACTGTGGCAATGTTCCCCGGTCGCGCGATGCCAGGATTCCTACGATTACCAGCAGGCTTGCCGCCATGGCCAAGGCACCGTACATGAGGCGTCGGCGGCGGCGCACGATCGCCTGCCACCGCTCGCCGAGTCGCGCAATCTGTTCGCCCCGCGGCTCGGGCCATCGCGCCTGGCCGAGCAGTCGGTCCAAGTCGCTTTCGTCGCCCGGTTGCTTGTCGGATTTCATGGCTTATTTTTCGACCGAGCCCAGGTAGGGCGCAAGGCGCGCTTTCAAACGGGTCCGCGCGGCCGACAGATTCGAATGTACGTTCCCTTCACTGATACCAACGACCTCGGCGACCTCGCGCGTCGAGAGTCCTTCATAAGCGATCAAGACCAGCACCTCCCGCTGTCGCGCCGGCAGGCGGGAAACTTCTTGCGCGATCAACCGTGCGAGCTCGGCCGCCATGGCTGCTTGCGCCGGCCCCGCGTCGGCCGAATCGACCAGGTCTGCCTGCTGCTCATCGACCGACACCGTCTCGGGTGCCAAAGCGCTCAATCGATCTCGGAATACATTGATGACAATCCGAAAGAACCACGTTCGAAAGGCCGCTTCACCACGAAAGGATGTCCACCGTCGCACCACGCGCAGCAGCGCCTCTTGCACCAGCTCCTCGGCCCGATCCGGATCGCCGGTCAGTCGGGTGGCAAACCGCAAGGCCGCGGGCAAATGATCGAGCACCAGTCGATCGAGGGATGCAGGGTTGCGCACGAGTCGCCTCTGTTGCTCGATCCGCCACCGCGGCACTGCTCAATGTGTTAGACGGCTGCCGGCTCGAATCCTCAAAGGCAAAACGCGAGAATGTCCGAAATCCTCAAACATTGTCGGATGGGATCCCGGCAGCCAGCCCATGGCCCCCTGGCCATTCTGGCTGTCCCCGGCACCCCGAGCAACCACCTCGGCCGGTGCGACAGTTTTCGTTCGTTAACGCGAGATCTTGAGCCTGGCGAACGGCGTCGGTTTCGATGGTTCTGGCCAAAAGCGGGCTTGGGGCCTGGAATGGGTCGCACCGCGGTGTAAAATCCGTAAGTCGCGACCGCGTCGGGTCCCATCACAAAGGGTCGCCAAGGGCCGAACGGTTCGACGGGTTCTCAAAAGGGCGCTTGCATGTTGAGCGAACCAGGCACACAGAACCGTTTTTTGGCCAGCCGCGCCGCGTGGTCTCGGCCGGCGGGGGCTCTGCTTGCTGCCTGCATCGTTCTGGCCGCCGCGCCGGCCGGGTTGCGGGCTGGCGACGAAGCCGTCGCCGTGACGCGGCGGAACTTTATCGACGCGTACATCTTCGACAAGATCGAGCGCGACGGGGTTGCCCATGCCGCGGCCTCGGGCGATGCCGAGTTTCTGCGTCGCGTGACCCTGGACTTGACCGGCCAGTTGCCGCAGCCTGATGCGGTGCGCGCGTTTCTGGCCGACCCGGCGACGGACAAGCGCGATCGATTGATCGACACGCTCTCGGCCAGTCCGGCCTGGCTCGATCGCTGGACCTATTGGTTTGGCGACCTGTTCGAGATCTGCAGTGCCCAGCTTGGCGAGGGGCGCAACCCGTTTCGCGAGTATGTATACAACGCCCTGCGGATCGGCCTGCCCTATGACAAGTTCGTGCGCGAGATGCTCACGGCGACCGCCTCGATCAATTCGGCCTCGGGCCCGGCCAACTTGCTGGTGCGGTCGCACGTGGATGGC
>JBGQHN010000466.1:0-2187 GCA_041497975.1 Planctomycetia bacterium | reverse complement strand
CTGACCAACGCGTATGAGAGAAATTTCATTTTCCGGCACGTTGGCCTTGAGCCACATGGTGGAGAGGTTGGCGATCGAGTAGAGCGGGTCGGCGGTGTCGCTGCGCACGTATTGTCCTGGGCCGACCTTGCGCGCGATGACGGTGCCGTCGATCGGCGCGTTGACCGTGATCAGCGGATTGATCAACCGCTCGCGTTCCACGCGCTCGATTTCTTCCGGGTTGCGGCCGATGATCACGCGCAGGCGATTGCGCGCGGCGGTCAAGGTTCCCTCTGCGGTGGTTAAGTCGGATTGGGCGAGCGAATAGTCGTTCTGAGCCTGGTCGACATCGCGCTGCGCGGTTGCCCGGTCTGCCAGCAAGCTGGTTTGACGATCGAGCACGCGCTTGGCGAGCGCAAGCTGGGATTTTGCCTTTCCGAGATTTTGCACCGCCGCGATCAGATCGGTCTGCGCTTGGACGACTTCAGGGCTGTCGATCTCGAACAGCGGATCGCCGATTTTGACGTCGTCGCCGATCTTGGCAATCAGCCGGGTCACGCGGCCGGAGAACGGTGAAAGGACGACCGTGCTTGCGTCTTCGTTGAAGGCAATCTGGCCGATTGCCGGTCGCTGAACGCGAAATAGATAAAGCTCCACCGGCACGATGTTGAGCTGGCGTGTCTGCTCATTGGTGATGCGGATGTTGTCGCCGCTTTTCGACGGTTCGTTGACGACCTCCTTCGACGAAAATGGCCAGCAGCCGGCGACCAGCATTGCGAGCAAGAGTGCAGCCAAAGCTGGCGCATGTCTTGTGCGCGAATCCGTCGGCACGGGCCCATATGCAGGGTCATCCGGCAACGATGTCATTGCAGCGCTTGCTCTTGCGGTGCAGTTGCCTTCGGCCGATTCCACCAGCCGCCACCGAGAGCTTGGAACAGTGCGACGGTATCGGCAAGCCGCGCGGCTTCGGCTTGCACACGCGCAAGCGAGGTTTGCAACTGAGCCTGCTGGGCGTTGAGCAGGGCGGGGAGGCTGACCTGCCCCTGCTCGACCTGGCGGCGTACCAGGTCGATGCTGCGGTTGGCCGATTGCTCCGCCGCGATTGCCGCATTGAGCGCGCGCGCGTCGGCTTGCAGGGCGCGCAAAGTGTCGGCGACGTTCTGGAAGACCAGAAGCACGGCGCCGCGGTATTGCGCCGCCGACTGGGCACGGGCGGCTTCGGCCGCCTTCTGCTTGTTCGCGAGCGTCTCGCCGTTGAGGAGCGGCTGGGCGACGTCGCCGGCGATGGTCCAGAAACCGGTGTCGGGCGAGAACAGTTTCGACATGGCGTTGGCGCTGCTGCCGAGGTTGCCGGTGAGCGTGATTTGCGGCAGGCGGTTGGCGATCGCAACGCCGATCAGGGCGTTGGCCGCACGGAAATTGGCTTCCGCCACCCGAACGTCGGGCCGCTGGCGTACCAGATCGGCGGGCAGGCTGAGCGGCAGTTTGCGCGGCAGGCGGAACGCACCGAGCCGGAAGCTCGCGGCGGTGCTTTCGCCGGGGAATTGTCCGGTGAGAACGGCAAGCAAGTTGCGCTGCTGGTCGAGCGCTTTTTCCAGCGGCGGCAGCAGCAATCGCGCCTGGGCGACCGCGGTCTCCTGTGCCACCACGTCGGGGAGCGCGATCTGGCCGGCGGAATTCTGCCGGCGGAGGATGTCCAGCAACTGCAACTGAACGGCGATCGAGCGCCGCGTTGCCGCGATCTGGCCGCGCAACGATGCCTCCTGAATGGCGGCGAGCGCGATATTGGAGGCGAGTGTGAGATAGACGCTTTCGTATTGGTAGGCTTGGGCTTCTGCCAGCGCTTCGGCGTTTTCGAGCTGCCGGCGAAGACCGCCCCAGACATCGGGGACGAAGGAAACCGTGACCTGCGCCGTGTGCAGGTTATAAATGTTTGCGTTGTCGACGGCGTTTGAAGTCAGTCCCTGCGTCGCGACTTTCTGCCGGGTCGGATTGAAGTTACCCGCAACCACCGGGAACAATTGCCCGCGTTGCGCCAGCGCATTGGCCTGCCATATCACAGAGCAACGAAAGGCACCGAGTCATCGGCGCAATGAAGAGCGTAACCGGTTGCGCTCAGGCAGCCCGCGACAAGACCGGCGAGTGCGCCAGTGCGCGCAAGGTCGGTCGGCGCCATCCGCTGCACCGTCCAGACAATCACGGCAAACG
>JBGQHN010000465.1:0-2214 GCA_041497975.1 Planctomycetia bacterium | reverse complement strand
CACCCGTGTTGCCTGGGCCACACGGATTATGGCAGAATCCCGTAGCCTTGGCCTATTCATCGTGAGACCGCGACATGACCACCCCTACACGCCGCTGGTTCCGGTTCTCGCTGTGGACACTATTTCTGGTCGTGACGGTCGCGGCCTGCGGCGTTGGCCTGCTCGCATGGCGATGGCAACGGCGCTATGAGCGAATGAGGCTGCTTTCAACGCCAGACGTGTCGTACATGAGCGATTCGTGGGACGGTATGGGCATGGAAAGCGTTCGCGAGATTGATGTAGGGGAAAGCGTACCGGACGACGTGTTTGAGAGAATGAAGCGAATGTTTCCAGAGGCCGAAGTCCGGAGGGGCTCGGGCGCAAGATTACCGTACCACCTAGAGACGTTTATCCATCGGTAACTCAAATCGCCACCGAAGGCAATTCCTGTGATTCAGCAACACACGTTCAGACATTTCCGGTTGCCCCCTTCGCTTGACAGCGCCTTTGGCGAGGCTGCATATTGGGGACTTGTTGTTGCGCCAAGATTTCGGCCCGCGGGGGACGCGTTCGTGAAGGATTTTGAGTTTCAAACCGCCACCACGGTCGACGAAGCGGTCAGCTTGCTGGCGGCCGGCGGCCAGCGAGCCAAAGTCTTGACCGGCGGAACGGATCTGATCGTGCAACTGCGCGAAGGCCAGCGCGAGGCCGACCTGGTCGTCGACGTCAAAAAGATTCCCGAACTGATGGAGCTCAACTACAGCCCGCCGTCGGGCCTGCTGCTGGGCGCGGCCGTGCCCTGCTATCGGATTTACGGCAACGCCCAGGTCGCGCGGGCCTACCCGGCATTGGTCGACGCGGCCCGCATCATCGGCGGCTGGCAGATCCAGAGCCGCGCCAGCATCGGCGGAAACCTGTGCAACTCGTCGCCCGCGGCCGACTCCATTCCGGTGTTGATCGCCTACGGCGTAACCTGCCATCTGGCTGGCCCGCAAGGTCGGCGCAGCGTCGGGGTTTCCGAGTTTTGCACGGGGCCCGGCAAGAACGTGCTTTCGCGAGGCGAAATTCTGGTTGCGCTCGAGTTTCCGGCCCCCGTGCCCTGTAGTGGCGCGGCCTACCTGCGGTTCATCCCGCGCAACGAGATGGATATCGCGGTGGTCGGCGCGGGCTCGTGGGTGCGGCTCAATGCCGGTGGCGATCGGATCGAAGAAGCGCGGATCGCGCTGGCGGCCGTGGCTCCCACGCCACTAGCGGCCACCGCGGCCTGCGAGTTTCTGGCCGGCAAGCTGGCGACGAGCGAAACGTTTTCCAAGGCGGGCGAATTGGCGGCTCAAGCGGCCCGGCCGATTAACGATAAGCGCGGGACGGTCGAATATCGCAAGCATCTGGCCGGCGTGCTGACGAAACGCACGCTGGCCATCGCGGTCGGGCGGGCCCGTGGAGTGGTTGCCGCGGCCCATTGACAACACGGCCCACTTGCAAGAGATCCGTAGAACAACATCCCTGCGAGGGTTTTCTCGTGGCCAAACGCATTCACGTCACGACGGTCATCAACGGCGAGAGCGTCGAGTTCCTCTGCGAAGCCCGCCAGAGCCTGCTGGAAGTGCTGCGAGACACGCTGCAATTGACCGGCGCGAAGGAAGGCTGCAACAACGGAAACTGCGGCGCCTGCACGGTGTTGTTCGACGGCCAGCCGGTCGATAGCTGCCTGGTGTTGGCCGTGGAAGCCGAAGGAGCGAAGATCACGACGATCGAGGGCTTGGCGCGCGACGCGCACTTGCACCCGATTCAGCGATGTTTCTTGGAAGACGCGGCGCTGCAATGCGGCGTGTGCACGCCTGGCTTTATCATGTCGACCAAGGCCCTGCTGGACAGCAACCCCAACCCGAGCGAGCAGGAAATTCGGTTTCAATTGGCGGGCAATTTGTGCCGCTGCACCGGCTACGACAAGATCGTGCGTGCCGTGCAAGACTCGGCCAAGGCCCTGGCGGCGGAGGCCGGGCGACCGGCGGCGACGTCGGCACAACCCAACGGCAGTCCCACCCGGCGCGGCCAGCCACAGCCACGCTGAAAACGCGTCACCGCGAGAAAACGATTCACTCACCATTGAAGGTGCGGCCCCATGGCGTCCAAACCCGAAACCAAGAAATACAAAGTCATCGGCACCCGCCCGCTGCGCCACGACGGCGCGGACAAAGTGACGGGCCGGGCCATTTATGGTTCGGACCTGCGACT
>JBGQHN010000464.1:0-2219 GCA_041497975.1 Planctomycetia bacterium | reverse complement strand
GTGTCCGTAACCCTTGGGCCGTAACCCTTGGGCCATAACCCTTGGGCCGTAACGCCTGGGCTTTGCCGCGTTTTTTGCCCCGGCCGGGCCCCATAAGGGGCGTTCGGGTAACAAAAAAGAGCGGGTCCCGGGGGGCCCACTCTCAAAAGCCGATCAGATCACATCCGACCGTTATGAGATGTCCATAACAGACAGCCGGAATATAGCGATTTGGCGGCGCCGTGCAAGGGCAAGGTTTGGCTAACGGTTCATTCACAAACCCAATTTACTTTCATGGCAGCCCGGCTGGTGTGCCCTTGGCCGGCAGGAATTCCGAATGTCTGCGTCTGAGTCCCTGATTCCCGAGCTTGAAGACGTCATCCAGCATGGTTCGCTGGAAAAACGGGCCCTGACGGTCACACGCATCGCCAATCTGTTCGTCGACAGTGCGGCGCAGTTCAACGAAGAGCATATCGGGCTGTTCGACGACGTACTCTGTCGGCTGGTCGTCGAAATCGAGACCAAGGCGCGCGCTGAAATGTCTCGGACGCTCGCGTCGATCGCGAATGCGCCGACCAATCTGATGCGCAAGCTCGCCCACGACGACGATATTGCCGTCGCCGGTCCGGTGCTGACGCAGTCGTCCCGGCTGCAGGAAACCGATCTCGTCGAAGTGGCCAAGACCAAGGGGCAAGCCCATCTGGTTGCCATTGCCGGCCGCAATAACATCGGCGAGGCCATCACCGATGTGCTGGTGCGGCGGGGCAATCCCGAGGTGGCCCGCAACGTCGCCGACAATCAATCGGCGCGGCTTTCGGAAGGCGGATTTTCCGCATTGGTCCGGCGCGCGGAAGCCGATGGCGAATTGGCGGAAAAGGTCGGGCAGCGGCCGGACATCCCGCCACATCTGTTCCGCGACCTGCTGGTGAGGGCGACGGCGGTGGTGCAGCAGCGGCTGCTATCGGCGGCCAAGCCGGAAACTCGGGCCGAGATTCAACGCGTGCTCGATAAGGTTTCCCAGGAACTGAGCAAGAGCGCGCCGGCGCGGGACTATTCCGCCGCGCTGCGCACGGTGCTCGCGCTTTACCAGACCGGCAAGCTCGGCGAGCCCGAACTTGCCGATTTTGCCAAGGACAAGAAAGTCGAGGAGACGGTGGCCGCGCTATCGGTGCTCTGCGGCGTTCCGATCGATACCGCGGACCGGCTCATGGCGGGCGACCGGCCCGATCCTGTGCTGATCCTCTGCAAAGCGGCCAGCTACGGTTGGAACACCGCGCGTGCGATCATCATGTCGCGCCCGACCGTCAAGGGCACGTCCAACCACTCCCTCGATACGGCCTATGCCAACTTCGAGAAGCTGTCGCCGTCGACGGCGCAACGCGTGGTGCGGTTCTGGCAGGTGCGCCAGCCCGACGACAGCGTGGCGTGACGCGGCGATCTAGCCGTGTACTCGTAATTCGAGCTTGCAGAGCGGGCTTGCTCGATGTCCGCTTTCCCTCCGATAGCGACCGAACAGCGGACAAGCTGGGAGGTCTGCTTCGTGCCATGAGGCAACATCACTCGATCACCTCGTCGGCGATCTGCTGGAGATGCACCGGCACGTCGAGGCCCAGCGCCTTTGCGGTCTTGAGATTGATGACAAGCTGATATTTCGTCGGTGCCTGCACCGGCAACCCGGCAGGCTTCTCACCCTTTAGAACGCGATCAACATAGGCGGCAGCTCCACGCTGCTGTTCGATCGTATCAAAGCTGTATGAGGCAAGGCCTCCTTTTTCAGTATCCCGACGAAACGGATAGATCGCCGGCAAACGCAATTCGGACGCGAGAGCTAGGATCAGGTCCTGGTTGGTCGTGTTGAAGGGGCTTGGCGCCACGATGAGGCCGCCGTTCGGTTCCAGCGCGAACGCCGTCAGGGTGCGCTCGATGTCGGCGGCGTCGCGCACGCCGGCTGCTGTCACTGTCATCCCCAACGAGGTGGAAGCAGCTTCGGCCGCATGCAGAAACGCGACATTGGCGGCTATGTCCGGGTTGTGGACGATCGCTACCCGACGTACGCCAGGCGCAATCTGCTTGAGCACCTCCAACCATTTCCCACCGATCGCGGTTTCAAAATTGTGGAACCCGGTGATATTTCCACCCGGACGCGCCAGGCTCGCGACAAAGCCGCTCCCGACCGGATCGGACACTTGTGCAAAGACAATCGGGATAACGCGCGTTGCCTGCCGTAGCGCCGCCACGAC
>JBGQHN010000463.1:0-2246 GCA_041497975.1 Planctomycetia bacterium | reverse complement strand
TAACCTAGCGTTTCGCAGACCACGTGCGTGGCAAGCCAGAACTGCGTATCCAGCACGGCCTGCAGCACTCCCAGCGTGTCGCCGTCGGTCAGTCCAGCCAGGAAATTGGCGATCAATAGCGTCATGAAACCGGCGACCGACGCAATCGTATTGCCGATGCCCAGGTGGTAGACCATCTCCAGAATCAAGCCCAGCATAACGCCGCCCCAGCCGATGAACACCGCCGAGGAATAGAGATTCGTGACCGGCGGCCTGCCCGAGATATAAATTCTCGCGCCCAGCGCGAAAGTGTGGACGGCCAGCGCGAAAACGATCGTCCAAAACGCGGCCCGATTCATGGGTCCGCTCCAACCCAGCCAACCCACGGCCACCAGTACGAACGCGACGACGTACAATACAAGTGCCAGATAGAACGGCTCGAACGCGTTGAAGAACGCCTCGAAGTCGACCTTGGTCTCGTCGAGCCCGTCGGGCTTGTGGTCGGCCAGCCAGGTCTGGTACTGGGCCAGGGAGCTGTTGAATTTCTCGGGGTCCGCGCTGCCATATGCCGCCAACAAGGCCTTCATCGACAGCATCGCCGGATTGGGCTGCTTGCCATGCGCACTGTTCTTGGCGCCGTTGAACCAGGCCATGGCATACGTTTCCCAATGGCCGTCGTCCGCGTCGCTGGGCACGGCCAGCGGAGGCTGCAACCGCGAAAGCGCGTCGAGCTGGGCCAGAAAAGCACGCGCGCTTTCCTCGGCGTTTTCCCGATTGGGCTGCGGCACGTCAAACGAAAACTTCAAGAGCATGACCAGCCGCAGCTTCTTGACCAGCTCGATGACCTTCTTTTGATAAGCACTCACCTTGCGCGGTTCGAGCGACGAGGCGAGCTCGGCCTGGCGCTCCAGCTCGCCCAGATGGCCGGCCAGCTCTTCGATCGAGTAGCGAAAGCCTTGCCTGCGCTTCAGGCCCAACGTCTCCAGGACTTCCAGATGCTCGATGCGGAACACGCGATCGGTGCGCGCCTCGTCGTTGCGGGCGATTACGTTCAAAAACCATTTGATCGCCGGTTGCGTGTTATCTTTAGCATCGACATAGGTTTGCTTTCCGGACAAATAGCGGAGCATGTTGCGGGCCACGGTGTCGAACGGCTTGACGCGCCCTTCGTAGACCAGCGGCAAGCGACCGAACTCCGTCAATTGCATTTGGCTAAGCGGCGTCGGCCGCGGCCAGGCCGCGGAAGCTACCCAAGCAGCGCACACGACGACCACCGCCGCCGGAAGATACAACGACGCCAGACCACCGCGGCCATCCGTGCCGGCGGTCGTTTTAGCCGCCTTTTTCAGCCGTGCCCGCTGGGCCGCCGCCTGATCTTCATTGCGGCGCCGCAAAAACCGCAACAGCGTGATGGAGAACTGGGCCAGCATTCCGGTGCCAACCAGCATGCACGCCACGTAGGGAATCATCCAGCCGGTGTTGGTCACCACCTGCAACGTCGTGATCTCTTGGCCCTTGTCGTCGACGTTGTAGCCGCTCTGATAAAACGTTTCGCCGGCAAAACGCAGGGGATTATTCATCCAGATTTTTACTTCGCGATCCACATTGCGATCCTTGTCGACCAAGCGCACGTCGGACGAATAGTTCCTGGGCGTCTGCGTGCCCAGGTAATTGTCGGCGCGAACGTCAGTCAGGCGCAGCGAATAGGGCTTGTAGGTGCGGCGGAACCGCAATGCCAGTTCGTACGTCTTGTCGTCGAGCTTGACCGCTTGAGGCAACAGTTCCACGGCGACGAGGTAGGTGCCGATCGGATCCGAGCTTCCCTTGCGGGTCAGCTTGACGTAAGCAGCCGTCGAATCGACCTTGCCGCCGGCATCGGTGCCGGCGCCCGCGCGTCGCCGCTCGGCGATCCATTGCATTCCGGCTCCGGCCGTGGCTGGGTTCTTGAGTTGGGCCGTCACCTTCTTGAGCTCGGCGTTTTGCAGATAATCGACCACTTGCACCTCAAAAGGCAAGTTGTCGTCACGAATGGGCGTTTCGTCCTTGAGCAGGGAGCGGGGCACGACCACGACGTCGTCGGTTGTGGGGTCCGACGGGTCGACGACGGCCAACTCGACCGTGCGGATGTCTTGCACGAAATTAACCGTTTCACCCTCGCGAATGTGCATTTGGCCTTCGACGTGCAGCGTGTGCACGACCAGCTCATTGGCCATGACCAGCGCGATGCCGGCATGCAACAGCACGATCCCGGCCCGCTTGCGAAATAC
>JBGQHN010000462.1:0-2261 GCA_041497975.1 Planctomycetia bacterium | reverse complement strand
TCAACGGTTTCGCGATAGCTGACGCGCGGCTTGTGCACGCGTACGTTGAGATTGTAATCGCGCAGCAGCCGGTGCTTGATCACCTCGAGGTGCAGCTCGCCCATGCCGCTGATCAACGTCTGGCCGGTCTCTTCGTTTTCCTGGGCCCGAAACGTGGGATCCTGCCGCTTCATCATTTCCAGCACGTCGGCCAGCTTCTTGCGCTCGGTCGACGTTTCCGGCTCGATGGCCATCGAGATGACGGTTTCGGGAAATCGAATCGTTTCCAGCAGGATCGGATGTTGCGTGTCGCACAGCGTGTCGCCGGTGACCGAATGCCGCAGTCCGACAATGCCGACGATGTCGCCGGCCGAGACGCTAGGCACCTGTTCGCGGCGATCGGCTTGAATATGCCACAGCTGGGGCACGTTTTCTTTCTTGTCCTTGCCGGGATTGAGCGCGCGGCTGTTGGCCTTGAGCTCGCCCGAGTACACGCGCAGGTAATGCAAGTCGCCGTGCTTGTCGGCGTCGATCTTGAAAACCAGTCCGCAAAACGGCTCGTCCGGCGAGGGTTTGCGGACTTCTTTCGCGTCGCGGCGCTTGGGGTTGACGCCTTCGACGGGCGGTTTGTCGGCCGGGCTGGGAAGGTAATAGGTCACGGCGTCCAGCAGGGGCTGAATGCCGACGTGGTCCAAGGCCGAACCGCACAGCACCGGCACCACCAGTTGCATGAGCGTGGCCTGGCGCAACACGCGGCGCACCAGGTCGGCCGGCACGGGCGCTTTTTCGAGGAACAGCTCCGCCACTTCGTTCGAAAACTCGAAGAGCCGCTCCAGCAACTCGCCTCGCCACAAGTCGGCCAGGTCCTTCAGGTCTTCGGGAATCGGCTGGCGCTGGACTTCGGCCCCCAGCTTTTCCTGGTTGAACGTCAGATACTGCATCTCCACCAGGTCGATGACGCCGCGGAACGCGTCCGTGACATGCGGCGGCCCGGCGCCGGCCGGAACCTGGACCGCCACGGGGTTGGCCTCCAGTCGCTCGCGAATTTCGTTGAACGTGGCTTCGAAATCGGCCCCCTCGCGGTCCATCTTGTTGATGAACGCCAGCCGCGGCACGCCGTACCGGTCAGCCTGCCGCCAGACGGTCTCGCTCTGCGCCTCGACGCCCTCCCGGGCACTGAACACGACCACGCCCCCGTCCAGCACGCGCAGGCTGCGCTCGACTTCGGCCGTAAAATCGACGTGTCCCGGCGTGTCGATCAGGTTCACCGTGCAATCGAGCCAGGGAAAGGTCACGCAGGCCGCGCGAATGGTGATGCCGCGCTGCTGTTCCTCGGGGTCGAAATCGGTGACGGTCGTGCCTTTGTCCACTTCGCCCATGCGGTGGCTGGCGCCGCTGTAATACAGCATCCGCTCGGTGACGGTGGTCTTGCCGGCATCGATGTGGGCGATGATGCCGATGTTGCGTAATCGTTCGAGGTTTCGTGCCATGGCAAATCGAGCCCGACAGCGCGCGGCGCCGCGGGAGGTATGGATTCCGTGTCGAAATACCTCGGCTATTGTTGCCGAGAGCTTGGCGCATGGCAACGCCGCGCCAAAATGAAATGAGTCGCGACGATGCGGCGCGGTGGCTCGTTCGAAGCGTGCCTTACCAGGCGAAGTGCGCGAATGCTTTGTTGGCGTCGGCCATGCGATGGACGTTGTCGCGGCGAGCCATCGCGGTGCCCTCTTTCTTGTAGGCGGCAACCAGTTCTTCGGCCAGCTTTTCGTGCGTAGCCCGGCCCTTGCGTTCGCGGACGGCCATCAAGATCCAGCGGATTGCCAGCGACTGCTGTCGCGGCCGATTGACCTGCATCGGCACCTGGTAGGCTGCTCCGCCGACGCGCTTGGAACGGACTTCAATGGCCGGCTTCACGTTTTCGACGGCCTGCGTGAAAACCTCGATCGGATCGGTGTCGGCGACGCGTTCCTTGATGATCGCCAGCGCATCGTAGAACACGGCCATCGCGGTGCTCTTTTTGCCGTCGTGCATCAGGCAGTTGATGAATTTGCTGGCCAACATCGAATCGTGCCGGGGATCCGGCGTCAATTGCTTGCGGCTGGCGGTAATGCGGCCCATGGTAGGAGTGGCTCGTGGTCAGTGGCTAGTGATCGACAGGAGGACTTTCATGACTTCTTGGCGCCGTACAGGCTGCGTGACTGTTTGCGGCCCTCGACGCCCAGGGTGTCGAGTGCTCCGCGGACGATGTGATAGCGGACGCCCGGCAGATCGCGCACCCGGCC
>JBGQHN010000461.1:0-2265 GCA_041497975.1 Planctomycetia bacterium | reverse complement strand
CCGCGTGCAGAATTGCGCCGACTCGATCGAAGAGCATCTGTCGCTCGTGGCCGCGACGGTCGACGTTGCTGGCATTCGCGGCCGGCGATTCAAAGTGCTGCTCGACGCCAACCATGGAGCGGGCGGACGCTTGGGCCGTAAACTGCTGACTGAGCTGGGCTGCGCCGTGACTCTGCTCGGAGAGGTTCCCGACGGCCAATTCGAGCATACCCCCGAACCGACCGCCGAGAATCTCGCAGGCGTGCTGACGGCCGTGCCACGGCATGGGTGCGACGTCGGGTTTTTCCAAGATCCTGACGCCGATCGGTTGGCCGTGGTCGACGAAACGGGACGGTACCTAGGCGAGGAATATACGCTGGCTCTATGCGTCGACCACCGACTACGCAGCCAACGGGGGCCGGTCGTGACGAATTGCTCGACCAGTCGCATGACTCAGGACGTGGCGAAAAAGTACGACGTGCCGTTTTTCCGCTCGGCCGTCGGCGAAGCCAATGTCGTCGACGCGATGCTCCAACACGGCGCCGTGCTGGGCGGCGAGGGCAACGGCGGCGTGATCGACCCCCGCGTGGGGCTGGTGCGCGACAGTTTTGTGGGCATGGCGATGATTCTCGACGCCATGGCGGCGCGGCAAATGAAGGTCAGCCAATTGGCCGTCGAATTGCCGCGATATGAGATCGTCAAAACCAAGCTCACCCTGGCGCGTGAGCAGATTCCCGCGGCCCTGCGAGCGGTCGAGCGGCACTTCGGTGACGCCCAAGCCGAGCACCTGGACGGGCTGCGGCTCGATTGGCCCGGCAAATGGCTGCTGGTGCGAGCGAGCAACACCGAGCCGATCGTGCGGGCGATCGCCGAGGCACCCAGCCTGGCCGAAGCCGAACGCCTTTGCCGCGAAGCGCAGGCGGCCATGAGCGTGGCATGATTTTCGGAGAATTCGCGCGTTTCGCGGAAGAAATCACGCCAAATTTGACAACCGCGGGAGTTGAGCTACGGTTTTCTTTAGCCGACCGGCGTACTCGCTATCAGAGCCCGACAATTGTGCCGGACCGAGTGAGTTTGCCGTTAGGCAACCTATCAAATGTCATGTCTCGTGATCTGTGGTTTTGAGTTTGGCGGTGCGTGGGGCGGAGCTTCGCGATCCACCATCCTCGAAAGGGCAAACCGGCCGTAAGGCCCGGACGCAAAGCCAGGGGCCCGCAGGTTTTTATCTGTCGGTAGCCGGCTGCCGAAAGGGTTGCGCCCGTCACTTCGATGGGCGCGTATTATCGTGGAATTTGGTACGCGGGAAACAGTTGCTCCCGCGCGAGGAGAACCCTATGTTATTCGTAAACAAGGTTAAGCGGTTTTTGACGTCTGAAGATGGCCCCACGGCGGTCGAATATGCCGTCATGTTGGCGCTGATCATCATCGTCTGTATGATTTCCATTCAAACGTTGGGCACGAACACCAACAACACGTTTACCAACATCAGTGCCTCGTTGGGCGCCGGTAGCTAGACGCGTCCATCCGCGCCGGCTCCCAGATGGTATCCACGCGTGCGCCCTGGCTTCACCGCCAGGGCGTTTGCGTTTTATGGCGAGCCGCCGATCCGATCCTTGCCGACCCATGTCCTCAACACGTCCGGCACGATCACCGAGCCATCGGCCTGCTGGTAGTTTTCCAAAATGGCGATGATCGCGCGGCTGATGGCGATAGCCGTGCCATTGAGCGTGTGCACGAACGCGGTTCCTTTTTCGCCAGTACGATAGCGTATGCCCAGACGGCGCGCCTGGTAATCGGTGCAATTCGACGTGCTGGTCACTTCGCCGTACTCGCCCGCCTCGCCGCGGCCCGGCATCCAGGCTTCCAGATCGAATTTGCGATAGGCCGGTCCGCCCAAGTCGCCGGTGGCCGTGTCGACCACGCGAAAGGCGATGCCCAGGCCGTCGAAGATCCGGCATTCCAGCTGGCAGAAATAGTCGAGCATGGCTTCGCTCTGGTCGGGAAGCGTGAAAGCGAACATCTCGACTTTGGTGAACTGGTGCACGCGATAGAGTCCGCGAGCGGCCCGGCCGCCGGCGCCGGCCTCGGTGCGGTAGCAGTGACTGATTCCGCAGAGCTTGACCGGCAGTTTGTCCGCATCGAGAATTTCGCCGGAGAGCAGACCGCCGAGTGTAATTTCGGCGGTAGCCACCAGACTCAAGTCGCTTTCGGCGATGCTGTAAATCTGGGTTTCCGGCCCGCGCGGAATGTATCCGGTCCCTTGCAGGATTTCATTGCGGGCCAGAT
>JBGQHN010000460.1:0-2276 GCA_041497975.1 Planctomycetia bacterium | reverse complement strand
GACCAGGTCTTTGGGTTCCAGGTTCGTCGAAAATATGACCAGTTGGTCGAAGGGAACCTCGATCTTTTTTCCGTTGGCCAGGTTCAGGTAGTCGTGCCGTTTTTCCAGCGGCACGATCCAGCGGTTCAAGAGCTCGTCGGTGCTCATCCGTTGCCGGCCGAAGTCGTCGATCACCAGCGTGCCACAATTGCTTTTCAACTGGACCGGCGCTTCGCTGATGCCCGTGGACGTATTGAGGGTGACTTCCAGATTGTTCATCGTCAACTCGCCGCCGACGACCACGGTCGGGCGGCGGATGCGCAGCCAGCGCTTGTCGATGTGGCTTTCTTCCAACAGGCCGCTACCGGGCTCCAAGGGCACCAGCTCGTGCGCGTTGGGATCATAGAGCCGAATGATTTCGCCATCGATGCCGATCGCGCGGGGAATCCACACGTATTGGCCGAAGGCCCTGGTGACGCGCTCGGCGATACTGGTTTTGCCGTTTCCGGGCGCGCCGAACAGGAACAAGCCGCGGCCCGAGTTAATCGCCGGGCCCAGGCGTCGCAACATGTGTGGGTTGATCAGCAGGTCCTCGAAGGCATGGTGCAAATCGTGGGCGGTCGGATGTTGCTTGGTCAAGGACTGCAGCGCCACGGCCCTGACATAGTCTTTGAGCGAAACCGGCGCCGCGCCGAAATAGGTGCAATGGTCGGCCAGGCGCCGCGCGCGTTCTCGGCCCACGTCGGTCAATTGGTAGACATAGTCGTTCATCGGCGCCGCACCTTTGTGAACGACGAGTTGGTCCGCCTTCATGCTCCGCAATAAAGGGTCGACCAGGCGGAAGGGGAGCTTGATGTGCTCGCTGATCGCCCGGCCACTCGCGTCTCCTCGCGACAGCAGCAACTTCAAAAACAAACCTTCGACGGCGCTAGTGGTCAGTTGGGCTTCCTCGAGCGAGTCAGGCTCGATCGGAACAAACGCATCCGGGGCGTTTGCGGCAAGCTGCGCGATGGCAGCCGGCGCGTCCTCGTCGACCAACTCCGGCGGGGTCGTAATATCGCGGATGCGGCCGAGCAATTCATCGAGCTTTTCATCGGGCTTGTCCGCGGCTTTGCCCTCGGGCGTGGCATGCAGCGGCAACGAAGCTGCCACGGCCGCCCACGAATTCGAATCGGCCGGGTTACCCTGGCCTGCCAGACGCGCCAGTAGATTATCGTTGGAGATTTCGGCCATCGCGTTTGTCTGCCTGTATTGCGCTCGAAACGAAAGGAACTTTCACAATTCCATCGCAAACTTAGGTTGCGCTTCCAAGCCGGTCAAACCGACAAACGCGACACGGCACGCGGCGAATTGTGCCATTTTTGCGGCATGGAGCGACCGATCGAGAATCCCGTCGCAGCAGACAGAAGGGGACCGATTGGGTACA
Organism: Planctomycetia bacterium; assembly: GCA_041497975.1. GTDB lineage: Bacteria > Planctomycetota > Planctomycetia > Pirellulales > PALSA-1355 > PALSA-1355. The sequence goes on along the minus strand of JBGQHN010000460.1, from coordinate 871 downwards.
ATTTGCCGGTTGAATCGACTAGCGCCTGCGGCGACGGCGGGCGCAAACAACCCGTCAAGGTAGGCAGCGTATGAGCCAACAGCGCAAAACCGACCCGTTTGCGGCGCGCGACCGCTTTGAAACCGGTTCCGGCCGGGCCAGCTTGTTCCGGCTCTCGAAGCTCGAGTCCTTGGGCCTGGCCAAAATCGCCGAGTTGCCTTTCTCCATTCGTTTGCTGTTGGAATCGGCGCTGCGCAATTGCGACGGCTTTGCCGTCGGCGAACACGACGTGAAAAACCTGGCCGCCTGGGACGCCGACTCGCCTGCCCAGGTCGAAATTCCCTTCCATCCGTCTCGCGTGCTTCTGCAAGACTTCACCGGCGTGCCGGCCGTGGTCGACCTGGCCGCCATGCGGGCCGCAATGAAGCGCTTGGGCGGCGACCCGAAAAAAATCAACCCCCTGATCCCCGTTGACCTGGTGATCGATCACTCGGTGCAAGTCGACATCTTCAACAGCAGCGATGCGCTGTCGCGGAACGTCGACTTCGAGTACCAGCGCAATCGCGAGCGGTATGAGTTTTTGCGGTGGGGTCAAAAGGCGTTCGACAATTTCCGCGTGGTGCCGCCCTCGGTGGGAATCGTGCACCAGGTGAATCTCGAATACCTGGCCAAGGGCGTCTTCTTGCGAGGCGATTCCCGGGACCCCGTCGCCGTGCCCGATACCCTGGTGGGAACCGACAGCCATACGACGATGATCAACGGCCTGGGCGTGTTGGGCTGGGGCGTGGGAGGCATCGAAGCCGAAGCCGTGATGCTCGGCCAGCCGCTCTACATGCTGATGCCCGAAGTCATCGGATTTAAAATCACGGGTCAGTTGCCGCCGGGCGCCACG
>JBGQHN010000459.1:0-2281 GCA_041497975.1 Planctomycetia bacterium | reverse complement strand
CCCAAGCGCCGCGGGGAATCGTGTACCCGCCAAGCTCCACGCGAGCGACCGCTTCGCGGGGGAACATCGTCCAGGTAGGCGGATAGATCCGCAGCGATTCCTTGATAACCATCTCGGTGTACGGCAGCCGGGCTACGTCGGCCAGCTTGGCGGCCCGCCCGGCCAATACCGCGTCGACCTCTTCAACGATTCGGGCCTCGACCGCCGAGTGCCCGGCCACCAGGTACCAAATCCAAGCCAGGGCGGCGGCGGTCGAGTCGTGACCCGCATTGAACAGCGTCATCGCCTCGTCGCGCGCCTGCTCGTCGCTCATCCCGCGCCCGTCTCCCTCGTCGTCGACCGCCAACAGCAACATGGATAGCAAATCACCATGGTCCTCGCCCGAAGCGCGCCGCTGGCGAATGATGTCGCGCACCAGCTTGTCCAACGTGGCAATGGCCCAGCGCTTGCGCCGCTTGCCGGCCAGGGGAAACCAGTCGGGCAGTTGGAACGGGTTGCCGGCCTCGGCGACGAATGCTTCCGAAACGGCGCGCACGGCTTCGCCCAGCCGCGCTATGTCGCCCGAGAGCACGACGTCGAACAAGGTCTTGGCGATGATCTCCAAGGTGAGCTGAGTCATTTCGTCGGCAATGTTCAGCGAGCTGGTGGCCGACCAGCCTGCGATCATCCGCTCGGTGTACTCGACGGTCGTTTGCGCATAGGGGCCAAAGCGTTTCGGCGAGAACGCGGGCTGTACCAGGCGCCGCTGCCGCAGCCACAAATCTCCCTCGCTGAGCACCAGCCCCTGGCCGTCGATTTTGGCGAGCGGTCTGGCGATCCATGCGGGACGGCGGAAGCACTTGTGCTTCGTGACCAGCACCTCGCGGATGAGTTGCGGATTGTTGACGAAATAGGCTCGCACCGGGCCCATGCGAAAGTAAGCCATGTCGCCATACGTGCGGCCGATCTCGGTGATGAATTCGAGCGGTGCCTTGCGAAACTGCCGCGCCAAGGTAGCGCCAAAGAAGTAGTCCCTTGGACCGGACGGGTAGCGAGCCATCGTGCAGTTTCCTCTCAGGAACGGTTCGAGCGGTGCCAGGCCACGGGTCGAGCACTCCAGTCCATGCTCATTATAGCCGCACTCAAACGAGGCAGAAGGCCGCCAGCGGCGCTGACGTTACCCCACCACGCCTGGAGGGAATTAGTGTTTCACTCTCAGGTCCCGCATTGTGCTTGCAGCAGCGCCTCGAGCCGATTGCCGGCCGCGCGCAGCGAGAGAATCTGAAACACCTTTTCAGCGATCACTCCGCCGGCCTCCAGCGGTGGCAGCCCGGCGCGGTGAATGTTGGAGACGACCGTATACTCGAAACTCGGCCGTTGACCCGGGGCCCCCGGGTTGGCCGCGGCAGGTTCGTCGCGACGAAAGACCAGGTACGCCGACAAGCTGCGGGCAGCCTCGGCGTCGCCGCCCGGCCGCTCGCCGAGCAGATAGACGACCAACCGTGCATCGACCGCCGTCGCGATCTGTTCGGCGAGCTTGACGCGGCCGTAACGCACGAGCATCGGTTGCCCGACTCGAATCTGTCGCGCCGCCAGCGCATCGCCCAATACGGCCAACAGGTCTGGCACGTTGTGGTGCACGGCTTCGGCGCTGAGACCGTCGGACACGACAATTTGCACGTCGTTGCCTTCCGGGCCAAGCCGCGCCCGCTCGGCGGCCGTCAGGCGGCTGCCCAAGTCGGGTGCGTTCAGGTGCGCTTCTTTTCCGGTGGCCTGGGTCGAGAGGCAACGAAATTCGGCGACTTTCGCGAGCGCTTCCACGTCGAGTTCGGCCTGGATCGCTTCACGGCCCACGGCCTGGTGCAACCGCACGCGCCGGCTGACCGCGTTGGCAGGCCGCGGACCCGCGACGTCAAAGCCGTGCATCGCCGGAGTCGCCCGCTCGAGCTCGCGCAGTTCGTCATCCGACTTGCAAAACTGGCGCGGATTTCCCCAGTTCGGCCCGCGCTCGAGACCACCGCCGCGGTCGAGCGTGAAAATACCCCGGTCAATCGCCCATTGCACGAATTCCGGCGCGGGCCGGCGCGCATAGATCTCGCGCAAGGTCTGGTCGTCGTGGCCGCTCGTGTCGAAATAAGCCAACATGCGGTCCGTATTCAGGGCCACGTCCATGTAATAGTTCGCTCCCGCGGCGGTCAACATTTGCGTGGCCATCTGCTGGCCTTCCAACGAGATTTGCGAGTGCAGAGTAAAGCAAGGGGCCATTCCCATCGGCAATCCGAGCAGCTTGCCCATGAAATGG
>JBGQHN010000458.1:0-2297 GCA_041497975.1 Planctomycetia bacterium | reverse complement strand
TCACCCGCGACGACGTGTATATCTTCAATGTGCTCAAATGCCGACCGCCCGGCAATCGCACGCCGCTTCCACACGAGGTCTCCAACTGCCGAAGTTTTTTGGACCGGCAGTTGAGCCTGATCCGGCCGGAATATATCTGTTGCCTGGGTGCGGTCGCAGCCCAGACGCTGCTGGACACCCAAATTCCGATCAGCCGCATGCGCGGCAAATACTTCGAGTACCGCGGCATTCGCGTGATGTGTACCTACCACCCGGCCTATCTCTTGCGCAATCCCGCGGCCAAGAAGGACGTGTGGGAGGACATGAAGATGCTGATGCGCGACATGGACATCGACTTGGATAAGCCGGCTGCGAGGGGTTAAGCCAAACCCGCCAGTCTTCGAGCGGCTATTTGCTTCCGCTTTGCCGTTCGATCAGCGGCACCAGCCTGGCCAGCAGCTCGCGCACTTGCCGCAGCTTGATGGGCATCGTGATGACGACGCGATGGTCGTTGAGTTTGGCCTTGGCCTTCCAGTTGGAGTGATTTTCTCCAAGCAGCAGCACGGCCGGAATGCCGCGAGTGTGCTGGCCTTCGCCGAAGCGATTGAACGCCTCGAGCGCCGGGGTGCCCAGCTCGCCCGTGCTGAATATGACGCAGTCGGCGGCCTTGGCCCCGTCGGCAAAGCGCCCCAGCGCGCGGTCGGGATCGGCGGTGACCAGCACGCGGTAGCCGTTGCTCTTCAAACGTCCGCGAAAGATATCTTGCAGCGCCACGTTGGATTCGACGAACATCAGCGTGCGCTTCGGCGCGGCGGGGACCGTCGCGTCGGCGGCCTTGGCCGTCGATTCGTCGTCTTCGGCCGGGGGCGTGTAGGGCTCGGGCAGCCGTTGCATCAACGCTTTCATGTCGAGCAACATCTCGTCGGGCGATTGATAGCGTTCGGTCGGATTCAGCTCCATGGCCCGATTGACCACCGCGGTGATCGCGCGGGGGATCGTGGGATCGGCCTTGCTGATTGGGTTCACGTCCTCGAAGCGGCTCTTGCTCAACCGCTGGATACGATCCTTGGTTTCATAGATCGGCGCCTGGCCGGTAAGGATGTGGTAGTAGATGCAGCCCAGGAAATAAAGATCGCTGCGCGGATCGTCCTTGCGGACTCCCGTGGCGCGCTCCAGGCCGGCATAGTCGATCGTGCGCGGGTTGGGAGAATTGGCGACCGCGTCGTCGCCGGCGCTTTTGTCGGCGGCCGCCAGGCCGAAGTCGACGAGCATGGCCTGACCACGACTGGAAACCAATACGTTGGACATTTTCAGGTCGCGATGGCAAATGCCGCGCTCAAACGCGTAGCTCAGCCCGGCCGCGATGTCGGCCACCAGCCGCGTGGCTTCGGCCGGCTCGAACTTCTTGCGGGTCTTGATGAACTCGCGGAGGTTGCGTCCCTCTATGAATTTCATCACCAGGTAGTGCATGGCACCTTCGGTCGCCACCTCCATGATGGGAACGATATTAGGGTGCCGCAGCGTGGCCCCCATTTCGCCTTCGCGGTGGAAACGATCGGCCTGCTCAGGATCCTCGGCAAAACGGCGCCGCAGCACCTTAAGCGCCACGATTTCGCCGGTGGTCTTGTGGCTTGCCCGATACACTCGGGCGAAGGTGCCGGTGCCGATCAGGTACAGCACCTTGTAATCGCCGTAGAAAAAGCCGGCCCGATCACCGCGCAGCAGGCGTTCGGTCTGATAGTTCGTCAACAACTCGCGGCGCAACAGCAGTTGTTGAAATTCTTCGCCTGACAGTTGGCGGGTGCCGATTTCGCCCCAAACTTCGCGTAACTGACGCTCGTCAAGCAAGTTCAGGTCGAAGGCGCGCTGAGCGAATTGTTCAGCAGACAGCTCGACCATGTCCAGCCCTTCTCCAACTCTTTCGCTCGCTGCCCCGCTTTCCCCAAGACACCTCCGTTTCGGGGAAAGTTCAAATGAATCGTCCGTAACTTCCCATACTATTCCAAGGCGAAAGAAGCCGCAACGTGCCATGGCGACGAAGAAGCGATCGGACACGGCCGGATCCTCTCGCGCAATGTCAAATCGTGTGCCAAACGCGTCGGCGCCAGCCGCTGTGAGAGTTATGCTTCCTCGATCTTGCGGCGCAGCTCGTCACGCTCCCGACGCGTGGCCTCTAAGTCGAACATCAGATATTTCATGTCCAGCCGCAACTGACTGAGCGCGTCTTGAACCAGCCCCAAGATGCGGCGGCGACGTCTCGTGCTTTCCAACACGCGCCAATACAACGGCTCAATGCGTTGCCGTTCGCCTTCGGCTAG
>JBGQHN010000457.1:0-2310 GCA_041497975.1 Planctomycetia bacterium | reverse complement strand
CGACTGGGCCACTTGGCCCAGTACATTCCGGTCGATGATTCAACCGCACTCGGGGCGGCGGGTCGTAGCCCAGGGCGAAGGCTTGGCGAGCCCTGCCCAGCGTGACGAACCCAAGACGCAAGCCCCGGCGGGGCGACGGCAGCGCCGCGCGGGCAGAATCGCCGCCGCCCCGCCGGGGCTGCCATCCCAACACGCCGGCTGTCCCCAGCCTCGCCAAGCCTCGGCCGGGGCAAGTGTCCGTCGCCTTTGCCAGGGATCGAAGCCAAAAGCTGCACGGATGGCGAGCGATTACGCACGGCGGGGATGCCGCGCTTGTCGGAGTTGTGGATGTGGCGGACGCACAGACTTGGAAAGGCGGTGATCATTTGCAAGTGATCACGCAGTCCTCATCGCAACTGGTTTCTCCTCTGTGACTTGCGACATGCTGCGAGTTGCGTGATCGGCCTGGTTCAAAACCGCCTTTTTTTGGGTCACAACGCCTGGCTGCGCGCACGGTGAGCGGGCTCGCCATGGGGGCGGGTTTTTGCGAAGGTCCGTCCCAGCGCGTCAATTTCGGGAAAATGGTTGGTAGCCGAGCATCTGCAGCCAATGCGGGTGGGCTTGGCCGGTGAGAAGTTCGGCGGGGCTTTTGCCGACGCGCTCAGGGCAATCGCTGCGGTCGAAGCGGCGGTGGTTGAAGAAGAACTGGAGCAGGGCCAGGTAGTCGGCGCCGAGGTGGCGGCGGAGGGTGAAGTAATTGCGCAGCCGACTGTTGAGGTTCTCGACGAGGGAACTGGCGCGGACGGTGCGGCGGGCCACTTCGCGGACGGCCTCGTCGATGTCGTGGAAACGTTCGTGGAGTTGTTGGTGGAGTTCGGCCTCGCGCTGCCAGCGGCGCGGGTTGGCGTAACTTTGGTGTTGCAGACGCAGCAGTTCGCGGAGCGTGTCGATGGAGACTTGGAAGCGAACGGCAAGTTCGGCGAGGTCGCGGTCGAGCGTCTCGGCGAAGCCGAGCAGTTGGTCGCGATGGTTGTCGAGGAAGGTGCAGAGCGGGTTGAGGCGGTAGGGGCACTGCGGGGCGCGCTCGCGTAACTGCGCGACGATGAAATCGTACAAGAGGCGGCGGTCGGCGCAGTCGGGGCCGGCCACGGCGAAGAGGTCGTGGTGGAGCCAGTCGGCCAAGAGGGCAACGTCGTCGGCCAAGGTGATGGCTTGGGCCTCCTTGGGTTTGGCGTGCGCCAGCTTGGCCGTCAGGCTTTGGTTGGCGCGGCCGTGGCGCCATTGCTGCGTGGCGGCCTTGCGTTCGAGAGCGTCGCGGGCCGCGATGGCCTCGTAGGCTTGATTTTCCAAGGCGGACACGACGGGGACGATGGTTTGCAAGCCGTGAAAGGTATCGCCCCGGCATGACGTGCCGGCGTAGGCCAAGTCGCAGCCGGCACGTAGGCCGGTGCCGAAGTCGGCGATGAACGCCTCGGGATCGAGGCCACGTTCCTTCAGTTCGAGCAGGCGCACGCCCCAGGTCACGCCGTCGCGATGGGTTTCCTGGCTGAGCAAAAAGCAATACGTCGAGGCAGCATCGACGCCGACGAGCACCGGCAGCTGCGTTTGAAAGATTTCATCGAGCAGGCCGAACTCGATGGCGTCAAGCGTTTGCTGGGCCGTAATGCCGCTGGCGATGGGGACGGCCTGGTGGAGGATGTTGTGGATGGTGCCCAGGGAAATGTGCGCGTCGAGGCAGTCGTGAAAGTGGTGGACGACGCCGCGGTAGCCACTGCGGCAATTGAACAGCAGGGACACGACGTTCATCCGCAACCATTTCTTGGTGACGGGAAGATGAAAGAGGATGGCCTCGTCGTCCGCCGCCGGCGCGGCAAACGCTTGCTCGAGGGCCTGCTGGGCCAGGTCGATTTGCTGATGAACGAACTTGCGGCTGACGTCGGCCTGTTCGGCCAACGCGGTGATGGTGAACGCACCGCCGAGGGCTTGGAGGGCCAAAGCTTGCCGCTGTTCGGGCCCCATGCCTTGGGCGGGACCAGCATGGGCGACGCGCACGTTGAACGGGTTGGCTTCCAGGCCCAAGGGCATAGTCTGAACCATGTCTGTTTCCTCCGTGAACTGGCGGGTTCGTGGCGAAAAACACCCACCAGCATGGGGGAAACAGGCTTTTTGGTTAAGACCAATTCACGGAAATGTTGTTACCCTGGTTTGAACCAGGCCCAATTCCAATGTGAGGAAAATGGGCCGAAGCTAGGTTGGAAACCTAACCTACGAGGTTGTGAAACAACCATGTTGCGAGTCCCTTTGATCCAAGGCGGCGGCATCGGGTTCGAT
>JBGQHN010000456.1:0-2318 GCA_041497975.1 Planctomycetia bacterium | reverse complement strand
TCCACAGCGGCGTATCGACCACGCCCGGGCAAATGCAGTTGGACGTGATCTTGAACGGCGCCAGCACCTGGGCCGCCGTGCGGGTAACGCTAACGACGCCCGCCTTGCTAGCCGAGTAATGCACCATGTTCTGCTGCCCGCCGCGATACGCGGCAATTCTTTGTGCGGCGCTATTGGGCCCGGCGCAATGCCCGAGCGGGCCTGAAACTTGTCGCCCTCTCCCCCGGTGCCCCCGGTGGGAGAGGGCAGCGAGCGACAGCTCGCGGGTGAGGGCCGCCAAACCATTACGCGACGCGCCCTAGCAAACGACTTTCGTCCCGGCTCAAACCTCGGCCAGTGCCTGGCGAAATTGCTCGATGCGCTCGCTCATCGGACCGGGAGCCTCCAATTGATAGTCGGTGGCCAGTGGCTCAACCGCCAGCGCGATGAACCGCGGGCCCGGCGTGCGCAGCGCCTCTTCCGCATGACGCTGCCAATCATCCAGCCGTGGGAAACTGGACACGGACGCAAAGCCGGCGGCGCGCGCAAGTTCGGCGAAATCCACCTTGGCGTGCCGCCGCGCGATGGACGATGGCGTTTGCTGTCCGCCGGTGACTTCGTACACGCCGTTGTCGAGCACCACCAGCGTGATGTTTCGCGCGCCGCTGGCCACGATCGTTACCAGGCTACCCAGGTTCATCAACATGGCGCCGTCGCCATTGAGAACCAACACCTCGCGGCCGGGCTTTGCCAAAGCCAGTCCCAAGCCCAGGGCCGGCGCTTGTCCCATCGACGAGGGAACGTAGTGGAAATCCAAGGGGTGCCGTGACAGCTTGGGCCATTCTCGGGCCGAACCCATCGTGGTCACCACGATTCGGTCCTGACGCAAGCCAACCAACACCCGCAATGCGGCAACCAACGGCATTCGCGACTCACCGAATGACCCCATTGCGTGCGCTCCTGCGGTTCCTACTGTGACGTAAGTTCGTCGGGTGGCACGGGCATCTTGGCGCGTGTTTTGCCCCCGCACTGGCGACACGCCAGTGCCACCGACAACACAAACTACATCCGCCCCTCGGCCACTAGCGCGAAGCCGGGCCGGCCGGCATCGCGACACGCGCGAAAGTGTTCGGCCATTTGCGGCAGCTCGTCGGCCCGCTCGATCAAGATATAGTCCAGGCCCCAGGCCCTGAGGATTGGCTCGGTAAACCTGCGAGCCGAATCGGTCGACTCGCTCACCAGGAAGCTGCGGTAACCGATGATGGCCGTCAGCGGCAGCCGCAGATCGAAAAGCACGTTGCGCAGCGAATCGCCCGACTCGAACAGGCCCGTGTTTTGAATCATCACCAGCGGCCGACGCCCCGCCAGGTGCAACCCGGCGGCGATAGCCCACGCTTCTCCCTCGCGACAGACGCGCACCAATTCCAGCGTGCCGGGTCGATCGAGGGCCTGCTCCCAGGGGCCGAGCGCCGAATCGGGCAACCACACGACGTGCGTGATGCCGATCTCAAGCAGTGTACTGGCCACTTGCTCCGCCTGGCATTCCATGCTGCGCAGAACTCCCGCGAACCTGCCTGCCCTGTCGTCGAGCCCTTCGGACCAGCCCTTGAAGCGCGACGTTATCATTGCCGCAAGAACCGTTGTTGGCAAGTTACTGCAACTCCCAACCCCTAAACCCTGACCCCAATCCCCAATGGCCAGCCGTCGCGCCGCCGGTTAAATTTGTGTGGCGGTGAATTTGGTCTGACAGATCACCTCGCTAGCGGGGATTACGCAATGAGTCTCATGGATCGCATCGGTCGCAGCCTGTTCGTGGCACTGGCGGTCGGCCTGGGGTGGGGGATTCGCGGAGACTTTGGGCACCTGCTTGGCGCCATGGTTCCGGGCGCGGCCCTGGCCTTGGGACTGGCATACGTCAGCGGTCAGCGATCGCTGTTTCTGTGGATGCCAGTGCTGGCCGCGCTGTCGGCCTTGGGCATTGGTTCCGGCGGCACGATGAGTTATGGAATCCTGCACGGCTACGCACAGTCGGACACCCTGGTCAACTACTCCTACGGTTTTGTCACGCTCTTTTTGCAGGGCTCGGCGTGGGGAACGTTCGGCGGGGCTTTGGTCGGACTGATGCTCGAACGACGCGCGATGCGCACCGGAGAGTGGCTCGCGCTCGTGGGCAGCATCCTGGCCGCCGGCTGGTTCACCTCGTTCCTCGTCGTGGACGTGCTCGGCTTCCAGATCAATCCGCCGCGCAACAACTCCTCGATCACCTTCATGGGCGCCGCCCTGGGGCAGCTCGCCTGGCTTCTCCTGAACGACAAGCCGAGCGGCCTCCGCGGCGCGGT
>JBGQHN010000455.1:0-2330 GCA_041497975.1 Planctomycetia bacterium | reverse complement strand
TGATTCGCCTTGGCGCTCGCCAGGACGCTGTAGAGAACCGCCGCAGCGGTGCCGCCATTGTCGCTGCCCAGGAACAAGTAATTCTTGCGGCCAATCGCCACGGGTCGAATCATCCGCTCGCTGAGGTTATTGTCGATCGACAGGGCGCCGTTCTCGCAGTAGCGGACCAGGCCGTCCCACCTCGGCAGCACATACTGCAACGCTTGTCCGACCGGGCTTTTGGGCAGGACCGTCTGCTCGGTTGCTTCCAGCCACTGCCGAAACTCAGCGAGCAATGGCCACGAATGTTGTTGCCGCAACGCCCATCTCTGGCGATGCCAGACCAACCACGCTTGCTCGCTTTCGAGTCCGTCGGGCCCGATCAGCTCCTTGGCGTCGCGTTCGACGCGATACAGCCGCGCAATGTGAGCGAGCGCAGTGTGGGCGACCTCGGGCTGTACCGTGCGTGCGTCAAAGAACTTCCGTCGCGCGTGGGCCCAACAGAGCACTTGCTTGACGTTGCCGGCGGCATAGATCCCGTCATAGCCGGCGAACGCATCGGCATGGAGGTAGCCTGCGAACGTCGCCAGAAAATCCGCTGGGCCATCGCGTCTACGACTCGTCGTGTAATCGTAAACCGTGTAGCGATTCCGCCAGTCGCCGCAGTACACCCAGAATCGCGCCGTACGCGTCTTGGGTAGACTGGCGTCGAGCACGCGAACTATCGCTGCGGCTGCGGTCTCATTACATAGCGCGCATAGCGCGGCCAATCCCTCGTGATGGAGGGTTGTCGCCGCTCGTCCGCTGGCAGTCCATGCGTTATCCGCGACGTTTGGGGCGCGAGAATCCGTGCCCGCTGGTCTTAGTTGCAGGGGTTTTTGGGGGGAATATCACTTTCGACCGGGACGCTGGCCGCTGTTCGCGGATCAAGTACCGCGTCGTTGCCCGGAAAACTGACGTGCAGAACCCCATTTCGACCCCCAAACGCTGCTTCGCCGTGCGAGGTCTCAAGCACGGCCGCGATTAACGTGGTTCTCTTTCGATAAGGGAGCAGATCACCACGAAACCGACCCTGCCCCGCGGGTACAATGCGCCACGGAGCGACCACCAACTCCTCCAGATTCAGCCCTCGGGTGCGTTCAGCGCCCCGGGGGCGTTCAATCCCAATTCTTGGCGTCATTGGAATTCCTTTCATGTATCGGTGGCCCGCTCATGCGACGGCCAGGCTCTTGCGTTCCGCTTCGTTCGCCGTTGTTCGCGGCGTTCCGCTTCGACCATTCGCGCCAGGTCTGCCACCTGCCGGCGTTTTTCATCCTCGATGACCAGTTCCGCGGCAAGTTCTCGATCCTCGGGTTCAAGTCGAGTGGGGCGCGGCGTGTACCAGGGCTGTAGCTCTTTCCACGCCCGATTCGCGGCGTCGGCTTGTACACAAGTGATATTGGCCCGAAGATCGTCGCGGAATAACTTCACAAACAACGCGACCGGTTTTTTCCCATCCCCAATCGCGTGTCTGGCAAAACCCAGAATGGCCTGCTCCTCTGCGTCGCTCAGTGGCCGGCGACGGTAGGTCCGAGCCCACGCCAATAGCGCGGCGTCTTCTTTGAGCATGGCGGACGTCACGTCGGTCAGGTGTGCGCCAGCGGGCCTGCGGTTGGCTGCCTTTGTGGTCTTTGTCCCCTCCGAATCCGGATCTTTCGAACCCCGATCGCCGCTTGCGGCGTTAAGTTCCGGTTTTTCTTTGTTAGACGGTCGAGTTAAGAGCGCGGGCCGATTTTGCACTACCCCGCGTGCAACTTTTGCACTGGGGCCGCGTGCAACTTTTGCACTACCCCCCTCGACGGAACGGACGCCCTCTTGGAGGCGAACGAGTTTGATCTGGGCGGCCAGAAAAACGCCCCCGACCGAACGGATGGCCTCGACGTCGATCAGGCCGCGGCATTCCAGCCCGCGGCGGCCGGAAATCGCCGAATGCCGCGACAGCGCGGTGGCCTTCACCAGGTCGCCGATGCTGATTTTCGCACTCACCGCAAACTTGCCGCGGTAAACCACGAAGGCCAACACGGCCCGCTCGCACCACGCCAACGGCTCGCCACAATCCGCAAACTGTCGAACCAGCGCCATTGGCAATCGAAAAAATCGCCCGACCGAAAATGCGTCAATCGTTTTTGGTGAGAGCTCCCACGTGACGCTGCGGCGCCCCTGCTCTCGGCCGATGCGAACAAGCCAACCGCTGGCAACCAATGCCGGAAGGGCTCGCTTGACGGCTCGTAGTGGTCGGCCGGCGGCTTCGGCGATTGTTTCGACCTTGGCGAAAGTTTGGTGCTGCTGTTTGGGCCCAGCGAGCGACACGA
>JBGQHN010000454.1:0-2348 GCA_041497975.1 Planctomycetia bacterium | reverse complement strand
TCCGGGGCTTACGACCGCACGGCGGGGCAATGGCTGCCTTCGGCCAGCGGGCGGGTGGTGAAGATTCTCTCGATCACGGGCGGCGTGGCGAACCTGGATGTAAATGGCAACGATGTGCCCGCCACCGATCCGGAGTACGCGTCGCTGGACATCAACACCGCCGAGCGGCAACTGCTCGCGACGCTTTATGGTGTCAACCAGGTTTTATGGCGCGTGCCGATCATTCACTTCTCAGCGTGGGATTCTAACTGGCCATATGGCCCGCCGCCCGACGCCGGCCCGCCGAACGGCCCGCCGCCAACGCCCCCAAATCCGCCCGATGATTGCCCAACCTGCCCCGGCAGTATCATCGGCCTGGGAGGCCCAACGCTCAGCGAAGAGGTCAAGCTCACCGGCGTCCCTTACTTCCTGCGCTACGACAGCGAACGCACGCCGGGTTACAAGGCCGATTACACCGCAACGATTCGCTTGAGCGGCGGCAGCGTTCCTGCCTCGCTCAAGCGCATCGAGTTGCGGGTCATCATTGCCGGACAATTGTACAACTCCACTTTTCCGGCACAGCCCAATCAAACTACGGCCTTCACCTGGGATGGCAAAGACATTTATGGGCGTACACTGCAAGGCCAAACCCTGGCGGTGATTGACATCGGCTACGTCTATGACGGCGTCTATCAGAACACCGGGAACTTTGGCTATAACGGCAACGGCATTCCCATCACCGGCGATCGTGCGCGACAGGAAGTGACGTTGCACCAAATTCAGAAGGTCAAACTGGGCACTTACGACATGCACGCGCTGGCTTTGGGTGGATGGAGTTTGAGCGTGCATCACGTTTACGATCCCGTGGGCCAGGTGCTCTATCAGGGCGACGGCGAGCGGCGCAGCGTGCAAACCGTTAATCGGGCCATTGAGGCTTTTGCCGGCACCGGCACAGCAGGCTTCAGCGGCGACGGCGGCCCGGCCACGCAGGCGGCGCTGTCCACGCCGTTTCACGCGGCGGTGGGGCCGGATGGCAGCGTCTACATCGTGGACAGCGACAATAAGCGCATTCGTAAAGTCGCCCCCAACGGCGTCATCACAACAGCGGTCAATTTAGGGCCGATCACCAACGCCATACCGTTGCGCGTCATCATCGCACCGGACGGCGGCATCATTACGACCGGCAACGCTAACCTCATCAAGATTGCAACCGGCGGCCAGGTGACGAACCTCGCCGGTACGCTTGGCCAGCTCGGCTTCAGCGGCGACGGCGGCCCGGCCACTCAGGCGCTCTTCCGAAACACGCGCCCGTATCTGGCACCGGACGGCAGCATCTACATCAGCGACACAGCCAACCTACGCATTCGCAAAATCAGCACTGACGGCATCGTGCGCACCATCGTCGGCAGCGGCGCCCAGGGCTTCAGCGGCGACGGCGGCCCGGCCACGCAAGCCTCGCTCAACCTGCCATCGGATTTGGTCGTGACACCCAACGGCACGCTCTTCTTCCTGGATCATTACAACTACCGCATTCGGAAGGTCGGCCCTGACGGAATCATCACGACCTTTGCCGGCACTGGCATCGGAGCCGACACGGGCGACGGCGGCCCGGCTTTGCTAGCCAACATCGCCTTCGGCGGCTTCCTTGAATTCGAGGCAGGCTTCTTAGGCGGGCTGGCTCTGGGGCCGGATGGCTCGCTCTACTTCACCCAATCTCCAACGGCCTTCGGTCAGGCAGCGCGCGTGCGGCGCATCGGGCCGGACGGCATCATCACATCGGTCGCCGGAACGACCGTGCGCGGCGACGCGGGCGACGGCGGCCCGGCGTTGCAAGCGCAAATGACTTTGGTTTCGGTCAGCATAGGGCCGGACGGCAGCCTGTACATTTGCGGTGGCGACCAGTTCTCCACCGGCGGCAACAGAGTCCGCCGCATCGGCACGCCGCTGCCCGGCTATACCGCCAGCGACATCCCGATTCCATCCGCCGACGGCACGCAGCTTTTCAAGTTCGACGGCGCAGGCCGCCATCTGCAAACCGTCAACACGCTGACCGGCGCGGTCGTCTACACTTTTGCTTACGACAGCTCGGGCCGCTTGATTCGCGTCACCGACGGTGACAACAATATGACCAACATCGAGCGCGACGGCGCGGGCAATCCGACCGGCATCCGCAGCCCGTTTAATCAACTGACCAGCGTCACGCTCAACTCGGGCGGCTATTTCACCGCGATCACCAACCCAAATGGCGAAGCGTATCAATGCACTTACAACGCCAGCGGCCTGATGCTGACGGAGAAGGACCCGCGCAACAACCAGAACACTTTCACCTACGACGCGCTGGGCCGGTTGACGCGCGACGACGACGCGGC
>JBGQHN010000453.1:0-2379 GCA_041497975.1 Planctomycetia bacterium | reverse complement strand
CGCGATTGTTGTCGATGCCGAATTGCAGATGGCGGGCATTCGATTGGGCCGTGGCCACGCCAGCGTTGGTTTTGAGCGTCAGATGAAAACCTCGCCGTCGCACTGGATCGTACCAGCTCAGCAAGTCGCCCGGCACGTCGTCTCCCTTCGCGTCGACGTCGATCCAAGCGGGAAGCGAGAAATCGCCCGTGCCGGGTTGAATGTCGGCCGACGCGGGCACTTCGAGAAACGCGTCGCGGCCGTTGAAGGCCGCGGCCGTTTTGGGCTCGCCCGCCGGTCCGGCAGCACCCAGATCAACAGTACCGCGCGCCACGGCATGGTGGCCGTGGCCCGAGTGGTCCTCGAGATCACCCGCCAACGGCCAGTGCGCGACGAGCTGGCGGTCCAAATCAATTGTGGCGTTGCGCTTTGGCGGCGGATCGGCCGCTGCCCAGCGCCCAACACCAACAACGAACGAGGCGGCCAGGATCACCAGGAGACTTGTTCGTATCATGGCGAGTCCTTCCTCAAACCGATCCGCTCCCCAGGCAGGCGCGGCGCCTTCAGCCGCGTCGTTCGATCAGTGTAGCTATGCCGGCCGGCCGGGGCCACGAAGTTGCCGGGCCGCGCTCCATTCGCGGAGAGACCGCGAGCGGCCTATAATTGCACTATCCGAGCGACGCTTTGACAACGCGCGGCGCCACAGGCCATGACTACCGAGCCGATCTATCTCGACAACCACTCCACGACCCGCGTCGATCCGCGGGTGGTGGATGCCATGCTTCCGTTCTTTACCAAGATTTACGGCAACGCGGCCAGCACCAGCCACAGCTTCGGTTGGGAGGCGAAGGACGCCGTCGAGGCCGCGCGGGAGAAGATCGCCCGGGCGATCGGCGCCACGGCGCGAGAGATCGTCTTTACCAGCGGCGCCACGGAGAGCAACAACCTGGCGATCCGCGGCGTGGCCGAACGTCAGCATCGGCGCGGCAACCATCTGGTCACCGTGCAGACCGAACATCGGGCCGTCCTGGACACAATCGAACGGCTCGGTCGACGCGGCTTCGAAGTGACGAAGTTGGGCGTCGAACAGGCCGGCAGCAGCAGGGCAGGGTGCCTCGACGTGGACGAACTGGCCAAGGCGCTGCGCGACGACACGCTCCTGGTTTCGGTGATGTTGGCCAACAACGAAATTGGCGTCATCCAGCCCTTGGCCGAGGTGGCGGCCGCCTGTCGCCAGCGCGGGGCGCTATTGCATTGCGACGCCACGCAGGCCGTCGGCAAGATCAACGTCGACGTGCGCTCGCTGGGCGTCGACCTGATGAGCTTCTCGGCGCATAAGTTGTACGGGCCGAAAGGAGTTGGCGCGCTATACGTGCGCCGCGGCCCACCGCACGTGCGACTCGAACCACAAATCGCCGGCGGCGGGCACGAAGGCGGATTGCGCAGCGGAACGCTCAATGTGCCGCTCATCGTCGGATTCGCCCGGGCCGTCGAGCTTTGCCTGGAGGAAATGCCTCATGAGCAACCGCGATTGGCGGCGCTGCGCGATCGGCTGTACGAGGGGATCACGGCAGAGTTGGACGGCGTCTCGCTCAACGGGCCGGAGCTTAGGCTGGGGACAGGAGGCCGGAGTCCGGAGGAACTCCAACCCCTCACCCCCAACCCCCAAACCTTGGCGCCAGCCTATCCCCTGCGCCTGCCGGGCAACTTGAACCTCAGCTTTGCCTACGTCGACGGCGAAGCACTGTTGATGAACATGAAGCACATCGCGGTCAGCTCGGGAAGCGCGTGCACTTCGGCCAATCCCGAGCCGAGTCACGTCTTGCGGTCATTGGGGCTGAGCGAGGAGGCCACCCGCAGCAGCCTGCGGTTTGGCCTGGGACGGTTCAACACGGCCGATGAAATCGAGCGTGCGATCGAGATGGTGGCCCAAGTAGTCCACCGGCTGCGAAAGCTCAGCAGCCTGGCCTGAGGCGCCGGGTCGAGATTTGGCGAAATCCCCCGAATTACGGGCAAAACAAGCAAATCGGCTTTCCTTCGGTCCGTGTTTCGTATAATTTAAGAACTTCGAGTAGCGAAAAATCGGCCGCGGTTCGATCTTTACCAAGAACAACCCCGAGATTGGAGTGCAAGCACACATGGCCATCATTCTGAGTGAAAAGGCCGCGAGCGAAGTCAAGAAGGCAATGGACCAACAACACGAAGGGACGTTGCTGCGGGTTCGCGTCGTTGGCGGCGGTTGCAGCGGGTTCAGCTACGACTTGCGTTTTGACGACAAGTTCGACGACAAACTCGACTCGAAATACGAGTACCACGGGGTGACCGTGGTCGTCGACAAGAAGAGCGCCTTGTACCTGGACGGCACCACCGTGGATTATTACGAAGGTCTGGAGAAGCGGG
>JBGQHN010000452.1:0-2401 GCA_041497975.1 Planctomycetia bacterium | reverse complement strand
CCTGTGGTCCGTTTCCGTCGTCTGCGCCACACGGTCCACGCACTATTTGGGCAGCGCCGTGGCCAATCTCACCCGGCTGTGCCTCGCCACCGTTCTGCTCGCGCTGTGGGCGCACGGGTTTGGGAGAGGTCTTGGTGGTGCAGGACTCTGGTTCTTTGTTTGGAGCGGGTTCGTCGGCTTCGGGCTGGGCGACCTTGCCTTGTACGAGGCCCTGCCGCGCATTGGTTCGCGGCTCACACTGCTGCTCATGCAATGTCTCGCCGCGCCCATCGGCGCATTGGTCGAATGGTTCTGGCTGGGGACGACGCTCAGTCTTGCGCAGTGCGTCGCGGGTCTCATCATTCTGGTGGGCGTCGCCGTGGCGCTCGCACCGGGAAATCATTTTCATCTCGACCGCAAACATCTCTTCAGCGGGACGATCTTCGGCGTGCTCGCGGCCATCGGGCAGGGCGGTGGCGCCGTGCTGAGCCGTAAGGCCTTTCTGGTGGCGGCCCAGGCCGGCCAGAACATCGACGGCGGCACAGCCGCGTACCAACGGATTCTTGGCGGTATCGGGGTGGCAGCAGTCTATTTCATCTGGCTGCAGTGGCGCGGTGGCCAGGCGACGTCCATCAGTCGTGCCGATTGGCGCAACGCGTGGCCGTGGGTGATGGTGAATACTCTCGGCGGCCCCGTTATCGGGGTGGGTTGCTATCAATGGGCTTTGTCGACGACCCCGAGCGGAATCGTGCTGCCCATCGTCGCCACGCTGCCGCTGGCGGTGATTCCGTTTTCGTGGCGTTTCGAAGGCGACCGCCCCGGCGCGCGCTCGGTCATCGGCGGCGTCATCGCGGTGGCCGGCGTAATCACGTTGACCCTCGTCCAATGAAACTTGGCGCGACAATTCCAACGGGCTTGTGCTAAAATTCCACGAGGATGCAGGAATCGATGGTTCAGATTCGTGACCTGACGAAGGTGTACGGACATGGCGAGATTGAAGTGCTTGCGCTCGATCACGTCGGCCTGGACATTGCGGCGGGCGAGTTTTTGGCATTGATGGGGCCGAGCGGCTCGGGCAAGAGCACCTTGTTGCACATCCTCGCCGGTATCGACCGTCCGACCAGCGGCCAGTGCCTTGTGCAGGGCACGAACGTGGCCGAGCTCAGTGAAACCGACCTGGCCGACTGGCGCAACACCCACGTCGGATTCGTTTTCCAGACATTCAATCTCATCCCCGTGCTGACCGCGTTCGAGAACGTGGAACTTCCGCTGTTGTTGACCGCCCTCAGCGCCGGCGAACGCCGCGAACATGTCGCCGCCGCCCTGGAATTGGTCGGCCTGGCCGACCGCATGAAACATTTGCCGCGCCAGTTGTCGGGTGGCCAGGAGCAACGCGTTGCCATCGCCCGCGCGCTGGTGACGGACCCGGTGCTGCTGGTGGCGGACGAGCCGACCGGCAACCTCGACGCCCACTCCGCGGC
The DNA here is from genome assembly GCA_041497975.1 of Planctomycetia bacterium. Taxonomy (GTDB): domain Bacteria; phylum Planctomycetota; class Planctomycetia; order Pirellulales; family PALSA-1355; genus PALSA-1355. The sequence continues at coordinate 941 of JBGQHN010000452.1, read as the reverse complement.
GGATGTGTTGGGATTGCTGCAGCGGCTCAATCGGGAGGCCGGCAAGACGGTCATCATGGTGACCCACGATCCGAAGGCCGCGGCCTACGCGCGCCGCGTCGTGCATCTGGAAAAGGGCGAACTGGTCGACGAGAAGGGACAGACGCAGCGCAACCTCTCAATGGGATTTGCAAAATAGTAGGTTTCCGCCGTGACCATCTCCGGTTTTATTGTCAGAAACGCGTTTCGCAACAAGCGACGGCTGGCGCTCACGGTACTGAGCGTTGCGGTCTCGCTGTTTCTGTTTACGACGTTGCAGACGGCCTTGCACCTGATGACGAACCCGCCGACGTCAGACCAGTCTGCGCTGCGGATCGTGACCCGCCACCGCGTCTCGCTGGCGAACGTACTGCCCGAAAAATACCAGCTCCGCATCGAGCGCCTGCCGGGCGTGCAGTACTGCTCGAAGTTCACCTGGTTCGGCGGCATCTACAAGGATCCCAGCTTCAGCAATTTCGCGCAGTTCGCCGTGGACGCGGACCGGATTTTCAAGATCTTCCCCGAAATGGCCGTCACGCCGCAAGAGGAAGCCGATTTTATCAAGGAGAAATCCGCGTGTATCGTTGGCGCCAAGCTGATGGAGCGATTCGGCTGGAAAATCGGAGACAAGATCACGTTGCTGGGTTCGATTTGGCCGTGCAACCCTGAGTTGACCATCCGCGGTGCGTATCACGCTCGCAACGTCGACGAGACGATCATGTTCTTCCATCATGATTACTTCAATGAATTGATGAACGACCGCGGCCTGGTCGGCACCTTTTGGATCAAGGCGGCGAGCGCGGAGGCGATCCCGGATCTGATGGCCCGCATCGACGCCGCGTTCCGCAACTCCGATGCGGAGACGAAGACCGAAACCGAGCGGTCCTTCCAGCTCACGTTCATCTCGATGCTGGGCAATGTGG
>JBGQHN010000451.1:0-2410 GCA_041497975.1 Planctomycetia bacterium | reverse complement strand
GCCGAAACGCGCACGATCAATAGCCGCTATTTCAAGCTCGTCATCCGCTGCCCGGACGGCTATAGCACCTTGGAGCCGCACATCGAAAACTTGGCGCGCCAGCACATCAAGCGCGGCACGGTCCAGATTTCATTGCGCGTCGATCGGGCGCGGGCCAGCGACGACTTTCGCTTCAACACCGCCGTGCTGGGCGGCTACCGCGAACAGCTCGAGCAGCTGCGCAAAATCTGGAAACTCTCCGCGCCGGTCGGCGTTGAATCGCTGTTGCTGCTGCCAGGCGTGGTCAGCGAGAACGCCGGCGCCCCGCTCGACGCGACCGTCGATTGGCCGATCATCAGCGAAACGATCGACGCGGCGATGAAGAGCATGAACGCGATGCGGGTCGAAGAGGGTCGCGCCATGGCGTCCGACCTGGCAGCCAACGCGGCGCTCGTGGCCAAGGAACTGGACGCCATTGAGGCCCGCGCGCCGTCGGTAGCCGACTCCTACCGCGGGCGACTCACCGAGCGACTGACAAAAATACTGGCGGAGTTTCAGATCACGCTCGAAGCGGCCGACTTGATCCGCGAAATCAGCATCTACGCCGAACGCAGCGACATTTCCGAGGAACTCGTGCGGCTGCGCAGCCACCTGGAACAGTTTACCGCCACCCTCGACCTGCCCGAGAGTTCGGGCCGGAAGCTTGAGTTCCTCACTCAGGAAATGTTCCGCGAGACCAATACGATCGGGTCGAAGGGCAACGACGTGCAGATTTCCCGGCACGTCATCGAGATCAAGGCGGCGATCGAGCGGATTCGCGAAATGATCCAAAACGTGGAGTGAGGCCTCGGCACGCGGACACGCGTCCGTTTGGCGGCGCCTCGCCAGTCAATGAATGCACCGAACCCCGGCCGATTGATCGTCATTTCGGGGCCGTCCGGCGCCGGCAAAACAACCCTGTTGAAAAAACTGTTTGCCCGCTGCGAGAACCTGTCGCGAAGCGTGTCGGCCACTACCCGGCCGGCGCGCACGGGCGAGCGCGACGGGGTCGACTACTACTTCCTGAGCCATGAGGAATTCCAGCGGCGGCGATCGACGGGGCAATTCCTGGAGTGTTACGAGGTTTTCGGCGGCGGACACTGGTACGGGACGCTCGTAAGCGAAGTCACCCCTAGCCTGAAGGCCGGCAACTGGATAGTCTTAGAGATTGACGTCCAGGGCGCCATGGCCGTCGTCGGGCAGTATCCTCAAGCGCTGACGATCTTTGTGCATCCTAGTTCGCTCGAGGAATTGGAGCGGCGACTGCGAGGCCGCGGCAGTGAAAGCGAAGAGTCGATCCAGCGGCGCCTCGAAGTAGCACGCCGAGAATTGGCTTGTGCCGACCGCTACCGATTTCAGGTGGTCAACGACGACGTGGATCGGGCCGTTCAAGAGATTTGCGACATTATCCATGCCAATTGAGCCGCGATCGCCGCTGCATTGGCGCGAGTAAACGGCGGCACCCAGAGTGCCGCGATTTCGATAAGACGTCAGATCCCGTGCTTCGCCGGAAATACAAAGAGGTATGAAGCTATGCTCGATGAGTTAAAAGAAGAAGCGATCGTGAACAAAGTTGGCGGTCGCTTTAAGTTGTCGACGCTGATTCAGAAGCGGCTGGTGGCGATAAACGCCGGCAGCCGCCCGCTGGTGGACATCAAGACCGACAACAAGCTGGAAATCGTGATCCAGGAAATCATTCAAGACAAGATCTATCTCGACTCGTCCGCGCAATTGAAGATCACGGGCCAGGAGTCGGGCGGCGGACCGCCGGAGTTGGATTTGACGAATCTATGAGCCCGCGCGAGATCGTGGTTGGCGTGAGCGGCGGCATCGCGGCCTACAAGACAGCCGCGCTGGTGAGTCAATTGGTCCAATCGGGCCATGGCGTGTCGGTGGTCATGACTCGAGCGGCCCGCGAATTCATCGGGCCGGCCACGTTTGCTGCCTTGACCGGGCGGCCGGTGCTCGAGCACGTGTTCGATGAGCGTGAGCATCCGCTGGGGGCGCATATCGAATTGGCTCAGCGCGGCGAACTGTTGTGCATCGCGCCGGCCACCGCCAATCTATTGGCCAAAGCCGCCTCGGGCCAAGCCGACGACTTGCTGAGCACCTTGTTGTTGAGCTTCACCCGCCCCGTGCTCATGGCCCCGGCCATGAATTGCGAGATGTGGGACAAGCCGGCGGTGCAACGCAACATTGTCCAATTGCGCCAGGACGGAATTCATTTTGTCGATCCCGAAGAAGGTTGGCTAAGCTGTCGCCAGCGCGGCGTTGGCCGCATGGCCGCGCCCGAGAAGATTTTTGATGCCATCGGCCAGTTGCTGGACCTTCCGAAAGTGGTGTGAATTCAACGCTAGCCGGGGCGATTGATTGCCCGGCTCGCTCTGATGCT
>JBGQHN010000450.1:0-2446 GCA_041497975.1 Planctomycetia bacterium | reverse complement strand
CGCGACCGTCTCTGGTCCGAGGGTTCGGTCCAGCCTCTGCACGCAATGCAAGTGCTCGCGCTAGTGGAGCGCCTGTGGTGCTTGGTCAAGGGGCTCGCCCACGTCAACTGCATTGGTATCACGCCGGTCCCATGCTGTTCGGGGACTGGGGGACCAGCCGTCTCTACGTGCTCGGCCTGGCGCTTTTTTACACCGGCCGCGCGTCGTTTTGGTTCATGCTGGCCATGTCGTTTCTGCTGGTGGCCGTGGGCTGGGCGTATCAAATCATCTGCCGTCTTTATCCGGACGGGGGTGGCGTGTATTCCTCGGCACGGCATCGCAGCGAATTGCTGGCCGTCGTCGGCGCTCTGTTGTTGTGCGCCGACTACGTGGTCACCGCCGCGCTTTCGGCGCTAGATGCATTTCATTACGTCGGACTGGCCAACGCCGAGTGGTGGGCTGCCGGAAGTGTCGCGCTGATTGGCGTCGTCAACTACTTTGGCCCGACCAAGGCCGGAACCGGGGCGCTGGTGGTCGCGATGCTCACGATTTTGTTCAGCCTGATCATCGCCGGCGAGGCGGCGCCGCACCTGGCCACGGCGCACATCACCGCTCCCCAGGGAAACGCCCTGCAATGGTGGGGACAGTTTACGGCGCTCATCCTGGCCATCTCGGGCGTCGAAGCCGTGGCCAACATGACCGGCATTATGGTCAAGCCCGTGGAGAAGACGGCCCGCCGCGCGATCTGGCCGGTGCTAATCGAGATCGTCACGCTCAACATGGTCCTGACGGTCGCCATGCTGGCGATCCCCGCCGAGACGTTGGGCGACGGCGACGCGGCCCAGGCCTTTACGGCGCACCGAGACACGATGCTCCGACTCTTGGCCGAGTATTATGTGGGGCCAATGTTCGCCGCAGTGGCTTCGCTCGTGTTCGCCCTGCTGTTGCTCTCGGCAGTCAACACGGCGGTCACGGACCTGGTGAGCATTCAATTCATGATGGCCCGCGACGATGAATTGCCGAGGCCATTTGGCGGATTGAACCGCTGGGGAATGCCGTTTGCGCCGCTCGTGATCGGCACGCTCATTCCCATCCTCACCGTGATCGCGGTGCCCGACGTGGGACGGCTGGCCGATCTTTACGCGATTGGAGTGGTCGGGGCCGTGGCCGTAAATCTGGGCTCGTGCTCCACGAATTTCGCCATCGCTCTACGACGCCATGAACGAATCGGCATGCTGCTGCTGACCGTCCTGATGGTGTTGATCTGGCTGACCATCGCCTGGGAGAAGCCGTTGGCGCTCTTGTTTGCGATGAGCATCATGGGGGCGGGATTGTGCGGGCGGTGGGCGGCGCACAACCGAGACGCCATTCGCGACTGGATGCTGGCGCCGCTCGAGACTCCTTTTGCAGCCGAGCCGGAAGTGAACATCGCTCCCCCGATCCGCGTGGCCCCAACCGCCGTGCCCAAGCCCGCCCGGGCGGCCACGCCCAGCCGGCATCGGCTGATGGTGGCCAGCCGCGGCAACCCCAAGCTGTTGAACTTCGCCATTGAGGAAGCCAAGGCGAAGCACGCGGAATTGTTGGTTCTGTTCGTGCGGCACATCGCCGTGCCAACCATGGGTCCGAGTAGTTTCGGCGACGTCACGCGGGACGCCGAAGCCAAGGACGTCTTCTCGGCCGCTCGACAAGCGGCCGAAGCGGCGGAAATCCCGGTCTTTACGTTGTACTCGGTGGCCTTCGACGTGGCCGAGGCGATTCTCGAGACCGCGGCGACGCACGCGGTCGATACCTTGTTGCTGGGCTCGACCCAGCGCGGCGCCCTGTGGAAGACCATGAAAGGCGATGTCATTTCGGAAGTCGCCGAACACCTGCCCGAGCGGATCAATCTCTTGATTCACGGTTAGCGTTGGCCGGGGCCGGCTCGCTGAACGGGCCTGCTTGCAGGCTGTCGCAGGACCTCAATCCGTCCGAGATTCTTGGTTTCCCAAGACAAATCACGCAACCAGGGCGTCAACGCGCACGACAATTGAGCGAATGCAGGGCCGATTTGGCCGGCCCCGGACCGGCGTTCGGGACCGCTTGTAACAAATCCCTCGTGTGCCTTCGACACCGCGACAACAAGTTGTCGAGGGCCACACAGCGCTGGGTTACGGCTAAACACACGGATTCTGGCACCGCGTCCGCATGGGCCTCGCATGGCCCGGCTTCTCCCCGCGTTCTCGCCAAACCGGCGAAGACTCTGAAATCAGCGGCAACGCTGCACCTGGCACTTGGGGTCCACCTCGGGGCGGTGTTGCTAATTCCTTACTCAAACGACCGCCGCGCGATTGCGCATGTGAAGGAATGCCGGCTCTGGGACATGCTCGTGCGCAAGCTAACACTTTTTCAATAAACCTCGACTGGCGTTAAGAAAGCATTCAGTCCGCCGTGCGCCAAACCGGGCCGCGAAAACACTTCGGCGCACAAT
>JBGQHN010000449.1:0-2458 GCA_041497975.1 Planctomycetia bacterium | reverse complement strand
GCCGAAGCGGATGAAATGGTCGCGGCCTGCGAGCGCACGCACGCCAAGCTCGCAATCGCCCACACGACCCGCCACAGCCCGCGGATCCCGGTCGTGAAGGATATCCTGGCGTCGAACAAAATCGGCCGGGTGCTCGAGTTTCGCGGCCGGGGCAAAGAGGACGCGACTCGCGGCGGCGGCGAGGACCTGTGGGTGCTGGGAACGCACATCATGGACTTGATCCGTCTTTTCGGAGGCGATCCGTCCTGGTGCTTTGGCCGAGTCACCAAGGGCGGCCGCCCGGTGACCAAGGCCGACGTGATCGAGGGCAACGAGGGACTGGGCCCGCTGGCTGGCGATGCGGTCAACGCGATGTACGGCCTGGCCGGCGCTACCACCGCCTATTTCGCGTCCCACCGCGGAACCGCGGGCCAGCGACCGCGATTCGCTCTGCAGATCTTCGGCTCCGAGGGCATTCTGGAACTCACCACTGGCTACCTACCCAGCGTCAAATACCTGGCCGATCCAAGCTGGTCACCCGGACAAAGCGGCGCCAAGTGGCAAAGCGTCTCAAGCGCCGGCATCGGCAAGAGCGAACCGCTGGTCGAGGGCAAAGATCACCCAGCCAACCGCCAGGTCGTACTGGAATTGCTTAAGGCGATTCGCGAGAACCGGCAGCCGGATGGAAGCATTTATGACGCGCGAGCCGCCACGGAAATGATCGTGGCCGTGTTCGAATCGCACCGGCTTGGCAAGCCAGCCCAGATGCCGCTGGCGAACCGCAAAAACCCGCTGACAATGCTCTGACTCGCCAACCCCGCAGCCCCGCACAGTTCCCGTGGCGGTGGGCCACTCTCGGACCGGGGAATTGGGTGCCATGCCTTGCGCTGCGCAAGCATGTGCGACATCGGCAATGGGACGGCATGCTCACGAGGCGTGAGCACGGCACCCTGGGCAGTTCCCGCGGTCCATGCCCGCCGAGTGCCGAAGCACCCGGCAGGCGCGGCGTATTCGGGAGGACCGACAACGGACCGCGAGTCGTTTACTCGCGACTGCTCAGGTCGGTCACCTCCGGATCGGTGGCTTGATCGAGAAACGCGCGGATCGCGCTTAGGCTTTGAGCGCCTGTCAGCTGCTGTCGCTTCCAGCCCGAATCGGTTTTGTGGTACATGACAAGTTGGGGAATCGAGCCACCGCTCATGAGCTTGCGAGCCAGTTCGCCTTGTTGATCGGTATTAACATAGGCGAAAGCCACCTTGCTCAATCCACCCTTCTTCTCAAGTTCAGGGATTGCGGTGTATTTCATTTGTCGGCAGCCCGGGCACCAGTCGGCCCCGATCAGCACGACCAGCGGACGGCCCGATTCGGCCGTCTGATGATAGGCCGAGGTATAGTCCTGCCTGGCGGCGCCGGCACCTACTGCGGCTACTTGCAGAAGCATGTTCAAAGTCAGTGAAATCACGGCTACGCTCCTTCATGTTGAAACAACGAACAGAAAACCAGCACGTGCTAGCACGCACTTCCAAAAACTTGCCTGCCATTGGGTCGCGGTTGAAAAAAGCTGGCGGGATCTGGAGGAGGGAGAGTGACGACCGCGTGGGAGAAGTGTCGAGTGCGACGCTCCGTGGCGGCTTCCTTTCCAGTCCTCGTTTTGTCGAAACTCGCGTCAACGCGGAATGCAAAAGCGAGATATCAGTCTATCTGGGTAGTTTGATGATGCAACCACAAAATGAGTAAACTTTGACGTCCCAAAGGGGCGAGCTGCTAATGGGTGGTCCGAGGCCGAGCTAAGACTTAGAACGCCGCTCGAAATGCCAAGCTCTTGGCGGCCAGAAGGTTATCGCTCTGACATTTGAGTAAAGCCCGCCGCTCGATATAATCACGGGGCTTGTCTGGAACTACTTGCTCGTCTTTAACCGCCCATTCGGATGGAGTTCGCGCAGCCACCACGCGGCGCCCTGATGCCAGTCTCATGAAGTTACGCGTCGGCCTTGTTGGTTTAGGCAATGCCTGGGAAGTCAGACATCGTCCTGCACTGCGCGCACTGAGTGATCGCTTTGAGGTGCGCGCAGTTTGTGAGCCGGTGGCGCATCGCGCTGAGATTGGCGCTCGCGATTTCGGCGCCGACGCCGTCGACGGATTCCGCGCGCTGGCGGACCGCGAAGACGTTGACGCCGTCCTGGTTCTTTCGGGCCAGTGGTACGGCGCCTTGCCGATCCTGGCCGCTTGCGATGCTGGCAAGGCCGTATATTGCGCTGCGGCGCTCGATTTTGACACGAACCAGGCCCGGCAAATCAAAGAGCGCGTGGAAGCCTCGGGCGTAGCGTTCATGGCCGAATTCCCGCGTCGCCAGGCGCCCGCGACGTTGCGGCTCAAGGAGCTGATTGCCACGCGGTTGGCCAATCCCAGACTGCTGTTTTGCCACCAGCGCGTTCCGACCGAATCGGCAGCCGGTCAGAGGGCGATGCCCAAAGCGCTG
>JBGQHN010000448.1:0-2459 GCA_041497975.1 Planctomycetia bacterium | reverse complement strand
ATTTAGGACTCGATAAAAGGGAAAGCCATGAGCCTTGGCGCTCGCGCAGTTGGATTTGTGCTGGCAGGCGCTCTGGCGCTATTGGCTTGCCCGGCACGCGCGTCGAGCGATGCGGCCGCCGCGGACTCGAGCACGCCGGACGAGAACCACATCGCCGCATTGGTGCGCCAGTTGGGGTCCGAATCGTTCGCCGTCCGCCAGCGGGCCACGCGTCAGTTGATCGAATTGGGCGCCGCTTCGCGCGAAGCGTTGGCTCAGGCCGCTATCGATGCCGACGCCGAAGTTCGCATTCGAGCGCGGGCGGCGTTGACCGTGGTGAACGATGCCGATTTCCGCCGCCGACTCGAGGCGTTTGCTTCCGACTATGACGGCAGCCGCAAACAAACGCTGCCGCGTTGGGAGCAATTCGCGGCCAGCTTTGGCACCAGCCGCCTGGCCCGCCAAATGTTCGTCGAGATGCAGCGCGCCGAACCCGAACTGCTCGAAGCGCTGGCCAAGGGGTCCAAGCCGGCCAGCGAAACTCTCAACGCGCGCTGCCAGACGCTCAGTCAGCAGGCCCTGCAAAACCCGCGCGAGGGGCAGATTTCCCTGGGCACGGTCGCCAGCATGTTGCTGGTCGGGTCGACCGAAGGCGTGAGCGTCGACGAGCAATTGAGCCTGCAATTGTATGCCTACATGATTTACCAGAACTCGTTTCAGAAAAATGCCACCAGCGGCGTGTGGTCGCCAATGCTCAAAAAGCTGTTGGGCAAGTGGGTCGTCCGAGACGCCACGACGGCGTCGGCCGTTCAGAACTTGCTATTTGCCGCGCTCTACGACCTGAAGGACGAGGCGCTATTGCTGGCCACTCGCGCACTGGCCGATGAGCACAATCACCCGAACACCCGGCAGTATGCGATTCTCATTACCGGCCGCTTTGGCGGCAACGAACAATTGCCGATGATCGAGAAATTGCTGCAAGACAAAACGAGTTGCGGGACCTTTCAGGCCAACAACCCGCCGCGCCAAGTCGAACTGCAGATTCGCGACGTGGCGCTGGCGGTGGCCGTGCATCTCACGGGACAAAACCTGGGCGAATACGGTTATGTAAACGCGCAGACGAACCCGACAACACTCTTTCAAGTGGCAACGCTCGTCTTCAACGATCCGGCTCGTCGCGACGAGGCATTGAAGAAGTGGAGCGCGTGGCGTTCCGAACATGCGGGGCCGTAAGGGTTTTTAAAGCCGCGCTGCCCGTGGGGGGTGTGCCAGCATCCCGACAAATTGTCCGCCGAGGTGCCAGCGTGGCGAGCTTCTCTTGACCCCGGCGGCGAATTTGCGGACTATCCCGCTCCGGGTCTCCAACGCCAGCCCGCCCGACGTGGTCGTCCGCCGAGCGGACCTCGCCAAACATCCCTGCAGATCGTTGTTGATGGTATTGCCCAAGGAAGGGTGCTCCATGAACCGTCCCTTGTTCGTCCAGCCCGCGCTTGCTCTCTTGTTGTGTCTTGCTTCGGGTTTTGGCTGTGCGTCTCCCTACCGCTCGGATCAAGGAGCGCTGGTCGGCGGATTGACCGGTGCCGGCTTGGGCGCGCTGGTGGGTAACGCAGTCGGCAAGACCGGCGCGGGCGCGGCCATCGGCGCCGGCGTCGGCGCGTTGTCGGGGGCCGCGGTCGGGGGCAGCTTGGACGAAATCGAGGCCCGCAATCGCGCCGAAATCGAAGCTCGACTCGGCCGGCCCGTCGCTGGCGCGGTGACCATCAACGACGTGCTGGCCATGACTCGCGCGGGTGTTTCCGAGGAGGTCATCGTCACTCACGTGCAAAATCACGGCGTGGCCGCGCCGCTGCAAGCCGGTGATCTCATCATGTTGCAACAGCAGCACGTCAGTCCGCGCGTTGTGCAGGCCATGCAGGCGCCGCCGCCTGCGCCGGTTGCGTATGGGCCCCCGGGGCCGGTGATCGTGCAAGATCCGTATCTCGTTCCGCCGCCGTACTACTGGGGACCTCCGCCGTATCCCTACTACTACCGCCCCTATCCGCGCGCCCGCGTCGGTTGGGGCGTCTCGATCCGCGGCTAGCGAAGCCGCTTCCTCGCAGTGGCCAACAATTGCGGCCGCGGACCTGCCCGCGCCGAGATTGTTCTCCCGCCGCCGACTGGCTAGCATGGACACTTAACGTCGTGCTATCCGAAATTACCGCGCGGAATCCCGCCGATGTTGCGGCTGTGTGGATGCTTGCTTGTCGTGGCGCTGTTCGCGCGTCCCGCTGCGCTCTTGGCGGAAGACCACGGCATCCGGGTGCCGGAGGGCTTTGAAGTCTCGCTGTACGCGGACGACGCGCTCGCGCACGACATTTTTTCGATGACCGTCGACGCCCAAGGCCGCGTCGTCGTCGCGGGCGCCGGCTATGTCAAGATACTTCATGACGCCGACGGCGACGGCCGCGCCGAATCGGCCACGCTCTTCAGTGCCCTGCCGT
>JBGQHN010000447.1:0-2477 GCA_041497975.1 Planctomycetia bacterium | reverse complement strand
GACTTTGAGACGCTCTCCGTCCCAGGAAATCTCGGCGTGCTGCCGCGAGACGCAGTCGTCCCAGGATGTCGGCCAGCAATGCGGCGCGCGTCCCAAGGTCACCGGCCGCCCGGAAACCAACGTCCGCCGCCAGCGGTGTTGCGGGTCGGCTCCCTGTGCGATCAAATCAGCCACGGGCGGTCCCCCGGTGCGAACGACGCGCGGCCGAGACGAGCGGCCGCGGACACGACGTTGTGCCTCACGTCTTGGGTTCCTCGCCGGATACGGCCAATTTCGACGCGCCCCGCGCGGGATCGGCCAGGCCGCGAATCACGAAGGCCCACAGCACGGCGGTAAGACCCGCGATCAGCGCGCTGGCCACCAGACCGCTGGTGAAGAAACTGTCACGCAGCCGCGCGAGCGTGTTGCCGATGGCGCCGTCATACGACTCCTGCACGATGACGATCCAGCCGGTGTAACCGTCGCGAATGCTTACGCTTTGCGATTTGGCCAGCCAATGCTTGTCGTACGCGCTGCCTTCGGGATCCTTGGACAACGGGTCGACATAGTTTTCCTCTTTCTCCGGCCGCGAGCTGTCGGGCAAGTCCTCTTCGCGCAAGCGATATGTCTGGAAACGGTCGGGCACGTTGTTCTGTTCTTCAAGGAACTTGTCGAATAGCGGGTGTTGCAGGATCAGGCCCTGATTGGGTCCAGCCCGCCAATCGACGAGGACGGCAAGTTGGCGCTTCTTTTCTTCCATCTTGACGAAGCGGTGCACGTCGACCGAAAGGCCGATCACGCCCAGAAACACGCCATCTTTGCCGTTGTCCTCCTCGGTCATCACCGGCGTGGAGATCGTCACCGTCCAGCGGTCGTTGACCTGGCTGTAAAAAACAGCCGATAGATTGGTTTCCTTGATGTGGTCGTCGGCTTGCGGCCGCCAACTTTCTGGATAGTCCTCGTTGCGGCCGTGGAAATAGGTCCGCCACGCGAAATTCTTGCCCACTGTGTCCTCGGCCGGCGCGCGGGCCAATTGCAACCCCATCGGGTCCGTGACAAACCAACTGCCGACGTTCGGTTCATTGGGGTCTTGCAAGAGCGCTTCGATGCGTTCCTGCAATTCGAGCCGTGCGGGAGCGGCGACGAAACCGGCCCGCAGTTGTTCGCGTGTCGGTTCGCTCACGTTCGGATCGTTAAGCTGGCGGCTCAACTCGGCAATTTCCGGGTCGCTCGTGGTCGCATCGAGCAAGGCCTGAAAGCGGTAGCTGGCGGCCATCTCTTCGACGGCCCTGTAGTAGATCTCCAGCTCGTTGGTCACGGTCTTGGCAACATATTTGGCGGCAAACGAGTTGCTGTCCAGCGCTCGACGTCGCAGGGCCTCGTCGGAATCGTTCATCACCGTTTCAAAAAAGCTCCACACAAATACCGACATCACGGCCATCAGCAAGGCCGGGCCGACGAATCCCAACAGCACCAGGGGGCGGCGGGCGCGGCGCTTGTCGCGCGCGTTGAGTGCATCGAGCACTTCCTGGACGTTCGCGTAGCGTTGCTTGCGGTCCGGAGCCAGACATCCGTCGACGATGTCAGCCAACTCGCGATCGACGCCGCGAATCTGCCGATGGTTGGACGGGCGCGGCGAGTTCTCGATCAATTGCCGATAGCGGCTTAAGCGCTCTTCCAGGTCGGTTGCCGTTTCAAATTCGGTGACGGCCGCGTCGCTGCGGTAGGGAGGCGCCCCGGTGAGCATGCAGTGCAACAGCGCCCCCAGCGCATACACGTCCCAGCGCACGTCCGGCACGGCCTGCAAATCGGCTTGTTCCGGGGCCATGTAGAACAGCGTGCCGAGCGCCGGAGTTTGCTCGTGCGAAAGCCGCGACTGGCCGAAATCAGCCAGGCGCGGGCGGCTGTCCTGATCCAAAAGCACGTTGGCCGGCTTGAGATCGCAGTGCAGCACGCCCTTACCGTGCGCGTGCAACAGGCCCACGGCCACGTCGCGAAACAAAGCCACCGCTTCCCGGACGCTCAGGCGGCCGCCGCGCTTTTGCAGGTCTTCCAACGAACCCTGCTCGACGTACTCCATGACGTAGTACGGAGGGTCGGCCTCCCAACCCACGTCGAGCAGTTGCACCACGTACCGGTCGGCGGAAAGGAAGGCCAGCTTTTCGACCTCGCGCGAGAGAATCGACCAGTCGAGGCCGCCCTTGTGGGCATAGAATTTGATGGCCACTTGGCGGCCGGTGGTGCGATCGATCGCGACCCACACCTCGCCATACGCTCCGGCCCCTAGAAACTTGCGCGGCTCGTAGCCGGGGACTTGCGTCGGCGGACGCGAGGGTTTGAGGCTCAGCGACTGGGCCCGCAACTGCTCGTCGCTGGACTGCTGTTGAGTGTGGTTGAAATCCATCGAGCGCCAGAGTCGTGCGCGATTCGTCCAGGGGGGGCCCGCCACTGCCGCGCCGCCGGCGGTCCGGACCGTTGCGTACAGTATGCGTTATAGT
>JBGQHN010000446.1:0-2480 GCA_041497975.1 Planctomycetia bacterium | reverse complement strand
CTATGAGAAGGGTGGCTTGCGCCACCCTTTTCATTTGGCGTTACTTCATCAGGATCATTTTCTTCGCTTCGTTCCTGGTTGCGGAGCGGAGGGTATAGAAATAGACCCCGCTCGGGAGATTTGACGCGTTGAATGCAAGCGAATACTGTTGATTCGCCTGCGCCACGCCGTCAAAGAGCGTCGCAACCAGCTGGCCGAGCATATTATAGACTTTGACCGTCGCGTGTTCGGTGGTCTTCGGTGCAAAACGGATCGTCGTCCCCGGGTTGAAGGGATTCGGATAGTTCTGCGCGAGGACAAAGTCCGCCGGCACGTCATACCCGCGCCCGCCTACGCCGGTCGCGGGGCTGGTGATCGTGACATTGAACCGCAGGACGCGATTGTTACCGGCATCAGCGATCCAGATCTGATTCCTGGCGTTATCCACGTACATGGAGTTCGGGAACGCGAAGCTGCTCGCCGTGGGGGGCGTCGGTGCAGCGCTCGAGACAAAGTCCGCCTGGCCCAGCACGTTGTCCGCGGCGGCGCCGTTGGCCAGCGTTGCGGCATTGTTGTAAATCAGGACACGGCTATTTCCTTCATCACACAGGTAGATCCTACCAGCTGCATCCCCGAATACGCCGCGCACGTTCCCGGCCTGGGTTCGTGTCGTGGAGTAGGTATTCGTCGTGAAATCGGGCTGTCCCAGCACGCCGTCGGCTGCCGCGCCGTTAGCTTTCGCGGCCGCATTATCGAACCGCAGTGCTCGGTTGTTGCCGTCTTCACCGACCCACAGTCGTCCTGATGGGTCAACATACACGCCGAACGGCGAATTCATGGCTGAGGCACTGACCGCACCTGCCGTCGCGGTGGTGAAGTCGGGCTGGCCCAGTACACCGTCAGCCGACGCGCCATTGGCTTTCGCCGCCGCATTGTCGAAGCGCAGAACGCGATTGTTGTCCCGTTCCGCCACCCAGAGCCGTCCGGCTGCATCGACGAAGACGCCGGTGGTCCGGTTCACCTTCGCGGCCGTGACCCCGACGGTGTTCGTCACAAAATCGGGTTGACCCAGCACGCCGTCGGCGTTGGCGCCGGTGGCTTTGGTCGAGGCATTATCAAACCGCAGGATCCGCTTGTTGTTGTAGTCGCTGACCCAGAGACGTCCGGCACCATCGACAAACAGACGGATCGGGAGATTCATCGTTGCCGCCGAGATCCCGCCGGTATTGGCCGTCACTGTCGTCAGGTCCGGCTGACCCAGTACCGCTTCGGCCGCCGAGCCATTGATCAGTCTCGCGGCCGAGCTGAAACGAAGCACACGCGAGTTGTTCCGGTCGGCAACAAACAGTTTCCCCGTCGTCGGATCGATCGCCACGCCAAAGGCGTTCGTCATCCCAGTCGCAGTCGTTCCCGCTACATTCGATACAAGATCGGCCTGACCCAGCACGCCGTTGGCAGCCTGGCTCGTCTGGAATGTCAGATTGCTGATTGCGAACCGGAGGACGCGATTGTTGCCCGCATCCGCAATCCAGATCGTGTTGCTTCCATTATCGACGTACATGGAATTCGGGAATGCGAAGCTGCTCGCCGTGGGGGGCGCCGGAGCGGCGCTCGAGACAAAGTCCGCCTGGCCCAGTACGTTGTCCGCAGCAGCGCCGTTCGATTTTGTCGCCGCACTATTGTAGATCATGACACGGCTATTTCCTTCATCACACAGGTAGATCCTGCCAGCGGCATCCCCGAACACGCCCCGGACGTTACCGAGCTGGGTGCGTGTCGTGGAGTAGGTATTCGTCGTGAAGTCCGGCTGTCCCAGCACGCCATCGGCTGCCGCGCCATTGGCTTTGGCGCCTGCGTTGTCGAACCGCAGTGCGCGGTTGTTGCCGTCTTCACCCACCCACAAGCGTCCGGCGGCGTCCACAAATACGCCGAACGGAGAGTTCATGGCCGATGCACTGACCGCACCCGCCGTCGCGGTAGTAAAATCGGGCTGGCCCAGCACGCCGTCGGCCGCTGCGCCATTGGCTTTCGCCGCCGCATTATCGAAGCGCAGGACGCGATTATTGTCCCGTTCCGCCACCCAGAGCCGTCCGGCGCCATCGACAAACACTCCGGTCGTCCGGTTCACCTTCGCGGCCGTGACCCCGACGGTGTTCGTCACAAAGTCGGGCTGGCCCAGCACGCCGTCGGCATTGGCGCCCGTGGCTTTGGTCGCGGCATTGTCAAACCGCAAGATCCGCTTGTTGTTATAATCGCTGACCCAGAGCCGGCCGGCCGCATCGACAAACACACGGATCGGGAGGTTCATCGTTGCCGCCGAGATCCCGCCCGTATTTGCCGTCACCGTCGTCAGGTCGGGCTGACCCAGTACCGCTTCGGCCGCCGAGCCATCGACCAGTTTGGCGGCCGAGCTGAAACGAAGCACCCGCGAGTTGTTCCGGTCCGCAACAAACAACTTCCCCGTCGTCGGATCGATCGCCACGCCGAAGGCGTTCGTCATT
>JBGQHN010000445.1:0-2483 GCA_041497975.1 Planctomycetia bacterium | reverse complement strand
CCGCCGATTGCGACCGCGTGTCCGTCTCGGCAAAGCTCGACTACCGCAAGGGGCACCCTGGCGCGCTAGCCGCCAAGGTCGCCAGTGTCGAAAAACAGCTTGGCCACCCGGTCAAGAAGTAACCGGCGTCCTCCTGACACTAACCCGAAGCGAGCGAGGGTTCTTCGAACGACCGACGGCGCTCCCTCGCTCGCGCTTCGAGTTAGGCCGCGTTCAATAAATTAGACCTGTCCCGAATGGCACTTCCCGAATTTGTAAGTTCAAGCGGCTAAACGTCGTTTGGCTTCGTGGCGTGGGATGGTCAGCAGGTCATGCTCCTTGGGTCGTCGTTTGATGGCACGGGGCTCGTAGCGATGGGGGCGGTTGCCGACCACGTGACTGGCGATCGCTGTTAACAGGGAATCATACAGCGCTGGCAAAGCATGGGGAGCGCCTTGCTCGACCAGAGGACGATACGCGGTGAGAGTTTGCAGCGCGCCTTTGAAGCTTACCTCGCGCGGCCGCATGTTCGCGCGCTGGGCGGCTTCCGCCATCACGGTGCGGATCAGGGTGTAGGCTAACAGGTGCATCCAGATTTCCTTGCGCACCATCTCGGGAGTCTTACAACGCAACACGTCCATTTGCATCGTGATCTTGATCGTTCGGATATCCACTTCTGCTTGCCAGCGCGCATGATACACGCGGGCCAATTCTCCCACCGGGTGCTGCAGCGGGTCGCACAGCGTGGTCACCAGCGTGAGTTGACGCACGCGCCAGCCGCGAATCCGCACGCGGACGAACACCTCTCGCACGATCAGTTCCTGGGGAATTTTTTGGTAACTGTCCCGATCCATCCACGAAGGACGTTGTGGTTTGGGCAACCGCAACAGCCAGTCGCCCGAGCCCAGTCGCCGGATGCGATGGCGTTTGCTCAGACGCAACTGGTGTTGCCGGTACACGCTGTCCACGCCACACATCGCCAACAACGCCAGGTCCCAATACGAGGCAAAGTAGCGGTCTCCCACCACGACGTCGCCCGGAAACAAGCTTCGCCAAAGCTGCCGGAACAGGGCCGTTTCTCCCGTGTTCTTGCCGGTGTACTGCCCGATCGCCAGGTCCAACACCGCGCCGCTGGCCAACGACAACAACGCCACGACGCGTGCGATGGGAAATCCCAAGCCCGGCTTCTGCGAACGCGACTGCGGATACGCGGCCTGATTCTTGGCTGTGTCGGGCATGCTCACCGTCGTGCCATCCACCAGTTTCACCGGACGGCCATTCAACAATCCCCAGTCGCTGACCCGCTGGTGCAGCGACTGGCCGACGTCGCGCGTCAACCGGGCACACACGTTCTCCGGTAATCGCTGACGCGCCTTGCAGTAGGGTCCGGTGTCCGGGGCGCAAGGCCGCTGACCATCGGCGGTCAAGAAGGCCCGCAGCCGCGCCACCGCTTGTCGGCACGAATGATCCGCACAAAGTGTCTGCGAAAGAAATGTCCACAACGTCACCAGCGGCGAATATAAGCACTCACGCTGCCACACCTGCTCCTCGCCGAGTACCCGCTCCACGTGCGATGCCGGCAACAGTTCCGAAAACGGCAGCCCACCGGCTGCCAGCAATTTGTCGCGCTCCGATCGCACTTGGTGAGAAACCCAACCCGCGATAGACTTCCACATCGTAAAGGCCTCCGTGCCTGATGAAATGGATTCGATACCCTTCATCTACGCGCGGCTGGCCTTTACGCCTATATCAATACGCAACACGACCTTGCAGTTCGGGAAGTGCCATTCGGGACAGGTGTAATTGTCCACCGGCGGACTTGTTCGGATGATGCGCGACGCGACTTCATCCCGCGCTGAAATTAGACCTGTCCACCTCTCCCGCTTATTCGCTCGCGCGGAGAACTCCGCAGTAGGCTAGCCCTGCGGCTCGTAGCCCAGATTGGGCGCGAGCCAGCGCTCGATTTCGGCGACGCTGGCGCCTTTGCGGCGGGCGTAGTCGGCGACCTGGTCGCGGTCGATGCGGTCGACGGTGAAGTAGCGCGACTCGGGGTGCGCGAAGTACCAGCCGCTGACACTTGAAGCCGGGATCATGGCATAGCTTTCCGTCAAACGAATGCTGGCATGTCGCGGAGCATCGAGCAACTTGAACAAGGTCTTCTTTTCCGTGTGGTCGGGGCAGGCCGGATAGCCCGGGGCGGGCCGGATGCCGCGATAGCGCTCAGCGATCAGGTCGGCATTGGAAAGATTTTCCGCGGCGCCGTAGCCCCAGTCGGCTCGGGCCGTGCGGTGCAGACATTCGGCAAACGCCTCGGCCAGGCGGTCGGCCAGGGCCTTGACCATGATCGCGTTGTAGTCATCGTGATCGGCTTGGAAACTGGCCACCACTTCGTCGACCCCCAGGCCCGTCGTCACGGCGAAGGCGCCCAGGTAATCGCGGCGGCCGCTATCCAAAGGCGCGATAAAGTCGGCCAGCGCCGAGAGGTGAGCCTGTCCCTTGCGCTG
>JBGQHN010000444.1:0-2490 GCA_041497975.1 Planctomycetia bacterium | reverse complement strand
TTTAAAACCAGGTCTAGCGAGTGCCGTGGCCGTGTTGCATGCCAAACCGCGGGCTATCGTTCTGGCGTTCATCGCGCTCGAATGTCTGGCCATGCGCGCCGCCGAACCGGCTCGCGCGCTCGAGCCGATCCCCGACCGCCTGGTCGTGCTCACCTTCGACGACTCGGTCAAGTCGCATTTCACGGTCGCGGCGCCAATTCTGAAGAAGTATGGCTTTTCGGCAACGTTCTTCATCACCGAGGGGTTCACCTTCCAAGCCAACAAGCGCGATTACATGACGTGGGACGAGATCGCCCAGCTTGATCGCCAAGGTTTCGAGATCGGCAACCATACTCGCGACCATTTGGGAATTAACTCCAAGAACGTGGATCGACTGGAAGAACAATTGCAGGGCATCGACCGGCAATGTGCGGCGGCGGGCGTGCCGAGGCCGGTTTCGTTCGCCTGGCCGGGCAACAGTTTCGCCGTCGAGGCTTTGAGCGTGCTGCGCAAGCATGGCATCGTGTTTGCCCGCCGGGGTGGTCGGCCGGAATTTGACTATGAGCAGGGCCGGGGCGTGGCCTATGAGCCGGGCAAGGATGATCCGCTTTTGATTCCCTCGGCCGGCGACGCGCGGCCCGCTTGGACGCTCGACGACCTCATTCTGGCGGTCAGCCAGGCGCATGACGGCCGCATTGCCGTGCTCCAGTTTCACGGCGTGCCCGAGGGCGAGCACCTCTGGGTCCACACGCCGCGCGAAGGGTTTGAAGCGTACATGAAATACCTGCACGACCACGGATACAAAGTCATAGCACTGCGAGATTTGAGCCGCTACGTCGACCCGCGCGATATCCCGGCTGATCCACGCGCGGTGATGGAGCGTCGCAGGCAAGATGCCCACAAGTGAATGGCCCATCGGGCCCAATCTGTCGACGTCTCCATCGGCGACAGTCGCCTTGATTGACATCGGCTGCCGAATCGTTCAACTTGGATGTGCGACGTGATCCGCCTCCAAGTCTTTTGTCTGAATGGAGCTCGGTTACCATGATCCGCTTCCGCTTGGCCTTGACCGTGTTGGTATTGGGGACATTTGTGACAGACGTCGGATTCGAGATCGCCGGTTCGGGCCGTGCGCTGGGCGCCGGCTATGACCGGCCGACCAAAAATGCGCGTCAGAGCCGCTCCGTGGTGGTGGCCCAGCACGGCATCGTCGCGGCCAGCCAACCGCTGGCGGCCCAGATGGGTTTGGACATTCTCCAGCGCGGCGGAAACGCGGCCGACGCCGCCATCGCCACCAGCGCCATGCTCGGGCTGGTCGAGCCGATGAGCTGTGGAATCGGCGGCGACGTGTTCGTGATCTATTGGGACAACAAAACCCAAAAGCTCTACGGACTCAACGGCAGCGGACGCAGCCCCTACAAGCTTACCCGCGACGTGTTCAAACAGAAGGGATTGAACTCCATCCCCGGCCAAGGGCTGTTGTGCTGGAGCGTGCCGGGCTGCGTGGCCGGTTGGGAAGATTTAAGAGCTCGCTTCGGCTCGAAGTCGATGGCCGAGATCCTGGAGCCGGCGATCGCTTATGCCGAGAGTGGTTTTCCGGTCACCGAGGTGATCGCCGTGTACTGGCGCGCGACCGCGGCCGGCCTGAAGAAATGGCCTGACACGGCCAAGACATTCTTGATCGATGGGCGGCCTCCCGGCGAGGGCGAGCTGTTTCGCAATCCAAATCTCGCGGCCAGTTATCGGGCGATCGCCAAGGAGGGGCCGGCGGCCTTTTACACCGGCGCAATCGCCCAGAAAATCGTCTCGTTCAGCGAAGCCAACGGCGGATACTTTTCGCTCAAGGACCTGGCCGACCACCACTCCGACTGGGTCGAGCCCGTGTCGACCAACTATCGCGGCTACGACGTGTGGGAGTTGCCGCCTAACGGACAGGGCATCGCGGCTTTGCAGATGCTCAACCTGATTGAGCCCCACGACGTGCGCAAGATGGGCCGCGGCAGCGCCGATTGGTTTCACTTGTTCCTCGAAGCGAAGAAACTCGCCTTTGCCGATCGAGCCAAATTCTACGCCGATCCGGCTTTCGCCAAACTGCCGACCAGGGAGTTGATTTCCAAAGAGTACGCCGCCAAACGTGCCAAACTCCTGAACATGCAAGTCGCCGCCAAGGACGTGCCGCCCGGCAATCCGCTGTTGGAACGTTCGGATACGATCTACCTGACCGTGGTCGACAAGGACCGCAATTGCTGCTCGTTCATCCAGAGCAACTTCGGCGGCTTCGGCTCGTTCGTCGTCCCGGGCGACGTCGGTTTCGTGATCCAGAATCGCGGCCAGCTCTTTGCTCTGGACGACCAGCATCTCAACCGTTTGGAGCCGCACAAGCGGCCCTTCCACACGATCATTCCGGCCATGGTGACCAAGGACGGCAAACCGTGGCTGTCGTTTGGAGTGATGGGGGGCGACATGCAAGCCCAAGGGCACGTGCAGATCCTGGTCGACTTGATCGACTTT
>JBGQHN010000443.1:0-2503 GCA_041497975.1 Planctomycetia bacterium | reverse complement strand
GAGCACGCGGATTGAACCGCGGCCGGCCGTCCGTCGTCCGCGCGTCGCCTTCGTAGCTCGCGATTCTCACAACCAATTTTGCAAAGCACCGCTGCCATGCAAAAAATGACCGTGGCCGAAGCCCGCCGACCCGAGGCCGCAGGCCGAAGCGCGCGGCTGCAGGGTTGGATTCGCACCCGACGCGATTCCAAGGGCGGATTCAGTTTCTTGGAGCTCAGCGACGGTTCGTCGATCGGCAACATCCAGATCATCGCCGAAGCGGCGCTAGAGAACTACGAGACCGAAATCAAGCATCTCCCGGCCGGCGCCAGCGTGACGATCGAAGGCGAGGTCAAGGCGTCGCCGGCCAAGGGCCAGGCCACGGAAGTAGTGGCGCACAAAATCGTGGTGCATGGCTGGGCCGACCCCGAAAGCTATCCGCTGCAAAAAAAGCGGCACTCGTTCGAGTTTCTGCGCACGCTGGCCCATCTCAGGCCGCGAACCAATACCTTCGGCGCGATCGCCCGGGTGCGAAACCGCGTTTGTCGCTCGATCCACGATTTTTTTCAGGAAGAAGGCTTTTTGTACGTCCATGCGCCGATCATCACGGCCAGCGACTGCGAAGGCGCGGGCGAAATGTTCAAGGTCACGACGCTCGACCTGGCCCAGGTGCCCAAGGTCGGACCGGCGGTCGACTATTCGCAGGACTTTTTCGACCGGCCGGCGTTTCTCACCGTCAGCGGCCAGTTGGAGGCCGAAATCTTCGCCTGCGCCCTGGGCAAAGTGTACACGTTCGGGCCCACCTTCCGCGCCGAAAACTCGAATACCTCGCGGCACCTGGCCGAGTTCTGGATGGTCGAGCCCGAAATGGCGTTTTTTGAGCTAACGGACAACATGGACCTGGCCGAGCGGT
This sequence comes from Planctomycetia bacterium, assembly GCA_041497975.1. Classification (GTDB taxonomy): domain Bacteria; phylum Planctomycetota; class Planctomycetia; order Pirellulales; family PALSA-1355; genus PALSA-1355. The sequence continues at coordinate 1,611 of JBGQHN010000443.1, read as the reverse complement.
TCTTGAAGCGCATCTTCCGCGACGCCCTGCGCGAGTGCCCCGACGACATGCAGTTTTTCAACGCGCATGTCGAGCCGACCGTGCTGGCGACGCTCGAAGGCATCGTGGCCAGCGATTTTGTCCGCCTGCCGTACACCGAAGCGGTCGAGATCCTGGCGCGGTCGGGCGTCGCGTTCGAATATCCCGTGGCCTGGGGCCACGATCTGCAGGCCGAACACGAGCGCTACCTGACCGAACAGCACTTCAAAAAGCCGGTCATCTTGTTCGATTATCCGCGCGCCATCAAACCGTTCTACATGCGCGTCAACGACGACGGCCGCACGGTGCGGGCGATGGACATTCTGGTGCCCAAGGTTGGCGAAATCATCGGCGGCAGCCAGCGCGAAGAACGGCTGGACGTGATTACCGAGCGAATGCGCGAACAAAAGCTCGAGCCCGAAACCTATTGGTGGTATCTCGACTTGCGGCGCTACGGCACCGTTCCGCACTCGGGTTTCGGCTTGGGCTTGGAGCGGGCCGTGCAGTTCGTCACGGGCATGGCCAATATCCGCGACGTGATCCCCTTTCCGCGGGTGCCGGGCAGCGCCGACTTTTGAGTCGTCCCAATGGCGCAGTAAAGGTCCTCTCCCTGTGGGAGAGGGCAGCGAGCGATAGCTCGCGGGTGAGGGTCCGCTGCTATACGACGGGACGCGTATGAGCCTTGTGCGTCGCTCGCGTCGGCCGGGCCATCAGACCCTGCGGCCGAACATCAGACAGAAGGCCAGGCAATTGATCGCCAGGCCCCCGAAAACGAGCCAATCGTATGGCGTGAGCCAAATCATCACGGCAATTTCCTCCGCTCCACTCTAGGTCAACCGAGTGGAATTGCTCGTTTCCACGCCGCGCGACGCGAAGTGCAGTCCTGGACTCAAGTTTCAGTCATACGGCTTGTGCTGATCGTCGCGGCTGAGCGGGCCGGGGGGTGCGGAAATAATCGTTGCTTTCCAGGCCGACTTTAAATAGGCTGAATGGTGGTAACAGGGGCAGGCTCGCACGTTATCACTTTCGCCATGAATTGGCCTGTGCGGCCCCGATCTTCGCCGTCAAGCGGTATCTGGATGCAATGGTTCTCTCGCGACACGCGTCGCCTGGGTCGTGGCGTTACCACCCTTGGCTCACTCCAAGGCGGATGGCTATGGGCCATCGCGTTGACGTCGCTACTTGCCCTGGCAAGTTCACCGCGCACCGCGCGGGCCGGCACGCTGGTCAGCATGGACTTCGCCAATTTCGGCACAGTGCAAATCGACCTGTTCGACGATCTGGTGGGGACGACCGTCAACAATTTTTTGCAGAACTATGTGGCCACCACGCGGTACAACGGCACCATGGTCCACAGGGTGGACTCGGGCTTGGGCGTGATCCAAGGGGGTGGGTTTCTCTCCGCCAACGGCGCACGGATCACGACCGAGGCGCCGATTCCGCTCCAATACTCGCGCGCCAACTCGCGCGGTACGATTGCCATGGCGCGAACGACCGTTCAAAACTCGGCAACGAGCGAGTGGTTCATCAACGCGCACGACAACTCATCCGTCCTCAGCGCAAATAACGGCGGCGGATACGCCGTCTTTGGCT
>JBGQHN010000442.1:0-2540 GCA_041497975.1 Planctomycetia bacterium | reverse complement strand
GTCCGGCGAGGCGGCCAATCCCGCGCGGCAATTGCATGTCCGGCTCGGCGACCCGGCGCGCGCGTCGGCGTTCAGCTTGGTCGTGGATGTTGAGGTGCCCGGCGCGGGTAAACCCATCAAGCTCGGCAAGCTGGCGGTGCGGCAGGCCAGTTTCTCCGTCGATGCGGCGGCGCTGCGGGCGATCGTACCGACGCTTCCAGCTGTGATCGTTGGCAGGATTGGCCTCAGCATCTCGACCTTGATGGCCGCGGGGACGGTCAACTTGGATGTACCCCCAAGAGACCGGCGAGTCATCGGCTTGGTTGCGTTCGACGGCGTGCAGCTTCGGATGCCGGGAAAATCCACGGCAATTTTCAGCGTCGAGGACGCCTCCGGTGGCGCGAAGTTCAATACGTCCCTGCCGATGGGGCCGTCCAGCACGGTCCATGCTTTCCAGCTGACGGGTCGAAGCCTGAGCGCGACCGTTGAGGCTGCAACGATCCGAAGCTACGTTGCAAAGCTGCCCACCGACCTTGACGGGCCTTTCAACGCCACGCTCGGCGGATTCCACATCGTGGGCCGCGTCGAAGCGAACGGGCGCCCGCTGCCAGACCTTACCGCTGAGGTCGGTCTGGGCGATCTGGCGGTGCACTCGTCGGCCGCCGGCAAGCATGCGATGGCCGTCGAGCATCTCGAGCTATCGGGACAGGTCGACGCGCCAATCGGTCCAAACCCGATTGCCGCGCTCGGGGTCCGCAACGGCATCGTACGGTGCACCACGCTCTCGATGGGCGAAAATCGGGTGAACAACCTCGACGTGAATTGGGCGGTCGACGGGCCCAAACTTACGATTGGTCGCCTCTCCGCGGAAATCTTCGACGGGACTCTGACCGGAGCGCCCTCGATCGACCTCGCCACGCACGAGATGTCGCATGGCGACTTCCAAATCAAGAGCGTCGACGTTCACAAACTGCTCGCCAACGTATCGCCCGAGCATCTCGACGCGGTCGGCAAGGCCACCGGCGCCGCTCATCTGGCTTTGACCTCCAAAGGCGAGCTTTCCGGCGTCATCGACCTCGCGTTCGACGGACCGGGCACGCTCCGAATCGGCCAGATCGACGAGGTCAAGCAGATGCTGGTCGGCAACTTCGGGCTGGACCTGGCGAATCTGGCGATGCACGACCTGGAGCACTACCCGTTCCGAGAGGGCGCGCTCCACCTGGAGAGTGCCGGCCAGAATTCGGAGTTGAAAATAAAGTTCGTCAGGCAGCCCAAATCGGCCGCGGACGTGGTATCACCGCACAAGGAGATCATCAACGGACGCGAGGTGCTGGTCGGCTCGCTGGTGGTGCCAGCGATTGATATGACGATTCCGATCGTCGGCCAATCGCTGGCGGAAATTCTGGCGATCGTCGGCGGAGTCCATCCCGAGCTCGGGTCCGCTGGTACGAGCCGGGGAAAATGAGGTCCCAACCATGAAACACGCGAAAAACAGGAAAATTATCGCCGCGATTGCATTCGCGGCAGCGGCGGCGTCAGCCGGATGCGTCCAGACGAAAAGCGAAGTCGACGTCAAGCCGGTCGATATCAACCTGAACATCACAGGCCGCCTGGAAGTCGTGATCACCGACGCGCGCAAGCAAGAGGAGCAGATAACCGGCGCCGCGCCCAAACGCACCGTGCGCCCGGAGGATATCGGGCTGCCGGCCTCGATGGCCCCGACTTCCAGAGCGAACGGGCGGGGCGCGAACCTGGCCGACGACCATGACACTGTACCCCGATTCGTTAAGGTCGCGGACGCGTCCGGCCCAAGCGAAGCGCAGTTGATTTCGCAGATGGCGGCGCGGCATCAGCAGGTGGCCGCGATGTTGAACGGGCAGCTCGTCGGCGAGAGCCACACCGGCTACATGGTCGCGAAGGCCAGCCTGTCGGCGGAGCAGCAGGCGGTTGTCGACGCCGAGAACGCGGATCGCCGGCAGCTCTACGGAATCGAGGCGGCGAAGAAGAACACCTCGGTTGACCAGGTCGCCCTAGGCTATTACCTGGCGCGGCTGGAGCACGTGAACAAGGGCGCGTGGGTCGAGCGCTTCAACAAATCGACCGGCGCCTGGGAGTGGTTTCAGTGGGATCGGTGATATAACCGGCTGAACTTAGGTCCGCCAACCAATCAAACGGAGGGATTCGCGATGAGGATCGCAACGCTTGTGCTGCGCAGCTTGCTCGGGCTGATCTTCGTGGTCTTTGGGCTGAACGGATTTTTGCACTTCATTCCGAATCCGCCGGTCGCAGGGGCCGCCGCGCTGTTTTGGGGAGGACTCGCGGCAACCGGTTATATGCTCCCGCTGATTTTCGCGGCGCAGGTGCTTGGCGGCGCGCTGCTGCTGACCGGAATGCTCGTGCCGTTCGGGCTGGTGATCCTGGCGCCCGTGATCGTCAACATTTTCTCGTACCACCTGTATCTGGCCCGCGACGGACTCTTGGTGGCGACCGTGGTGTGTGAAATCGAGTTGTTCCTGGCATGGCGGCATTGGGCGGCCTTCGCGCCGATTTTCGCACGCTAG
>JBGQHN010000441.1:0-2562 GCA_041497975.1 Planctomycetia bacterium | reverse complement strand
GGGCCACGTCGTGCGGAAAGGGCATGCCGGTGAGAATGTGGCGAGTGGCAACGAAGTACGTGCAGGGGATGCCTTCGTCGATCAACAGCGGCAAAGCGCGGGTGCAGTTGTCGGCGTATCCATCGTCGAAGGTGATGGCCACCGCGGGACGATCGTTGCGCGCGGCGCGCACCCGCCGCTGGGCCTCGGCCAGTGAGACCAGCTCGAAGTGCCGTTTGAGCCAGCGGATTTGCCGCGCGAACATTGCGTTGCGGGCGGTCCAGGCGTTGGCCCGATCGTCGGCGATGCGGTGATAGAACAACACCATGACCGGCGCGCGTCCCTGGCGGCGCCAGCGGGCGTTGCGCCAAGCACGATGCGGATACGAGCCGCAATAGTACAAGTTCAACAGCAGCAACTTCGCGGAAGACATACTTCAGGATCCTTTGACTCGCGACAAAAGCTGGCGGGCCCAATGCCTGACGTCGGCGCAAGCCCGCCAGGTCGAATAGCGCAATACGGCGGATTTTTGCCGGCCGACGATGCGTACGCGCACGAGCGGCCGGGCCACCGCCCGCCACGACGCCTTGTACGATTCGTCGCCGCGCAGAAAATCGTACGCTCGGTATCCTTCCTCGATGGCCGACTTCAGTGATACCGCGAAGCTGAGCCAGCCGGGACGTTCGTCGGCCAGTTCGGGCTCGAACCCGCCTTGGTAGTAGTAGACGGTGTCGCCACCGACGAAACTGTAGTCGGCCGACAAGGGCCGCCCCTCCCACTCAGTCCACAACATGCGCAGCCGACCGGCGGCCAACAGCGCCGCGGCCATTTCGCGGTGGAACTCGGTAAAACGCGCCGAGGCAAAGCAGCCCTCTTGAGAAAGGCTGCGGCGCCGCTTCTGGTGCAATTCGACAAGGATCGCGAACGCGCGCTCCAACTCGCTGTCGCTCGTGACCCAGTGCACGACGACCCGGCCGGTGTCGATCGACCGGCGCAACAGGGCGCGGGTCCGCTGCCGGCGCGACGTGGAAAGCGTCGATAGAAACTGATCCCAATCGCCGGGTAGTTCGCTGCGCCAACAGCTCATGTCCGGTTGAGAATCCACCAGATGGCCGTGCGCGGTGAGGCGTTGCCCGAGTTGGCCGACTGCCGAGTCGCACGCCTCCACGCCCGTCAAGTCCAGCAAATCCCACTCGCGCGCGGCTTCGGTGGCCAGCCAGTCGGCCAGGCGCGTGACCACTGCCTCGGCCGCTTCTTCACGGGCCAGGATCGTCAAATAATCGGAGCACACCTCGCCCGATCCCAGAAACCGCACGACCCGGCCCCGGCGCGGCGAATGGGTGACATACCAGGGCGCAATTCCTAGCAGCTCGCCTTGCTCATCGTGAACCAGCAGGGTCCACAGCCGGCTGCGGGAATCGCGATAGTGCCGCCACCAGGTGTGCGCCCAGTCCGCACGGCGAAACACAACGTCGCCGGCCAGCGCCGTCCACTGCCCGGCCAGGCCTGGCAACTGCGCCTCGTCGCGCACCGCGGTGACCGCGAGCGAGGTTGCATCAACGCAACTAGTTGGTGACATGGTTTCCATGAATGTAGTGGGGCCGGCCAGGTCTATGCGCCGCTCTGCGTTCGTTAACGATTCGTGACTTTCGACAATTTCAAGCTCTTCTTGAGCCAGCTCTTGACGTTGCTGCGAGCCAGCCACAAGTGATGCCGCAACCGCGCGGCGGGCGTGTTGGCCACGATGCGAATCTCCTGCGCGGGGCGCGGATGCGCCCGCCAGTGCGCCTTGTACAATTCGTCTCCGCGCAAAAAATCAAAGGCGTGCCGGCCTTCGGCGATCGCTTGCCGCAGCGTGGCCAGCGTGATCAAGCGACCCGGCTCATGGCGCAGGGCGTCAGGCTCGATTCCCGATTGATACGCATACACGACGCCGTTTCCCAACACCTGGTATTCGGCGGCCACCGTGCGGCCGTCCACATCGAGCCATACCAAGCGCAAGTTGCCGGAGTGCAACATCCGCTCGGCAGTCTCGGCATGGAACTCGGCAAAGCGCGCCGAGGAAAAGCAGCCGCGGTCGCCCAGACTCTCGCGCCGCCGCTGGTGCAACGTCGCTAGCGCCCTCAATCCATAGCTCAGTTCCGCCTTCGTCTCGACGTGGTGCAACTGCGCCCGGTTCGTTTGGAAATAGGTTCTTTCCAGCCGCCGGATTTGCTTGCGATGCGATTTGGAGAGCGTAGCCAGGTATGTTTCCCAGTCGGCCGGCAAGTTCACGCGCCAGCAGCTCGAACGGGGTCGACGATGGACAAGATTGCCCCGCGCCGCCAGATGGCCCACCAAACGCCTGACCGTGACATCGTGTTCGTCGGCGCCGCCTAAGTCGAGCAGTTCCCAGCTTGGGCGGTCGGCAGCCGGAAGCTGCTGACTCGCGCACAGCCAATCGGCAAGCGCGAGCGTCACTTCGTCTTCGCGGCCCGAGCGGCACAAGACCGTTAGATAGTCGGAACACACTTCGCCCGAACCCAGGAAACGGATCGCGCGGCCAGCGGCCGAACGTTCCAAGTACCAGGGCGCCAGGCCCAT
>JBGQHN010000440.1:0-2573 GCA_041497975.1 Planctomycetia bacterium | reverse complement strand
CAGCGCCCGCTCGAAGCGCGCTATGGACCGGCCGTGGCGATCACGATCACAACGCTCTCATTCGCCGCGCTGCACCTCAATCAGCCCTGGGCGATCACGCTGATGCTGCCGATCCTGTTGGCAAGCGTCATGCTGGGAACGTTGGCCTATGCGTCGCGGTCGCTGATTCCTGGCATCATCGGCCACGCCGTGATGGACGTCTTCAACTTTTCCTACTGGTGGTGGCATCTCATCGGAACGTATGACAAAAGCACGGTTTTTGAGACCGGCGTCGACTTCGACTTTGTGGCCTGGGCGGGTACGCTCGCGGTTTCGCTGACGCTGTTCGTGCTGGCGGTGCTGAAACTCCTGGCCGTGCGCCGGGAGCCCCATCATGTCGAAGGCGCGTGACCAGAAGCCGGCTCTTAGCGCGTGTAGATGAGCGACGCCGGACCGGCCGTAGTTTCCACGGTGACGTCGTGGAAACCGGCTTGTGCGAGCCACGCTCGATAGTCGGCCTCGCGGTAGGTGGCCCCGGCGCGCGTGTGGACGAGCATATTCAGATGGAACAAGAGGGCAAAGGGAGGACCGGTGCGATCGTCGGTTTGCACGAAGTCGACGATGACCAGCGTGCCTCCGGGTTTCAGCGCCTGCCGGAACTTGCGCAGGACGGCAACGTTCTCGTCCGGCGGCTCGCCGTGAGCGATATGCGAGTACACGGCCAGGTCGTACGCGGCCGGCTTGAAATCGACCACGTGAAAGTCGCCGTCGATCGTGCGAAAGCGATCGGCCACGCCGTGTCGCGCCACGAACGCGCGGGCCACTCGGTTGACATTCGCCCAGTCGAGCTGGGTGCTCTCGGCTTGCGGGTTCTTGCGCAGGAACACTGCCGAGTAAACGCCCGAGCCGCCCCCCACGTCGAGGATCGCAATCGGGCCGGCCTCGGCGATTTTCAGCCGCGCGGCCGCGGCTTCGGCCAGAGGGAAGGAACCCGGGGCGATGGCCAGCACGAGTTCTTCCCAAAAGGGGTTCTCTTCGATCATGACGTCGTCGGCCGGCGCGCCCGTTTTCACGACGTCCGCCAGGCGGGCCCAATGCCGCAAATCATCGAAGCTGAATTTGGCGAAGCCACCGAAATAGGACGGCTTGCCTTCCACCAGAAACTCGGCCGCCTCGGGCGAGTTGTCATATTTGCCGCCGGACACCGTCAGCAGCCCCAATCCGACCAGGCCGTCGAGCAAGGCCTGTGTGCCGCGTGGCGACAAACCGGCCGCGGTGGCCAATTCGCTGGCCGTGCGGCAACCCTTGTCGACTAACGTGAACACGCCGTAAGTAACCGCTGCGCCTAGTGCTGCCGTGGCCCAACCGCCGGTCGCCAGTTGGGTAATCTTTTCGGGCGAAAGCTGTTTGGCGTTCATGAAAGCACCTGCCTGGTTAGGCGTCGGCGATCATTGTGCCGCAAGCAAGGCGCCGAGCCAACCCAACCGCGAAACAGATGCTCAGCGATGACGATTCACGAATGCCGCCAGGGGTGCCGCGGCGAGAGGAATGGGAGTCAAGCCACAGCCACAAAGTATGGGTAGCAGATATTTCCCTTCACGGGCCAATCCGTAGAACGAGAAGTGCCAGGCGGCAACCGTCGTCAATGCGATAATTGCCGCCAGACAGATCGTTGGAATGGTAATCAAATTCCGTCGCCAGCTCGCGATGAATACCCCAGCACAGCCGAGCAGACAAAGCACAAAGGTGACGAAGAAATACGTCTGCGAGAAAGATTGGCGAGAATCGCGGGGAAGGCCCAGCGGCAACAAGATTCCCAGGAGCCACACGCCAAAAGTTAAGGCAAACGCAATGCCCAACACCTTTCTGCCTGCCAGGGATAGGGACGTGACGAGGCCGACGGCGCTCCACACCGCGACTGCGCCCAGCACGATGCGGGCGAAAAGCGCGCGGGCGAAGAGCGCAATGGAGCTAGTTTCTTGTATCGCGCGATAGAGCTTCGAGGTCTCGCGATGCTCGCCAACTATTAAAATAACCAGGGAAAACAATGCCGCCCAAATCACGGCCGACGAGATCAAGCTAAGCGTGAAGCTTTTGAGGATCGCGCCAGCGAGCTGACTATCCGACAGCGGACGCGAACCATTGAAGTTTCCAAACTCTCCACGTGACGACCGGCTTCCGAAAAAAATCGCGATGACACTCAGCGGCGCGAGAAAGAAAACTGAAAACGCGCCGACGAAATCAGAGCCATCCTTTGTTGGCACGAATAGCGCAAGAACTAGCAGTACGATTCCGATCAACGCCGTGCCGGCTGGCAGGGAGAAACCGCGCTCGACCCATTCCAGCCAGAATTGAGCCGACGCGGGCGACGAAAAGGGACGGCGGTGCGATCTGCGTGGCAAAAAAACAAGCTTGCTCAACACGTCGACGATTGGCTCGACATCGAATCCTGCCCCGCTGCGGACCTTGGCGAAGCCAAAGGTGCCCACACCAACACAGGCCGTTGTAGCCAAGACAAATGACAAAATGTGCCAGGCGCTGACGTCGGATAGCACGGCCATCATCGGGCCATCGGGCGGACCCCACACCTTGAT
>JBGQHN010000439.1:0-2591 GCA_041497975.1 Planctomycetia bacterium | reverse complement strand
TGTCGTAATCGCCGGCGTTGAACAGGCAGGCAATGGCCGCGGCCGAGATGGCCGGGCGCCCGCCGCCCCCCTTGGAACTGTATTGTACGCCGCCGTCGGGCTGGGTGCATTTGCGGATATAGGTTACCGCTTTATCGATGATCTCCTTGGGCACCGGAATGCCCGCGTTGCGGCATCCGCGCAACCCCTGGACTTGCGTGATCGTGGTCGAGCCCTCGTCAAAATCACTTCCGTCCTTGGCGCTGACATAACCCCAACCCCCGGCGGCCGTCTGGGCCTGCCCGGTAAAGATCACGGCGCGCGTCAATACGTCGATCAATTCCTTGCGGCGGCTGTCGTCCTCTTCCTCGCCCAAGACCTGCGACAGAAAGAGCATCGAATAGCCGTGGCCGTAGGTGTAACGATCGTCGCGTCCCGGATCGCCGATCAGTCCGTTGGCCCGGCTGCGCGAGAGCAGATAATCGACCGCCATGCGGATGTTCTTGGAATACTTGCCCTGCGTCGTCGTGGACCCCTCGGCCAACAGGGCGACGCCGGCCAGCGCCGTCATGGCCGTGGGGTACCGACCGTCGTTCGCGCTCCAATGTCCCAGCCGCGATTGCGTGCTGGCGATCCAATCCAAGCCGCGCGCAACCAGTTTTTGCACGCGCGGGTCCTTGCCGTCGGCCCGCGCCGAGGGCGCCAGCGCCGTCATTGCCACAACGGCCGCCAGGGCCAGCACTGCAAGCGGAGAGCGACGGACCATGAAAATCACCTCACGTTATTTCGAAAATCCATCCGATGGGAGAGCCACGCGTCCGACGACCGAACTCGCGGCGGGCCGTGGGACCGCGGCCTGGGGAGCGACCGGTTGGTCGGTGAACGTCAGCGTAATGACCCGCGAAGGCAGCCCCAGCGTCACGGTGTTCGTGGCCGGATCGCCGAATAATTCGAAACTGGCGACCGCGGCCCCGGGAAGTTGCTCGTTCTCGTACACCACGCGTCCCGTGCGTTTGTCGACGCACAGCACCGAGATTTTGGGTTCGCGCGCGGTGGCGACTCCCGGACGAAAGATCTGCCGCAGGAACACCAGCACCGGCAGCTCGCTGGGCTGGTTCAGCAGCATGCCCTGCTGCGCAATGACCCGCGAAGCGGGCCAGGCTTTCTTGCCCGTGCCCTGCTCGAAGGCGTACATGCGTCCGGAGACCAAGGTCGCGTTGGCCGCATTGGGAATCGGCTGGACCGAGATGTTGGATTCGCTTCGTGCCGCGGAATTGGTCAGCAGCAAATATCCGCCGCGGTAGCGCGACAGAAATATTCCCAAGGGTGAGTTTTCCGGATCGAGTTTTTCTTTGACCAGCAACTTGCCGTCAGCCAGCGTGATCAGCGAAAACTCGCCGTTAGGCTGGAAAACGCCGACCGCCTCCTGGCCGGCCAGCGCGGCTCTGGCGCCGACCACAAACGTATAGGACCACAACGTTTGATCGAGCCACACGTCGCGCATCAGCAACTTCGGCGATCCCCCCTGGATTTCCCAGGAGAGCACGCGGCGGCCGAGCGTCGCGACGCGTTTGTCGAAGGGGGCCACCTGCCGCGTGCCCAACGCTTCGCCGGTTGCCGCGCGCAAGACCAGCGTGTCGTCTTCGTTGGGCGGCGCCACGAACAGCAACTCGTCGTCGCCGAACAGATCGTTGCCGAGCCCCACGTTCTTGCGCGTCCACACGATTTTCCCCGTCAGCGGATCGACGCAGTGCAAATCGTGCAGCCGCTGAAAAGTCACGCCGTCGTCGTTCACCGGTCCGATACTGCCTAGCCGCCGGCCGAACGCGTCTTCGGTCACGTGCCGCGCGCCACCCCAGGCAACGGACACCGCACGCGAGGTCACGCCCTGCATCGTGCTAAAACCGCCGATCTGGTCGTTCAGCTCTTGGCTCCATAGAATCCGGTTCGACGAACTATCGCCCCCGCGCAGCGTGTCCACGGCCAGCACCTGATTGCCCAGCGACAACACCACCAGTCCGCTGTTGACGCTCACATAATCCTTGGCCGGCGCGTTGTAGGCATTGCGATTGATCGTCGGAATGGGCCGGCTGGTCCCTTCGGCCAGCGGGACCCGCAATCGTTTTTCACCCAATCCGTTTTGGACCACCAGATCCGGCTGGCGGTCGAACACCAGCGACATCGACACGCCCTGGAACAGCGGACCGCTGGCGCCCATGATTTCCAGATCGACCGTGCGCGGCGGCTGTATGGGGCGTCCGCCGCGGGCCGGAGCTTTCTCATCGTGAGCCAGCACCTGGCCCACCGGCCAGGCATGATCGGCCGCGAGCCATTTGCGCACCGGATCGTCGGCCGGCAATTCAGCGACCCATTGCTCTCCGGTCTGACCATCGCCGCAGTCGCGCTGGGCAAAGGATCCGGCGAGCTGACGGTAGTAAACCGCGGCGAGCTCCGGCCGGCCGGCGTCGTGGAGCATTTTTGCCAGCCGCGCGGCGGTGGCGGCCCGCTGCGATTCGTCGGACGACCGCTCGCGCTTGGCCAGCAGCAGGTGGCGCTCCAGCAGGTCATCGGCCGTCAGTCGGTCGACCAACGCGTCGCGGGCCGCTTCGGCG
>JBGQHN010000438.1:0-2596 GCA_041497975.1 Planctomycetia bacterium | reverse complement strand
TTCACTTTGAAGCGCGGCCCGGGCACCTGGTTGATCGCCGCCAGCGTGGTCTCGCCGTAAGTAATCGTGTAGCGTCCCAGCTCGATCTGGACGAAAACCTTGATCACGCAGCCGATAATGATCAACCACAACAGCGCGATGCCCCCTTGCGCGCCGGTCTTGGTGGTGGCAATCAACTCGCCGGAACCGACGATGCTGCCCGCGATGATCAGCCCTGGACCCAGGCGGCCCAAGATGCCCAAAAGCTTCGTCGGCGGCGCCTCGATGCCGGCGTCGGACTGCGGATCGAGCGATGGCGGCAGAGTATCGCGATCCGAGAGTTCGCTCATCGACGAGCCTTCCAAGCGCTGCGTTTTGCGACTGGTGGAGATGGCTGTAACTGATGATATCCGCAGCGCGACACCCGTTCCACGCGTTTGCGCTCAGTTGGCCTGCGCGTGCTCGTTCGATTGTTACAACATCGCAAGATTTGTCCGTCGTGGGCCATTTGCTATAGTAACAGGGTCGTTAACCCGTCGCGGGCATTGTTCCCCAAGGAACACAGTCCATGCGTACGACAATTGCGGCGTTTGCTGCCCTGGTGGCCGGCGCGATCGCGCAGTCCGCGGTCGTCATCGCTCAAAGTCTTGACGGCTCGCCATCCAACATCGCGGCCGGCGCTGTATCTTCGAAAACCGCCTTCCCGCGTCCGCGCGAGGCTCGTCGCGTCGAGACGGCCGTTTTTGCCGGGGGCTGCTTCTGGTGCACGCAATTTGTGTTTAGCCAGGCCCAGGGAGTGATCGGCGTCGAATGCGGCTACTGCGGCGGAACCGCGGCTAAGGCAAGCTACGACAAGGTTCACCGAGGCGCAAGCGGTCACGCCGAATCGATCCGCGTTACCTACGACCCCACGAAGATCAGCTACGAGCAGTTGCTCGACATTTTCTTTGATGCGCACGATCCGACCCAATTCAATCGCCAGGGCGACGACGTGGGGCGCCAGTATCGCTCGGCCATTTTCTATGCCGACGCAGCGCAAAAACGGGCCGCCGCGGAAAAGATGGAGCAGCTTCGCCAAAAGAAGACTTACCACAAGCGGATCGTGACGGCGCTGGAGCCGCTCAAGGACTTCTATCCGGCCGAGGAAGTTCATCAGAACTTTGCCTGGAAGAACCCCTTCTCGCCGTACGTCCAGGACCATGCTGTCCCGATGGCTTGCAGCGTGCGCGACAAACATCCCGAGTTGTTTCAACCACAGAAATAGCTACGCACTGGGAGCAGGGCACCGTGTTCACGCATTAGCGTGATCCATGGTCGGGACTGTCCGCTTCGCCGTGGGGACTGTCCCGATTTTGCGGAGTCTTCGCAGCAAAATGGGACTGTCCCCTTCGCCTGGATGGCGATTGGACATAAACTCCGTCAATGAACCAGGCAAACCAGCAACATGCCGACCAGAACGCAACCGACGTCATTGTCGTCGGGGCGGGGCTGGCGGGCTTGTGCGCAGCACGCGATCTGGTGCGCGGCGGCGCAACGTGCGTTGTGCTCGAAGCGCGCCAGCGCGTGGGCGGCCGCACGCTGAGCGAGCCCCTGGCGGGCGACACCATCGATCTGGGCGGCCAATGGATCGGCCCCACGCAGAACCGCCTGGCGGCTCTGGCCAAGGAACTGCGCATCGTCACGTTTCCGCAACATCACACCGGAAAAAAACTACTGTCGTGGGGCGGAAAGCTCACCAGCTACGCCAGCGATCTGCCGCGACTCTCGCTGTTGGCTCAACTCGAATTGCTGTGGGCGGACCGGCGCTTCAAATCGTACGCGCGCGAAATTCCGCCCGAGGCCCCCTGGCGGGCCGCGCGCGCCAGCGCCTGGGACGGCATCACGCTGGAAACCTGGAAGAGGCGCAACATGCGTTCGGCCGGAGCCAGGCTGTTTCTCGACGTCGTCACCCGCGCCGTGCTCACCTCCGAGCCGCGCGACGTGTCGTTCTTGTTTTTTCTGAGCTACCTGCGGTGGGGAAACGGCCTCGAAAGCCTGATTTCCATCAAGGGCGGGGCCCAACAAGAACGATTCGTGGGCGGAGCGCAGCAGATCTCCGAGCGCCTGGCCGACGAACTCGCCCCGCGCGTAGTCCTCGACGCCCCGGCCCGCGAGATCGAACAGGAAGCCGATGGCGTGGTCGTTCGCACCCAGCGCGGCGCGTATCGCGGCCGGCTGGCGATCGTTGCGGTCCCGCCGCTCTTGGCCGGGCGAATTCATTACACCTCCGCCCTGCCCGCCCGTCGCGATCAACTGACGGCCCGCATGCCGATGGGGTCGGTGATCAAATATGTCGCGGCCTACGAGCGGCCGTTTTGGCGCGAGGCCGGATTCTCGGGCGAGGCCGTCAGCGACACCGGAATCACCACGACGACCTTCGACGACACGTCGCACGACGGCCGTCATCCGGCGCTGGTCACCTTCAGCGACGGCGCGGCCGCGCGCGAGCACGCGGATTGGACGAGCGACGATCGGCGCCGCGCGGTGCTGGAGGAGTTCGTGCGGTTCTTTGGTCCCGAAGCGGCCCGGCCGGTGGCCTTCGCCCAGAAGAACTGGAACGACGAACCTTGGAGCGGCG
>JBGQHN010000437.1:0-2636 GCA_041497975.1 Planctomycetia bacterium | reverse complement strand
GGGTCTTGCGCGTTCTTGCCAAGCCCCCGGATTTTGAAGAGCTTATTCCGATTATTGAAGAACATATCGGCACCGCTGCATGAACGCTTGGTGAGAAGCCATTCATGAGGTGGCGTGTTGCTCGGCGTTGCCATCGAGTGCCCGCTGGCCCGCTTCCAACACCCGCACGATGCGATCGACGTCGTACACACACCCGCCCCACGTGCCGCCGCTTGCGCTTTGCAGTGCCGCCCATAGTCGCGTGTCGTCCGGCAGCCTCGCGTCGGGTTGCAAATCGGGCCGCACGCTCCGCTCGGCCAGGACGCGAGTGCCGTGGGCGGCGCCGAACTCGCCGTGAGCGTCGCCCACCAGATCGACGCTGCCGACGAGCCGATTGCGATCAACCACGATGCGAATCCGATCGCCTTCCAGCACCTTGCCCAACGGTCCGCCGGCCAGAGCCTCGGGCGCCACGTGACCAATGCAAGCTCCCGTGCTCACGCCCGAAAAACGGGCATCGGTGATGACCGCCACATCCTTGCCCCACTCGAGATATTTGAGCGCCGAGGTGATCTGATAGGTTTCCTCCATGCCCGAACCCATGGGCCCGCGGGCCACCAGCACGATCACGTCGTCGGGCCTGATCGGCCGCTCGCTTTGTCCCTTGATTGCCGCCACGGCGTCGCGCTCGCGCGTGAAGACGCGGGCTGGACCGGTTTTGCGATAGACGCCGTCGGCGTCGACGACCCGCGGGTCGATCGCCGTGCTCTTGATGACCGAGCCGTCGGGCGCGAGGTTTCCGCGCGGAAAACAAACCGTCCGCGTGAGGCCCCGCGCTTCGGCCCGCGCGGGCGACATAATCACGTCGTCGGGTTCGACGCCGTCGCGCAACGTGAGCGCCTCGCGCAATCGGGCGCGCCGTGTCGAATGTTCCCACCACGCAAGCACCTCGCCAAGCGACAAGCCGCTGACGGTCAATACGCCGAGATCGAGCAATCCCAGGTCGCGCAGGTGCAACATGATCTCCGGCACGCCGCCGGCCAGAAAAACGCGCACGGTCGGGTGCCCGAGGGGCCCGTTGGGCAGGGCATCGACGAAGCGGGGCACGAGCGCATTGATTTGTTGCCACTCTTCGACGGTTGGCCGCCGCAGACCGGCCGCGTGGGCGATGGCCGGGATGTGCAGGAGCAAGTTGGTCGATCCGCCGCAAGCCGCGTGCACGATCATCGCATTGCGAATCGAGGCCTGCGTCAGGATGTCGCTCACTTTGATCTTTCGCTCGTGTAGCGCCATCAGCGCGCGGGCACTGCGGCGGGCCATGTCGAGCCAGATCGGCTGGCCGCTGGGCGCCAGGGCCGAATGGGGCAACGACAATCCGAGCGCCTCGCCGACGATCTGCGACGTGGCGGCGGTGCCCAAAAACTGGCAGCCTCCGCCCGGCGAAGCGCATGCGCTGCAACCGAGTGCCGCGGCATCGTCGAGCGACAATTGCCCGTGAACGTAGCGGGCACCGATCGATTGGACCTTGCCCGCGTCCTCTCCGGACGTCGGGGGCAGGCTCACGCCGCCCGGCACCAGCACGCACGGCAAGTCGCTCGTGGCGGCCAGGGCCAGCATCATGGCCGGCAAACCCTTGTCGCACGTGGCCACGCCCAACACTCCGCGGCGCGTGGGCAGCGAACGGATCAAGCGGCGGAAAAGGATTGCGGCATCGTTGCGATACGGCAGGCTATCGAACATGCCCACCGTGCCTTGCGTGCGGCCGTCGCACGGATCGGAGCAGTAGGCCGCGAAGGGCACGGCGCCGGCCTGTTTGAGAACGCGCGCGGCTTCTTGCACCAACAGCCCAACCTCCCAATGGCCCGTGTGATAGCCCAAGGCGATGGGCGTGCCGTCGTCGGCGCGAATGCCTCCCTGAGTGCTCAGCAGCAGGAACTGCGGACCGACAAGCGCTCGCGGGTCCCACCCCATGCCGGCATTCTGCGACAGACCAAACAGATCGCCGCTGGGCCACTGGCTGAGCATTTCGTCGGTCAGCGGCAGCGAACCCTGCGGGCCGGCGGCGTGCGTTGTCACGTCGTACAAGCGATGGTCGTCGGAATCCAGAATGTTCCCGGCGTCGTTTTTCAGGGGAGCGGGCATCGGTGGGAAACTCGTCGCGTGTGGAAGTGTTTTTCTGCCGGGCCACTCGCCTGGCACCGAAAACTGTCTGAAAGTATGAGCTAACGCAGGAACCGACGCGCTATTGTCGTCGCCAGGATCGGCAGTGCAATCGACGCCGCCAACGCCAGCGGCAATTCACCCTGCGTTCGAGCCATGCTGCCGAGCGCGGAATAAACCACCGCGATTCCCAGATTGCTGAGCATCACGGCCGGCAAAAACCAACGCCAGGACAACTGCGTTACGCCCGCCAGCAGCACCGCCGCTTCGGCCAACACGGGCAATGCGCGGGTCATGACCACGATCGAGGGACCGAAATGTCGGCCGAGCTGGTCCATCCGGTCCAGATCGTCGGTTGATGCCAGCCGGGCGGCGATTGCCCGACCCCACGTCTTGGCCAACGCGAATCCGAGCACCGCGCCTGCCGTCATCCCCAGCCACGATGCGGCCGTGGCGGCCACGATTCCCAACTCTGACCCGGCAACCGTGCTCACCAG
>JBGQHN010000436.1:0-2649 GCA_041497975.1 Planctomycetia bacterium | reverse complement strand
GCTGGAGCTGGGGCTGGTGACGCTGGACGAACTGCTCGCGACGGGGCTATGGGCCGCGGCCGCCGATCGCGTGGGCCGAACGTTCGCGCTTGCGCCCAGCGAACTGCGGCGCGCGGTGTTGCATGAGCTGATCGACTGGCAAGTCGGCGATCTGCTCGCTCGAGCCAGCCAGCGCTTGTGCGACGGCTCGTGGGACAGTCCCGAAGCCGCGCGCAACGCCGAGCCGGTGATCGTCGCCAGCCCCGAGTTGGCCGCGGCGAAGCGGGAGCTGGAATCGTTCTTGCGCGAGCGCGTCTACCGCCATCCGGCCGTGCTCGTGCATCGCGCGGCCGCCAAGACGGCATTGCGCGCGATGTTCGCGGGCTACATGGCCGATTCGGCGCTATTGCCGGAGAGTTTTCGCCGGCGGGAGAAGACCGAGGGCCTGGCCCGCACGGTGGGCGATTATCTGGCCGGCATGACCGATCGGTTCGCCGGACGCGAGTTTGAGCGGCTTTTTAGCGCGGGCGAGCCTGGGGCTGGTAAGCCCCTTTCGCGACACCTAAAATAGACCGTCTGGCTTTGCATTTCGCCCTTTCCGCTTTTCGGCGTGCCCAACATGGCGCTCGTCATACTTCGCTTCGTGTTCGTCATGGTGGCCGTCGGGCTGGGATTCCAGCTCGTCAACTCCGGCGCGCTGGCCGGCGAGCTGTCGTATCTGCCCTGGCTGGTATTTGGCGGCGTCATTCTGCTGTCGCTGGTGGTGATCGGCGTCGACATGATGGTCGGCCGCAAGCAACTCGACACCGTGTCGGCGGTGTACGTTGGCCTGGTCGTGGGCTTGTTCCTGACCTACGTGCTGCGGCTGGCGTTCAGTTCGGTGTTGCCCGACAAATTGCCGCTGACCCAGTGGTTCTCGTTGATCCTGGGCATGATCTTGTGTTACATCTGCATCAGCTTCCTGTTGCAGACGAAGGACGATTTCCGTTTCATCATTCCCTACGTCGAGTTCGTCAAGGAAGTCAAGGGCCTCAAGCCCTACGTGCTCGACACCAGCGTGGTGATCGACGGCCGGATCGCCGACGTCGTCGAGACCAAAATCCTCGACAATCAACTGATCATGCCGCGATTCGTGATCGCCGAGCTGCAGGCCATTGCCGATAGCTCGGACAAGCTGCGCCGCGGGCGCGGCCGGCGCGGGCTCGACATTCTCAACCGCTTGAGCAACAACTCGGAAGTCGATTTCAAGATTTACGACCGCGAGCTGCCCGAGTTCGCGGGCCAACCGGTCGACCTCAAGCTGGTGCTGCTGGCCAAATACTTGCAAGGCAAAATCGTGACCAACGATTACAACCTCAACAAGGTGTCGCGCTTGCACGGCGTGGGCGTGATCAACCTCAACGACCTGGCCAACGCTCTCAAGCCGGTGGTGCTGCCAGGCGAAACTCTGGAAGTGCGCATCGTCAAGCAAGGCGAAGAAGCCGGCCAGGGCGTCGGATATCTGGACGACGGCACGATGATCGTCGTCGAGGGGGGCCGCGAGCACATCAACAAGAACGTCCGCATCGCGGTCACCAGCGTGCTGCAAACCAGCGCCGGACGCATGATCTTCGGCCGCTGCGAGGCCGTAGCGACCAAGGTGTAGGGCCGCCCGCTACAGAGCGCCGTCTGGCCGATTGCCGCCCAGCTTGCCAGGACGGTAAAATACCCTGACCCAAGTTCACGTGGCAGCGGAAGGAGCCCCCCATGGTATCGCGCAAGCAGAAGCAGGTGGCCCACCAATTGCCGAAGCAGAAAAAGGTGGCCAAGCAGTCTAAAACGCAAAAGAAGGTAGCCAATCGGCCGAAGCGTTCCGCGACCGCGCCGGAAAAACGTGTTTTCTCGCCGGGCCAGCCTTGCTGTGGTCTGTGCGGCGCGACGAGGAACCTCACCAAGACCGAATGTTGCGGTCGGTGGATCTGCGACGACGAGGACCAGTACGTTTTGTTCTCGTTCGACCGCAACAGTTGCCATCGAAACCATCTGCACTACACGCTGTGCGGAGCCCATTTCAACGAGCAGCATCCCGGCCGCTGGCAGGACTGCGCGAAATGCCGTGAAGCGATCGAACCCGAAATGTACGCGTACTACGGCACCAATGAGTACAACTTCGAGGTCTTGGAAAACCCGCCGGCCTACGAGCCAACTCATTGCAGTTCATGTGGCCGCGTCATCGTCCTGGCCGCCGGCGGTTACTCGCACTCCCGCGACGGCTATCAGTGCGGCACCTGCACATTAGCCAAGCACCCCGACCTCTACGACTGACCAACCCATGCCAGCGCTGTTTGTGAGACGCTTACGAAAATCTGAAACGACGTTGAATTGTTGGCGGCTGGTAGCGCAACAATCGATAGCCAACGTGCGATCAGCGTGTCGGCCTTCGCCGTCTGATTTTCTTTTCCAAGGTTGACATCGCCTCACATTTTGTCGACGACCGCGATGCCCAGCAGTTCCAGCCCCCGGCGCAGCGTGCGGGCGGTCAAGTCGCACAACAACAGGCGGCTTTCGCGGCTGGCCTCGGTGGGCGCCTTGAGCACGGGGCATTCCTCGAAGAAACTCGAATAACGATTGGCGACTTCAAACAGGTAGGCGGTCAGCAAGTTCGGCCGGTAATCGGCCAGCGTGTCGTCG
>JBGQHN010000435.1:0-2676 GCA_041497975.1 Planctomycetia bacterium | reverse complement strand
GACATTCTACTTTTTTGTGAGAACTCGTCCACGCAGGACGGAGCGAGGACGTGAGTCTAGTTTTTGCTTGCAGTTCGCATCGGCGGCCAGAAGCGCGGGAGGTTCTCGGCATCACATGAATCGACCCACATCCACCCGCTTCGAAAAAGTAGAATGCCCCCTTTTATTTGCCGACGACAACGACAGCAAGCATCATTCCCAGCGGGAATTCGAAGTCGATCCAAGTTTCGGGGCGGGCTGTGCAACCTCCAAAAATTGCTTGCACGGGTCAGGAATCTAGGCTAGAAACCGGCATAGTTTACGTCCTCGTCTAGTTCGTTGGCAGCGTATAATGGAACTGGAGGAACGGCCCAGCAGGATCATTATTCTTGAGGAAGAACTACTCGGCAAGACGAAGGTTGAGATCATCGCTCATGCACTTGACCAAATGAAGATTCGAGGAGTTTCTGAAGCCGAAGTGTTGGCCGTAATACGTCACCCGGCAGAGACAGGGCTTACGGCCCCCGCCGGCCGAGAGCGCGTCAGAAAATTCAAGAAGCCAACGAAGGCGATCGATGTCGTCTACGAGGTGCTCGAAGACCGAATACGGGTGATAACGACCTTTCCAAAGAGATTTCCGCGACAATAACGATGGAACGAGACTTCCAAGTTGCAATCACAACTGACAAGAACACCGGCGAACTGCTAGCGGTCTACTTTCAAGTGCGCAGGGGCCACGCCGCGAAGGTGCGCGAATATGAGGACGGGAACGCGTTTGCCAACTTTAACGAGAACGACGAGCTCTTGGGAATTGAGATGCTCGGCCCGTGTCGTGTGTCGGTTGTGGATAAGATCGCGAGAAAAGATAAGGTGGTGAAACAGTTCATCCGGTCGAATGCGCCCCGAAGAATGCTTGTAAAAAACTAGCGACAAGGTTTGCTGCGCTGCCTAAGCCCCGTCCTCGTAGTGGGGCTTTTTCATGCGCTATCTGTTAGAACCGCCCGATTGCCGACACCACGATACTTCTCGCGAGCAAGCCAGTGCCCAGCGAGAAGCACATTGCCATCCCTGTTCGTGTTGCCAATATGTGCGAACAGTGACGGCCCGCTTTTCTGAGCTGACCTTGTTTCGTGGGCAAAGCCGCTCGTATACTAGACGTTTGTTTAGTAGTGCTGCGGGGCCTGATCTCGTGCCGCAGGGCCGGTGGATTCGACTCGGTTGCAGCCGAAAAGAAAACTCGTCCGACCAGGAGACAGTGCGCCATGGACGTCGCCGCGTTTCTCGATTCGATTCGTCGAGCGGAGTTTTACCACGGACAGTTGGAGCACGTCGAAATCCTGCCCGAGCGGCCCGGCAAGTACTCGCGACCGGCGGAGCCGTTGCCCGAAGCGCTCGAGCAGCTTTTGGCCCAGCGCGGGATTACGCGGCTCTACGAGCATCAGGTGGCCGCGCTCGAACTGGCGCGCGAGGGGCGCGATCTGGTGGTGGTCACCGGCACCGCCAGCGGCAAAACGCTGTGCTACAACCTGCCGATCCTGGAGGCCGCCCTGGCCGACCCAGAGTCGCGCGCCTTGTATCTGTTTCCCACCAAGGCGTTGGCCCAGGATCAGCACAAGAACCTGCTGGAGCTGCTCGCGGGCTGCGAGGCCGGCCGGCAAGTCGCCTCGGGCGTCTTCGATGGCGATACGCCCACGTCGCAGCGGCGGCGCATTCAGGCCGAAGCCCAATTGGTGCTCTCCAATCCCGACATGCTGCATGCCTCGATCCTGCCCTACCATCCGAAGTGGAGCCGGTTTTTCAGCAACTTGCGGTGGGTCGTCATCGACGAAATCCACACCTACCGCGGCATCTTGGGGGCCAACGTGGCCTGCGTGCTGCGGCGGCTGGCGCGGGTCTGCGAGCATTATGGTTCCCGGCCGGTCGTGCTGGCCGCCAGTGCCACGATCGCCAATCCGGGCGAGCTGGCCGGCCGGTTGTTGGGCCGCGAAGTCGCCGTGATCGACGGCGACGGTGCGCCGCGCGGCCGGAAATACTTCGCGCTGTGGAATCCCGCTGCGGCGTCCAACGATCGCCTGGCGCGCAGTAGCGCGACCGACGACGCGGTGTCGCTGATGGTCGAAGCAATGTTGGCCGGCGCGCAGGCCCTGACATTCACGCGCACTCGCCAGGCCGCGGAACTGGTGCACCGCTACGCAAAAGAACAACTGGCGGCGCGGCACTCGAAGCTGGCCGAATCGGTCCGCGCCTATCGCGGCGGATACTTGCCACTTGAGCGCCGCGAGATCGAATCGCAGTTGTTCGAGGGAAACTTGCGAGGCGTGGCGGCCACCAACGCCTTGGAGCTGGGCGTCGACATCGGTTCGCTCGACGTGGCCCTGCTGGCCGGCTATCCGGGCACGATCGCCAGCACCTGGCAACAGGCCGGACGCAGCGGCCGCCGGCACGACGAGAGCCTGGCCATTTTGCTGGCCGGCAACGATCCGGTGGATCAATATTTGTCGCGGCACCCCGATTACTTTTTTTCCCAATCGCCGGAACACGCGGTGGTCGATCCCGAAAACCCATACGTGCTGGCCAATCATCTGCAATCGGCCGCCTTCGAGCTGCCGTTGGCCGAAGCCGACGTCGAGCGATTTGGCGAGATGGCGCTGCCCATCGCCGAAGTTCTTCGCGACAGCGGCCAGTTGACCGAGGTGG
>JBGQHN010000434.1:0-2681 GCA_041497975.1 Planctomycetia bacterium | reverse complement strand
GCAAGTTCTTGATGCAGTCTGTCCGCCGCTGGCGGCGAAAAAATCGCGCGCGAAACGGCGGTGAGCCGCGGCTGGGACGCGCTTCTTGGCTTAGGGTGATAGCCTTGGGGAGCCAAGAATTCTCCCCGCCGCATCCCGTCAACGCCCCATTTCTTCTGCACCGGTGGCTCTGGCCAATTGGGCTACGCGAAGTATGCGCGAAGCGCTGGCCTGATTTCTAGGGGAAGTTTTTTGAGGCGCGCGGTCCATTGGGATGGGACGCGGGAGTCATCGTTCGCGCAGGCGATTGTCATGCACGGAGTGCATGACCTACGGGAACGATGATTTGATCGGGCGAGCCGGTGTCGATAAAATTGCGGAGCCACGAAATGCCCTGCCTCCCTTGCATTAAGGACATTCGATGATAATTCGCCGGCTCGCGATGATGTGTGCGATGATCGCCCTGGCTACAAGCGCGCGGGCGCAGGAGTGGACCCGGTTTCGCGGGCCCAACGGCGCGGGCCAGAGCGAGGCGACGACGATTCCGGCGAGCTGGGGCACGAATGATTATCTGTGGAGAGTCGAGCTGCCCGGCGTGGGCCACTCGTCGCCGGTGCTGTGGGGCGATCGCATTTTTTTGACGAGCGCCAATCCGCAAACCGGCATGCGGCACGTCCTGTGCCTTTCGGCCGCCGACGGCAAGCTGCTGTGGAAGCAGGATTTTGCGGCCTCGACGCACTTCGTGCACCAGCAAAACAGCCTGGCCTCGAGCACGCCCACCGTCGACGACCAGCGCGTGTATTGCGCCTGGGCCACGCCGGAGCAGTTTTCGCTGGTGGCGCTCAACCACGACGGCAGCCAGGCCTGGCGGGCCAACTTGGGCCCGTTCGTCAGCATGCACGGATTCGGCGCGTCGCCGATTCTGTACGAAGACCTGGTGATCGTCACCAACGACCAGGACGCCGACAGCTCGCTGATCGCGCTCGACCGAAAGGGAGGGCAGACGCGCTGGAAGGTGCCTCGCAAGGTGGTCGAAAAGCAGAGCGCTTCCTATGCCGCGCCCTGCATTTTCCAGCCCCGGTCGGGAGCCGCCGAGCTTATCGTGTGCAGTTGGGCGCATGGAATCACCAGCGTCGATCCGCACTCGGGCAAGACGAACTGGGAGGCCGCGGTGCTGGAGCGGCGGCCGGTCGGCTCGCCCATCATCGTCGATGATCTGATCCTGGCCAATTGCGGCGAAGGGAGCGGCAACAACAACGTCGTTGCCGTGCGCCCCGGCAATGCCGCCGGCCGCGAGCCCGAATTGGCCTATAAGATCGACCGCACCAGCGCGCCCTACGTGCCCACGATGGTCGCTCACGGCTCGCTGGTGTTCCTGTGGGGCGATCGTGGCGTCGTCACGTGCATCGACGGAAAGACCGGCAAGATCCACTGGCGCGAGCGGGTCGGGGGCAATTATTCCAGCTCGCCGTTGCGCGTCGGGCAGTGCGTGTATTGCGCCAGCAGCGACGGAGAAGTGGTCGCGCTGGCCGCGGCCGATACATTTAAAGTATTAGGCCGCAGCTCGCTGGGCGAAGCCACGCGCGCCACCCCGGCGATCGCCGGCGGCCGGATGCTGCTGCGCACTGAGTCGCATCTCATGGCGATCGGCCAATAATGAACGGCCCGCTGTTTCACGTCGCGCGCCGCAAGGTAACAAGGGGCCATGCCAACCATTTCCGAAGCCCTGGCGTTGGGCTTGCAACATCATCAAGCCGGACAGTTCGAGCGCGCCGAGCAAATCTACCGACAGATTCTCGATTCGCAGCCCGATCACGCGGAAGCATTGCACCGGCTGGGAGCGGTGGTTTTGCACAGGGGCCGAATTGACGAAGCCCTCAAGCTTTTCGAACGGGCCATCGCCATCAATCCGACGGTAGCCGAATACTACAACAATCTTGGCTCGGCCTGCCTGGCGGCCGGCCGCCCCGCGGAAGCCGAGCGAGCGCTGGCCGAGGCTGTCAGCCGCGGCCCGGACTCGACCGACGTGCACTATAACCTGGGCCTGGCCCTGTACAACCTGGGCCGGCTCGACGAGGCCGCGGCCAGTTACCGAACGGCCCTGGCACTGCGTCCCTCGAATGCCTTGGCGCATAACAACCTGGGCGATCTGTTGCGCGAACAGGGAAAACCTGAAGAGGCTCTCGCGCATCTCGACCGGGCCGTGACCTTGGACCCTCAGATGGCCATCGCGCACTACAACCGTTCGCTCGCATGGCTCAGCCAAGGGCGCTGGCCGGAAGGCTGGGCCGAGTACGAATGGCGCTTGCGCTGCCTTGCCTTCAAGCGGCGCCAGTTCGACCAGCCGCGGTGGGACGGTTCGCCTCTCGACGATCGATCGCTCTTGATCCATGCCGAACAAGGATTGGGCGATACCTTTCAGTTCATTCGCTATCTGCCCTTGGTCCACGAGCGGTGCCGCAACGTGACCGTCGAAGTACCCTCGGGCTTGTTGCCAATCCTGGAACACTCCGGATTCCGTGGGCTGGCGAGCGAGCGGAGCACGGCGGGACGCGTCGACTTTCAACTCCCGATGCTCAGCCTCCCCGCGGTTTTCCAAACGACGCTGGACACGATCCCTGGTGGCGTGCCCTATCTCTCGGCCAAGAACGAGCTCGTGGAACATTGGCGGCAAGAACTCTCGCCGTACTCGGGCTTGAAGG
>JBGQHN010000433.1:0-2685 GCA_041497975.1 Planctomycetia bacterium | reverse complement strand
GCGCTGGCCGACGCGCGCGGCGTCGATCCGACACGCATCGAGTTTCGCGACAAACGGCCGCGGGAAGCATACCTGCAACTGCTGCGCGAAGCCGACATTGCGCTCGATCCGTTTCCGTTCAACGGGCATACCACGACGTGCGATTTGATTTGGATGGGCGTGCCGGTGGTGATGCTTGCGGGCCAGACCTATGCCTCGCGCTTCGGGGGCAGCGTATTACGGAACGTGGGCCTTGAGCATTTGATCGCCGACACGAGCCAGCGATATATCGCGTTGGCAGTCGCGTTGGCGGCCGACTTGCCGCAACTCGCCCAATTGCGTGCTGAATTGCGGCCGCGGATGGCCAACTCCGCGCTGCTGGATTTTCAGGGGTTTGCCCGCAACGTCGAGGCGGCATATCGCCAGATGTGGCTCACGTGGTGTCGACAAGCAAAAAGCGGCGCGGGCCCTTGAAGCAGATGGGAAATTCCGCCGCTGCGGCGGAATTGTGACAACGTCGCCCACGAATCGCGGGACGGCAACCAGAATCTAAGAGGGCACGAGCCGGGGCTTTGTCGCGGCCTGCTCGAACGATCGCATGCAAAATATTACCGACGTCTTGAACGACGCCATCGCACTTTACAATGCCGGCGAGCTTGGCCAGGCCGAGCGGCTTTGCCAGCAGATTGTGCAGGCCGACCCGCGGCATGCCCGGGCGTTGCACTTGCTGGGCGCGATTGCGTTTCAGGCGGCAAAGTACCCATTGGCTGTCCAGAATGTGTTGGCCGCCATCGCCATTGATGATCGCCAGGCGGCCTATCATTTCACGCTCTGCGAGATCTATTGTGGTTTGGGCCAATTGGAGCCGGCGATCGCCAGCGTCCGCCAGGCGGTGTTGCTTCGGCCCGACTGGGTGGAAGCGCGGTTCAAGTTGGGCCGGCTGCTGGAAGCCGGTGGCGAACTTGCCGGCGCGGCCGAACAGTTCAGCGAGGCGCTGCGACTTCAGCCCGACCGCGTCGACGCCGCGCTGCACCTGGGCCAGGTCCTGTTCGGTCAGGGCAAGCTGCCCGAGGCCGAAGCCCGTTTTAAAGCTGTGACGCGCAGCCACCCAAACGCGCCGTGGGCGCACTGCGGATTGGGTGCGACGTACCAGAGTCAAGGCAGGCTCACCGAGGCGATCGATTGTTACCGTCGGGCCATCGAGCTCGATCCGCAGTTCGCTGAGGCCCATTACAATCTGGGCGTGGCATTGCGCCAGGAAGATCGGTTGAGCGAGGCGATTGCCGCGTTCCAGGCGGCCGTTGCATACAGGCCGACCCTCGTCGAAGCCCACCTGGGCCTGGCCAGCGCGCATGTGCTGCTGGTTCAGCCCGAGCGGGCGGTCGCGGCCAGTCGCCGGGCGCTCGAGCTGGCTCCGCAATCGGCCGCGGCCTTCGCGCGCCTGGCTGCCGGATTGCAACTGCAGGGAGATCTCGACGGCGCGATTGCAGCCTATCGCCGGGCCGTCGAGCTTAATCCGTCTGACGCCGCGGAGCACAGCAACCTGGTCTATTCGCTCAACTTCCACCCGGCCTATGACGCGGCCAGCTTATTCGCCGAGCACCGCGCCTGGGCCGCCCGCCATGCCGAGCCGCTGACCGCTGCCGCTGCGCCTCACACGAACGAGCGCGCGCCGGAGCGCCGGCTGCGGGTTGGTTATGTCTCGTCGCATTTTCGGGAGCACGCGGTCAGTTTTTTTATCGAGCCCGTGATCGCTCGGCACGATCGAAAGGGCTATGAAGTGTTTTGTTATTCCGACGTGCGCCTGCCCGATGCCGTCACCCAGCGGTTCCGCTCATCCGCCGAGCAGTGGCGAGACATTGCCGCGATGAGCGACGCCGAAGTCGCCGAGCTTGTCCGGCGAGACGAGATCGACATCCTCGTCGACCTGGCCGGACACATCGGCGGCAACCGCCTGCTGGTCTTTGCCCGCAAACCGGCGCCGGTGCAAGTAACGTACTTGGGCTATCAAAACACGACCGGTATGTCGGCGATGGATTATCGCTTGACGGACGAACACGCCGATCCGCCGGGCGCGACCGACGAATTCTACAGCGAGCGCCTGGTGCGGTTGCCGCGAAGTTTTTTTTGTTTCCAGCCACCCGAGCCATCCCCCGACGTCAACGAGTTGCCGGCCGTGACCCGCGGTCACGTTACGTTTGCCTCGCTGAATCACATCAACAAGCTCACGCCCGATGCCTTGCGAACCTGGGCCAAAATCCTCTTGGCGGTACGCGATTCGCGGTTGATCGTGCTGGCATACTCCGGCGGTCAGTTGGCGAGGAATATTTGGGATGTAATGGCACGCGAGGGGGTGGAGCCAGGCCGCGTGGAAATCGTCGACAAGCGGCCGCGGTACGAGTATTTGCGTCTGCACCACGAAATCGACATTGCCCTGGACTCGTTCCCGTTCAACGGGCACACGACCATCTGTGACGCGCTTTGGATGGGCGTGCCATCGATTATGCTGGAAGGGAGCACTTACGCGTCACGCTTCGGCGGAAGCACGCTGCGGAACGTCGGATTGAGCGAGCTGATTGCCTGCTCGCCGGGGCAATACGTGGAGATCGCGACGGCCTTGGCGGGCGACTTGCCACGACTCGTCCAGTTGCGGCGCGATCTCAGGTCTCGGATGCGGGCCTCGCCGCTCGTGGACGCGGTCGGCTT
>JBGQHN010000432.1:0-2687 GCA_041497975.1 Planctomycetia bacterium | reverse complement strand
TCCGGCGAGCGGCTTCCGCTGTCTCGGTTGGCCGACATTCGCGTGGTGCAGGGCCCGGCCACGATCACGCGCGAATGGGGACAAAGGCGAGTCACGGTTTCGGCCAACGTGCGCGGTCGGGATATCGGCACCTTCGTGGCCGAGGCCCAACAGCGCCTCAAAGAGCAACTCAAGCTCCCGCCGGGACGGTACTTCTACGAATTCGGCGGCCAGTTCGAGCATCTCCAGCGGGCCCGCACACGCTTGCTGATTGTCGTGCCGGTCGCGGGAATCTTGATCTTCACGCTTCTTTATTTGACCTACAACAACATCGTGGATGCTTTGCGCGTTTTCACGGGCGTCCCCTTCGGCTGGGTCGGCGGAATCTTCGCACTGTGGCTGCGCGATATGCCGTTTTCCATCTCGGCCGCGATCGGGTTTATCGCGCTCTCGGGGGTCGCCGTGCTGGATGACATGATCTTGGTTTCTTATGTGCGGCAATTGCGCAACAAGGGCCTTGCGCTCGACCAGGCCGTGATGCAGGCCGCGATCACACGACTGCGACCTGTGCTCATGACCACGCTCGTGGCGAGCCTGGGATTTCTGCCCATGGCATTTAGCACCGGCATGGGCGCCGAGGTCCAGCGCCCATTGGCCACCGTCGTCATCGGCGGCGTGCTGGGCGCGATGGTGATGTCGCTTTTGGTTTTGCGAGTTTTGTACATGGTCTTTCAATCCCCGCACGAGCGGCGAGCGAACGAGACGGCCCAACGCCCCGTCGCCGACTCGGCCGTCGGCGCAGGGTCCCTTTGAATACGACGGAGGTTAACACGATGTGGTCCAAGATGCTCTTGCTCAACTTGCTGACGCTTGCCGCGATTGCCCAGTCTGGCTGCGGCGCATCGACTTCGCATCCCCAGGCGCAGGATCAGGCGAACTCGCCCGCGCCCGTCTCGACCGACGGCCACGACGGCTGGTGGTGTGCCGAACACGGCATTCCCGAAGACCGCTGCGCGCTATGCAATTCGCAGGTCGCGGCGGAACGGAAGAGCAAGGGAGATTGGTGCAGCCAACATGACCGGCCCGATTCTCAGTGCTTCGTATGCCATCCGGAGCAGGCCAAGCAGTTCGCGGCTCTGTATGAGGCCAAATTCGGCAAGGCTCCGCCTCCGCGTGACGATGAGGGCATGAATTAGGCGCATGCGTCGCGCGCGCGGTATCTGACTAATTGACCCATTGGCAGCCGACCAGTCGCCTTGACGCTTTGCGCGGTGCCTTCTAGCATACCGGGCGCCTGTCCGGCACCAATGTGGTGCTGCTTGTGCCTACGAAGGTCGAGGGCCCGAGCGGCCTGACTGCAAACGACGGAAACTGCGATTGAGACTTGATTTGGGCGGTTGGGCCAACGCGGACAATGAATTTTGGAGGTCTCCACCGCCTTGGAGTAAATTCTCTCGCCCGACCGCTGTCTGGCGGCCGAAGCCGGGTTGTCTCCGCGGCTCGGCAATGGTTTTGCGACATTTCCGGTCAGTTGTTGCACAGGTCGGTAGAATGACTGCGCCATGGCGGGCGGCACGCGCTGTGGACTCGGCCGATCGAGATCAGCCGGGCACAAACGATCGGCCGAGTGCGACGGCAAACCGCGCGCGTCGGTGAAGCCCTGCCGGCACAAGCCCGAACGGGGCCGGTCCGTTTTGTTGGAAAATTCTCGGTCTAGTGAGGGGTGGCGTCGCGATGCTCAATCTGTCCAACGTCGACCGTGATTTGGAACCCGTGCCCAGTAGTCTCAACTTGTCCTATATCGAGGGCATGTACACGCGGTACTTGCGCGAGCCCCATTCGGTGTCGGCGGACTGGCGACGCTATTTCCGTGGGATGGGCAATGGCAACGGCTCACCGCCGCGGCAAGGCCCTTCGTTTCGCCCCGCGAGCGTCTTTAATCCGCCCTCGACGGCACAGCGCGACGGCGGAGCCAACGTGCGCGAGCTGGAGATGGCGCTCTTGCAAGATCGCGTCGACCAGTTGATTCGCGCCTATCGCGTTCGCGGCCACATGGTGGCCATCATCGATCCTTTGGGAATTCCCCGGCCGCACTTTCCGGAACTCGACCCCGAATACTACGGCTTTACCGAAGCCGACATGGACAGGCCATTTTCCACGGCCACGATCCGTGGCCCGGACGTGCTGACGTTGCGGCTCATTCTCCAGCGGTTGCGCAATACGTACTGCCGTTCGATCGGCGTGCAATTCATGCACATCGACGACCTCGCCGTGCGACAATGGCTGCAAGACCGGATGGAGGGCACGGAAAACCGGCTCACGCTGTCCAAGGACGAACAATTGCGGATTCTTACGCGGCTGACGGACGCCGCGATTTTCGAACAGTTCATCCAAAAGCGGTTTACCGGCGCGAAGAGCTTCTCGCTGGAAGGCGCCGAGAGCCTGATCCCGCTACTGGATTTGACGATCGAGAAGGCCGGCGACCAGGGCATCCGCGAAATCGTGCTGGGTATGGCGCATCGCGGCCGGCTCAACGTGTTGGCCAATATCATGGGCAAAAGCCCGCAAGAGATCTTCCGCGAGTTTGCCGACATCGATCCCAAGCTGCACTTGGGGCGCGGCGACGTGAAGTACCACTTGGGCTACAGCAGCGATTGGCTGACGGCGACTCGGCAAAAGGTGCATCTCTCGCTGTGCTTCAATCCCAG
>JBGQHN010000431.1:0-2707 GCA_041497975.1 Planctomycetia bacterium | reverse complement strand
GCGGAACTTCTCTGAGCCAAAGGTACGCCCCAAAATCAGCATCCAAACCGCCTCGCCTCAGCGAGTCGCCAACTTATTTTCGCCTGGATCGATTCCATCGCATGCTCACGCAAACACGACGCCAACAATGTTGGAACAGCCCCCCGTTGGGGGCCTTAACAAAAGGGCGCGAGGACACCTTGTAGACGATGCGGATATTGGCCTTATCCACTTCCACTTGTTTGACCAAAGCCCGTAAGATCTCGCGGCGCGTCGCCCAATCTGCCGTGGTCAGGTTGGCTTTTACTTGGTCGGCAAAGTCTTGCATGTGGCTGAAGACGAGATGTAAATCCGCGTCGCGTTGGCTTTGCTCCGTAAGCGTTCGCAGGTCGCCTTCCAGTTTGCCGAGCCGATCTTGCAGACGCCGCAGGCGCGGTTGGAATTCGCCTGCGTCCACGAGCCCCTCGGTGTAAATATCGAGCAGCCGGCCCAGCCCTTGTTTGGTTTTGGCAATGGCTTTCCGCAGGCGCTCCTCCTCGGCCGTCACCTGATCCGAAGACGGAGCTTGTTGGCGACGCTCGAATTCCTGACGAAGGCGCTCGGGTTCGCTCAGCAAATTGCAAACATCGTTCCAGACCGCCGCGTCCATATCCTCGACGCGCTGCATCCGGTTGCGGCACACCGGCCGGCCGCCAAACCGATAACCGTCGGTGCCCAAACAATGATAGTAAGCGCGCCGGCCCTTGGGATCATTCTTGCCTTTGCCGGTGATGGCATAACCACAGCAGCCACACACCACGAGACCTTGCAACAGATAACTGGCGCCGCGCTGTTGCTGTCGCAAACGCCGGCGGTTCTCCTCCAACCGTTCCTGCACGGCGGCGAATACGTCGGCATCCACCAGTGCCGGAACCGGGATGGTGATGTGCTCCGTCGCCGGTTGCCGGTAGGTCGAGTAGGATTCCTTCGGGACCTCCGGCCGGCCGCGCAGCGGACGCAGCCGCGGCTGTCGTTCGCCGCGTCGCGTTTTGCCGTAGGCGGCCTGGCCTTGGTACGCCGGATTGGTGAGCAGCCCCCAGATCGTCGACCGGTCCCAGCGTTTCAGGCCGCAGCGCGTGGCCACGCCCAGCCGCTCCAAACGCCGCACCACTTCCGCCAGCGAGCAGCCCTCGCGGCCAACCCAGGCAAACATCTGCCGGACCACACAGGCTTCGTCCTCGATCACCTCATACGACGCCAGGCCGCCACCCGCGCGCTTGTCGAGGTAGCGATAACCAAACCCTGCACGCCCCAGCACGTTCACCCGACCACAGCGGGCCGCGTGGAGGCGCCCGCGCCGCGTGCGCTCCAGAATCTTCGAGCGCTCGTATTCGGCAACCACTCCCTGCACCTGCAACAACAACTGATCTTCCGGCGTCGTCCCGAGCGGCCGATTCACGAACACCACGTCCACCCCGCAGCCGTGCAGTTCTTCGAGCAAGACCATCTGATGCGCGTGCCGTCGCGCCAAGCGGTCCGGCGCCAACAGGTACACGCGATCGAGCGCCCCCGCCGCCGCTTGATCGCGCAACCGCTCCAAGGCCGGCCGCACCAAGCTGGCGCCGCTGACGCCGTCATCGCAAAAACACAGCTCCGCGGCCAGCACTTCCCCGTCGGCTTCGAGCCGTTCCCGGACGAGTGACACCTGGCTGTCAATCGTCCCATCCTGGGCTTGCTTATCGGACGACACCCGCGCGTACAACGCCACGCGCCGTTGACTCTTGGGCTTGCCCTGTCGTTTCACGTCGCCGCTGAGTGACACCTGGCTGTCATTCCCTGCTTGCTGAGGTTGCTGATCGGACAACCCGCGCGTCTCCGACGCCATGCACTCTGGGTTCATGGGCTTGCTTTGCCGTTTCATGCCGCGACTCCTTCGCTGGTTAAGGACTGGATCTCGATGAACGACTGGATCTCGATGCGCTCGTCAGCGGCTGGGCCGCCGTCGGCCGGGGCGTCATCAGCTTGGCGCCGCGCCAGCGCCGCTCGGCCAGCCACGGGCACAATCTGCTCGTAGGCTCGTGCTTGACAATCCCGCGCCAAGCGCTGGGGATCAAACCGACGATCCACGCTGAGGCAAGCAAGCTCCAAGGAAGCGTCCGACCTCATAGGCCCATCTCCCTGGGCCGGTCTTGCTTAAGCCGCTCCCCTTTCCCCGGTTTCCTCATCCACCCCGGCCCGCAGCTCGACGAAAAACCCGCGGAACCACGTGATTAAACGTAAAATGGACTTCCGGTGCAACATTGTTGGCGTTGTTAAGCCGTGGGCATGGCACCCAACGCCGGTAACGTTTGCTCACGCCGCTTCGTTGTCAAGGCTTGCCAGCAAAGAACTTTGGGCGACGGAGAGCGTGCGGAGTTCGGGCGGCTTCGGCGCCTTGTGCGGCTTGCGGCGCGTCCACGCCCGGCTCGCTTTGGCGCTGGTGCGCTGGCGGCATTCACCTCGGGCGTCCTGCAAACGTTGTTCATATTTGGGCCGGCGCGGCTGCGGGGCGCTTTTGATCTCGTCGCGAATGGCGACCAGGATTTTGGTGGGGCTGCACTTCACCTCTTGCTCCTGCTCGCGCGACGCGGCGGGTTGCTTGTCCAGCCGCTCCTTTTGCGCCAAAACACCTTGGGCCAGCAGCAACTGCAAGGCCAACCAAGAGCCTTCCGCTTCCCGATGCACCAGCCGTACCGTCCGGCTCACCAAT
>JBGQHN010000430.1:0-2711 GCA_041497975.1 Planctomycetia bacterium | reverse complement strand
TTTTAGACTGGCCAGGACTTGAGAGTTTTGAATCGAAAGGGGCGGCAAACCGGTTGCCGCCCCTTTTTTCATGCGCCCTGTTGTCAGCATTGCGGCGGGGTCTGCTCCGGGGAACCTCTTTGCCGTCCGCTATAATCAGCGGCTTCACGACCCGGGAGAGTTCATCATGATCCGCCGTATTATCGAGGGCCGAATCTCCGCGGCCGAACGAACTTTGGGAGTGCCGGCCGACTACATGCGCCACATTCTGCGGACCAGCCTGCGGGCATTCTTGAAATTCATCAAAATCATGCCGCTGGCCAACTATCGCCGCGCGCTGCCGGCCGAGCCCTATCATGTCGCTCGCCTTGTCGCGGTGCGCGACGAGGATTGCGGCACGTGCGTGCAAATCGAAGTCAACCTGGCCAAACAAGATGGCGTGTCCGCCGGAGTACTTCGCGCTGCGCTAGAGAGTCGACCCGACGATCTCGCGCCGAGCGTGGCTGACGCTTATCGCTTCGCCGAAGAGGTCGTCAAAGCGTCCGGCGAGGAAGGACCTTATCGCGAGCGCCTGCTGCGGCACTACGGCGAAGAGGCACTCGTCGAATTGGCAATGGCCATCGCCGTGTGCCGAATCTTTCCGGTCACGAAACGCGCCTTGGGCTATGCTCAAAGCTGTAGCATGGTGAGCGTGGAAGTCTGACGCGCCGGGTAGTGTGACACACCCTCACCCGCGCGAGCTGCCGCTCGCTGCCCTCTCCCAGAGGGAGAGGGCGTCGCACTGCCAAGCGAAGCATGATGAGCGCTTCCGGCGACTGACGACATACGCCGCGGCTTAGATCAACTCGCGGATCGGCTCGCCTTCGGAAAGAACGTGCACCGGGCGGCCGGTAAAGTCGTTGATCGTGGCGCGATAATCAATTCCCAAATGACGATAGATCGTCGCCAGCAGATCTTGCGGCGCAAGCGGCCGCTCCACCGGATACTCCGCCTTCGACGTCGTGGCGCCGATGACCTGTCCCATGCGCAATCCGCCGCCCGAGATCATCGCCGATTGTGCGCTTGGCCAATGATCCCGGCCCAACACGCCCTGCGGGCTGGCCAGTCGCGGCGTCCGGCCGAATTCGCCGACGGCCACGACCATGACCTTGCGGTCCAGGCCCCGCGCATAGATATCTTCAATCAGCGCCGACAACCCCTGGTCCATAAAGGGCGCTCGCCAGCGCATGGCGCCCTCCAGATTCCAGCCGGTGGCGGGGTTGGAGTGATCGTCCCAACTAAAGTAGATCGGGTTGGTCGGCACGGGCGAAAGGGCGTCGATCGTGATCACGCTGGCGCCGGCTTCGGCCAGGCGGCGAGCCAACAAGCAGCTCTGCCCCCACAGATGCCGGCCATAGCGGTCGCGCGTTTGGGGCAATTCCTTGTCGATGGCAAACGCTTCGGCCACGGCAGTGCTGGTGAGAAGCTGGAATGCCTGCTGGCGGAACTGGTCCGTAGCCTCGACGGCGCCGTGCAGATCGAATCCGCGGCGATAGCGATCCAACTGGCCGACCAGGCCGCGGCGATCGTCGAGACGCACGCCATTAATGCCGGCATCCAAGGACAAATTGGGGGGACGAAAGTTGGGTATCGCCGGATTGCCCGCGGCAAAGCCCGCGTGGGTCATTCCCAAGTAGGTGGGTTGCACCATGAACGGCACGCGCGGAATGCCAACGTAACGCGGCAAGCCGTTGACCGGCGCGCCGCGCAGGCGGCTGGCGATCATGCCGAAAGCGGGGTGGTCGCTCTTGGCGGTGGAAGTCGGATCCTCCTTGGCGGGCGTTTTGCCGGTCAACAGCTCGATCGAGCCGTCGTTGTGCGACGACATGCGATGGTGCAACGAGCGCACGAGCGACATGCGGTGACCGAGTCTGGCCTGCAGCGGAAAAACCTCGCAGATGTCGAGCCCGGGGACCGTGGTCTTGATCGGCCGAAGCGGACCGCGGTATTCGCTGGGAGCGTCGGGCTTGCAGTCGTACGTCTCCAACTGGCTGGGCCCGCCCCACATCCAAAACAGGATGACCGAGGTATCGCTGGGCGAAGAGGCGGTGGCGGCCCTGGCCTGAAGCAAATCAGAGAGGCCTAACCCGCCCAATGCGAGCGTGCCCACGCGCAAAAACTCGCGACGTCGCATCGGTCCGGCACAGTCGAGCGGGGCCATCGGAGTTGTCCTTTGAGCACGGCCGTCGATTCAGGTACGCGTCGCCCTATTAATGTACCAAAGTTGATGCGAGAAACGAAGCCCGCAGGCCCAAATCCTGGCAGCTTCAAGGGTTCGATGGATTAATCGGCAATCGCAACGCCGCCAACAAAACGACGCCAGAGTGGATATACCAACGCGCCAGAGACCATCACCACAAAGGCCGGCACCAGGTACTCGTGTTTGGCCACCAGGATGAATACCCAACCGGTCACGGCAACCAGGCTGGGCAACGGATAGAACCACATGCGAAAGGGCATGTGCACGTCGGGCCGCGTCGTTCGCAGCAAGTGCAGTCCAAAAATC
Source organism: Planctomycetia bacterium (assembly GCA_041497975.1). GTDB lineage: Bacteria > Planctomycetota > Planctomycetia > Pirellulales > PALSA-1355 > PALSA-1355. Next base: position 187 of record JBGQHN010000430.1, on the reverse strand, counting down.
TGGCCTAGAAACTGAATGAAGATCCGAACGATCACGGCCGCCTCGATCACGGTTTGCAGCGGGAAGAAGCAGAACACGGCGTGGACCACCTCCGCCTCGACGCGGCCCAGCACGCCGCCGCGCCCGCCGAAGTAGAACGGCCAGCCCTTCATCCCGAGGTCCTTGGAGGCCGTGCGGGCTTCCGGAG
>JBGQHN010000429.1:0-2720 GCA_041497975.1 Planctomycetia bacterium | reverse complement strand
TTCACCAAGGCGGGCCTGATCATGATGACGCGGACCTGGGCCTGCGAATTCGGACAGAAAGGCGTCCGCTTCAACGCCATCGCCCCGGGCCTGATTCAAACCGACTTCAGCGAGTTCTTTTGGAAGAACGAGCAGCATCGCAAGAAGCTGGAAGCCAACCAGCCGATCAACCACCTCGGCCAGCCCGATGAGATCGGATTTGCCGCGCTGTACCTGGCCTCGGACGAAGCCTCGTACGTCACGGGCCAGGTGTTCGTCATCGACGGCGGCGCCACGGCCATGTGATCGGAAGCAGTGTTGGTTGATGGGCGCCGAATGGCACCCGCCCTGCCCCGCCAAAAGCTGGGCACGCGGCGGCCCGGTGCCACCGCGTGCCCGAACGGATAGATGACGTACTCGCCGGCCGGGTTAGTGAATGGCGCCGGGCGTCACGTCGGAGTGAACTTCCGCTGCGCTGCAACAGCTATTGGCCGTCGAGGCCGCTGGTTTTTTGTCGCAGCAAGCCTTGACTTCCTTGCAGCAATCCTTGCCTTCGACGCAGCAAGCCGGCGCTTTGTCGCAGCACGCCTTGTTCTCCTTGCAGCAGGCCATGCCCTTTTCGCAACAGCCGGGCTTCTTGGCAGCTTGGCAGCAGTCTTTCTTGGCGCTGCAACATGCTTGCTTCGCCTCGCAGCAGTTCTTGGCCTTCGGGGCCGAGTCGGCGGCCCACACGGCCGCGACGGCGACAGCGCCGACGGCCAGCAAGCCGGCGGCGACGGATTTGTGAAATACGCTCAACGTAAACATCGGAATGTCTCCAAGCCTAAGAGAAATGAAACTAAATGACGCTTGTCGGTCCGCATAACGCGTCGAACACCGGACTGGCCGGTCGTCGCGCGCTCAAGCGTCAACAGCGCAACAGGCAATGGAGCACGAGTAATGTTTCGGGCGTACGAAGCGGTTCGCCCGACGACTCAACCCTTGATGGCCGCGTTGCCTCGACTGGCGCCACTGACTTCGACGGCGATCCCCAATCTTGATTGAGGACCACCTTTTGGCCCGCAGGCGCAATCGGGTTCAGGCGGCAACAAGCTCGCGAGCACGGACGGCTCGACTTACGCAGCGGATTTTGACCGCCTGCATCGGGGTGCCTGGCACAGCACGAATGGCGCGAAACTGGCTGCTGAATTGGGTCCCTTAACGAGCCCTCGGCACAAGCTCGGGACAGCAGGGCACAAGGCGAAAGCGGCAGCGCCACCAGTGCCGCACAAACCGAGATCAGCGATGCCCGCAAATGGCCCATATAGTCCTTATACGCAGATGGCCGGGAATCGGTCGAGAGATTCTTGAGCGAAGCTCGAAGCCTGCGGCGAAACGGCCTTGCCGCGGCAGCCCGAAGTCATGATTTCCCAAGGGCTTCCTTGCGTTTTAGGGTCTCCAGGGAGACGGACTTTAGCTTATTTGCGCCGGCGGCGGCGATGGCCGAGGGGTTCTCGTCGTCCAGCACGACCCGCCAATGCAGGAATTCGAGGAGGATGTCCCATTGCTCCCGGTCAAAGGCCCGGCCAACGACCGATACATTGGGACCCTGGGCGATTGGCACTCCGCCTGGCGAAAACAGTTCTCGCGTGACTTGCGTGACCATATTGCCGGCCAGTTCCTGGCGCTCGTGCGCCGTATCGATCACGATTGCCATGCGGTCACAGTCCGGATGCGACATGAGCGCGGCCAACAGCGATCGCAGTTGCTCGTGTATTCTTGGGGCGCTTTGCGACCAGTCGGGAAACGCGACCAGGTTGATTTCACGCAGCCGCAGCGCGCTGCGCGTCGCGGTTCGTTGCAGGGCCTGGAGCCGCTTCGTCAAATGGCTCACAAGGTTCAAATAGTGATTGGGGTGCACGATGTCCAGGGGCGGATGTTCACCCGCGCGCTCGAAGGCGCTGGCCAGTCGTGGAAACTCGCCAATCCGATCTCGCTGCACAAAGAACATCATATTCTGAGCGTACCAAGGCATCATCGCGGGGCTTTCCCAAACCCGCCAGCGCAAGCAATCGACCACCACGTACCCGTGGCTCGCGAATCTCTGCTGCCAGTAGCTGGGCCATTGTTCGTTGATGTGGCCGTCGCCCCATTGCTCGGGAATCGCCGCCGAGAACAGCACGACCGGCGCCAAGGCGGTCAGCGAAGCGACGAACGTCTCGGCGGATTCAGGGGGCAAATGCTCGGCGACTTCCAGGCTGACGGCCAGATCGAAGCGGCGGCCAACGTCCAGTGGCTGCGCCAGATCGCGGGCCAAGAATCGCTCGGGGGCGATCAACAGCTTTTCACGATTGACGTAATCGCCGTCCACTCCCAGATAATCGCGGACACCCGCCGCCTGAAACTCGACCAGCCACGTGCCGATGCCGCAGCCCACGTCGACCACGCTCGACGGTCCGACAAGCTCCATCACCACGGGAACTGTCTCGCGGGCACTGGTGCGCGAGCCATCTTCGTGCATTTCGAAAAACGCGTCGGTATAGGGTATGTCCGTCATGGCCGTACGCGTGCTGGGCGATTGGAGAACGACTCGAACGGGAAAGGCATCTTCATGTTCTCATTTTTTCAAGAGTGCTTCAAATTGTTGCTCGCTGAGCACGGAAATGCCTAGCTGGCGGGCCTTGTCCAGCTTGCTGCCGGCCTTCTCGCCGGCGATTACGTAGTCGGTGTTTTTCGAAACGCTGGTGGCTGCCCGGCCTCCG
>JBGQHN010000428.1:0-2724 GCA_041497975.1 Planctomycetia bacterium | reverse complement strand
CTTTTATTCGCCACTGGTTCACAAGCGAACCCGCTCCCCCGGCGGCCGGGTGCGCGAGAGTTATGTGCCCCTGTTTGCCAGCTATGTGTTCCTTTACGGCACCCAACAGCAACGCTACCAGGCGCTGACGACCAATTGTATTTCCCGCTCGCTGAGCGTGCCCGACCCCGAGGGGCTGACGCACGACCTGCGGCAGATCCGGCGCTTGATCGAACTGGATGCCCCGCTGACGGTCGAAGCCCGCATCGAGCCGGGCCGCCGAGTGCGCGTCCGCTCGGGTTCGATGGCGGGGCTCGAAGGCACCGTCACGAAGCGTCGCGGCCGAGACTGGCTCGTGGTGGCTGTCGAGTTCCTGCAGCAGGGTGCCTCCGTGCTCTTGGAAGACTTTCAAGTGGAGCCGCTGTGAGAAGTGGCGCGACGGCAAGTGAGCAATGCAATCTCTTGGCTGTAAGACAGTTCCGACATGTATTCGGCGTCCGCGCACGAGCTAGCATGGCGCGGGGGCTGTGGTTCACACACGGCGGTTCGATTGATCGCCCGAGCATGGCAAGTTATGCTGCCTGGCACGAACGACCGCTTTGAATTCCGCACGATACCTGTGATGTTCACCACTCGATTGGCACCTTGGCACGTCACATGAGCAACAGTATCTTTCCGCAGCGCCCCACAAAGCGCGCCCTGGCCGCGCTTTTGACCCACGCGGTGGTCTTTACTCTGGTCTACTGGTTGGCGTTTTGGGTTCGCGCAGAATTTGCCATCTCCGCGGACGATTGGATCACGCTGTGGGTCACGCTGCCGGGCGTGGTGATCCTGCAGCTAATCGTTTTCTACTACGCCGGCCACTGTCACCGATCGTGGAACAACGTCTCGTTCTCGGATCTCGTGGCCCTCTTCCACTCGGCCACGCTCTCGGTCCTGATCATCGCCACGGTCGACAAGCTGTTTATCAATTCCATCCATCCGCCGCGCGGAGTGTTGTTGCTCGATTGGGCCTTAACAATCCTGGTACTCGGCGGGCTGCGCGCCGCCGCTCGCATGTCGCGCGAGGAGCTTAGCCCGCGCCTGTGGCGGGCCGGGTACCGCAAAGCCTTGATCGTGGGGGCCAACCAGTCCGGCGAAACGCTGGCCCGGCATCTACTCAACGACCGCCGTCTGAAGTATCAGCCGATCGGCTACCTGGACGCGGACGCCACGCGGATCGGTTCGACGATGTGCGGCATCCCCATCTGGGGCCAACCGGCGCAGGCGCTGGCCATCGCCAATCGACTGGGCATCGAAGACATGCTGGTCATTTCGGGCGTGTTGACCGGCCCTGAGCTGCGCACGTTGATGGACGGTTGCGCCGGCGCGCACATTACGCTCAAAGTCATTCCCGCCTATGACGATCTGCTGGCCAACAGTTACTCGCCGCAAATTCGCGACGTCGACATCAATGACTTGCTGCGGCGCGAGCCAGTGGAGCTCAACAACGACGCGATCAGTACGTTGCTGGCCGGGCGCACCGTGATGGTCACTGGAGCCGGCGGCAGCATCGGCTCGGAAATCTGCCGGCAAGTGCTCAAATTCCACCCCAAGGCGCTCCTGCTGGTCGAACGGTCGGAAAACAGCCTGTTTCTCGTGGAGCAGGAGTTTCGGGCCTTGCGCACCGAAGCCCAGGTAATCCCATTTATCGCCGACATCACCGACCGGGCCCGCATGAGCCAGATCTTTCGCACGAACCGGCCGTCGATCGTGTTCCACGCCGCCGCGCACAAGCACGTGCCGATGATGGAATACAACCCGGGCGAGGCGATCAAAAACAACGTGCTGGGCACGCGACAGTTGGCCGAACTGGCCGACGAGCACGGCGTGCAGGAGTTCGTCATGATATCGACGGACAAGGCCGTGAATCCGACGAGCATCATGGGCGTGTCCAAGCAATTGGCCGAGCGCTTCGTGCACGCGTTTTCGGAGCGGGCCAGCACCAAGTTCGTCGTCGTGCGGTTCGGCAACGTGCTGGCCTCGAACGGCAGCGTGGTGCCCATCTTCCAGGATCAGATTCGTCGCGGCGGTCCGATCACCGTCACGCACCCGGAAATCGAACGCTATTTCATGACGATTCCGGAAGCCTCGCAGCTTGTATTGCAGGCGGCCGCGATGGGCCGGGGCGGCGAGATCTTCGTGCTCGACATGGGCGAGCCGGTGCGCATCGTCGATCTGGCGCGCGACCTGGTTCGACTGTCCGGGCTGGAGCCAGACGATATCGAAATCAAGTTCACCGGGTTGCGCCCGGGTGAGAAGTTGTACGAGGAATTGTATTTCGACGACGAGGAAAAACAGCCGACCCCCCATTCGAAACTGTCCGTCGCCTATCACCGACCCTACACGTTGGCCGACGTCCAAAAGGCGATCGAGGAAGTTGCAGCGCTGATGCACGAGGCACCCGACGTGCTGCGGCTGAAGATCAAGGAGCTCGTGGCCGAATATGCCGAGCCGAACGACTCGGACCGCAAGCCTCCAACCAAACACTTCGAGAAACCAGCTTTTGCTCCCGCGCCCCCGGGCGGGCCGGTGTCGCAACAGCCTCGCTACGTGCCGTAACTGCGGCGGAGCCTTTTCCCGTCAGCGGCGACCAACTCTTCCCCTCAAACGCCGCTCAATCCTGTTCATCATCTCCATGTTCGATCCGTCAAGCGATCGCTTGCCCGAGCCTGTTCTGATCGCCGGATTCGGTTCGATTGGCCG
>JBGQHN010000427.1:0-2727 GCA_041497975.1 Planctomycetia bacterium | reverse complement strand
CCTGCTGGTGCCGGACGAGATCATGCCGGACATCTACTCGCGCGACGTGGCGTCCCATCTGACGGCCGGCAAGCTGCTCAACTTCGCGCACGGCTACAACATCGCTTTCAACCTGATCGTCCCGCCGCCGTCGATCGATGTGGTCATGATCGCCCCGCGCATGATCGGCGCCGGTGTCCGCGACTCGTATGTCTCCGGCGAGGGCTTCCCGAGCTTCGTCGGCGTGCATCAGGACGCCAGTGGCAAGGCGAAGCAACGGATGCTGGCGCTCGCCAAAGCCGTCGGCTCGACGCGCTCCGGTTGCCTGGAGATGAGCTTGCGCGATGAGGCGACGCTCGACTTGTTCACCGAGCAAGCGTTTGGGCCCTATGGCCGCCTGACGAGCGTCGCGGATCTGCCCAAGGACGCACTTCTCAAGCAGCTTGTCGCGAAAGCGGCGAAGCTCAACGAGAGCGGTCCGCAGCCGAAGCCGGCGGCTCGGCCCAAATCAAAAACGCCTCTCAAAGTGCCGGCCGACCTGCAAGCGGCGCTCAAGCGCAACGCCCGGGCCCGCGACACGTTCGACAATTTCAGCCCCAGCCGGCGGAAGGAATACGTCGAATGGATCACCGAGGCCAAGCGCGAAGAGACCCGCAAAAAGCGGCTGAAAACGGCGCTCGAGTGGCTGGCCGAGGGCAAGTCGCGGAACTGGAAATACGAACGGTAGCGCGCGAATCCGGTCACTCCGGCGACCAGGGATACTCGATGTGCCGGGCGGTGGCAGTGGCGATTTCGCGGCCCAGCAGCTTGTCGACGACGTGAAACGACATGTCGATGCCTGCAGCCACGCCGGCCGAGGCGATTACGCGCCCGTTGTCGACAAAACGCACGTCGTCGCGCACCGTCGTTCGCGGAGCCACCTCGCGCAATAGCTCGATGGCGCCGTGGTGCGTGGTCGCCGATAAACCGTCGAGCAAGCCCGCCTTGGCCAGCAGCAGCGCGCCGGTGCAAACGGACAGCACGAGCTCGGCCGCGCGGGCGCGCTGGCCGATCCACTCGATTACCTGGGCATCGTGCATCAAGGGCCGCGTGCCCAGCCCGCCGGGAACCAAGAGCACGTCGATCGTCGGAGCCTCGGCCAACGTGTATTTGGGATTGACGCTCAAACCGTTGCGGGCCGACAGCGGACCGAGCGTTTGCCCCACGGTAAACACACTGAATGCGCCCGGGGAAATCTGCCGGCCGGCCACGGAAAAGACCTCGAACGGTCCGCAGAAGTCGAGCACCTCGACATCCTCGAACACCAAAATGCCGACGTTGCGAGTTTTGGCCATGTCGGTGTTCTTGTGGAATGGCGTGGTGGTGGCACTGGCATTTTGCCAGTGCTGGGCCACGTTGCAAGTTCGCACTGGCGCAACGCCAGTGCCACCCGGCGCGCGTGCTTTAGTTGGTGGTCGTTTCTTTCAGAACACGCTCTCGCATCTCTTCGGCTTCCTCATCGTCTTCGGCCGGCACGGCCCAGGCCGGGTACGTGTCGTCGCGGCCCCGCCTGCTGTGCCACAAGATGCGGTTGAGCGTGTCTTCGTCGGCCTCGTCCACGTCGTCCAGCGGCAACTCGAGCGACACGTTGGCCCAGTGCAATTGGCGGGGATCGCGAATTGTCTTGAGCTCGGGGTTCAACTGGTCCAGAGGAATGTTGTTCTTGACAGCTTCAAAAGGCGCGAGGTTCGGCCGGTCGGTAAAGCACCCGGTCATGGCCGAAGCCGAGGCGTCGAGCTGATTCATCGGCGGCAGACCCAAGATCAACTCCATCGTGCGGATCATGCTCGTCTGGTTGTAATTCGTGCTGTCGAGGGCGCGGCGAGGAGTATAAGGACTGATGACCATGGCCACCGTGCGATGCCCGTCGATGTGGTCGAAGCCGGCCTGCGGGTCGTCTTGCACGACGAACACGGCGGTCTCGGGCCAGAACTTGCTGTGGCTGATGGCCTCGACCACCTGGCCCAGGGCCAAGTCATTGTCGGCCACCGAGGCTTGCGGCGTGGGCGTTCCGGGGCGCGTGCCCGAGGTGTGATCGTTCGGCAACAACATGATCATCAGGTTCGGCAAGTTGCCTTCGGCCTCGAACTTCGCGAGTTCGCGCTTGAACTGGTCGGCCCGATAAACGTCCGGCACGATGTTGGGAAAGCCGATCGTGGTGGGGCAGACGTGGGGCTCGAGCGACTTGATCGTGGCGGTGCCTTGGATGGCGACGGCACCCGTGCCGCTGAGAAAATCCTGATAGCAGTCCATGAAGCGAGGCGTGCCTTGGCGGTCCGCGTCCTTCCAGCGGATCGAGGCCTTCACAAACTCGCCGTAGATGCGCAGGGTCTTCTTGTTGGTCAGCGCGTTGTCCCACAGAAAGCCGCTCGAGGCGTAAGCCAGCGCGTCGCCGCCGGCATAGGGATAGCTGCGCGGCCAGCCGCCGAAGCCTCGTTCGAGATAGTCGGTCACATAGGCTTCGGTTGCCCATTGATGGCCGTCGGCGCTCAGCACGCCGCTGCAATAAAAGTTGTCCAGCAGCACGAACTCGTCGACCAGCTTGTGGCAATTCGGCGTCACGTCCTGGCCGAAAATACACAGCTCTTCGCTGCCTTCGCCCCGCGCGATGTCGCCAAACACCTGGTCGTAGGTGCGGTTCTCCTTGATGATGTACAGCACGTGCTTGATGAGCGAGGGCTCGCCGTGACGCTCGGGCAAGGCGCGCGG
>JBGQHN010000426.1:0-2756 GCA_041497975.1 Planctomycetia bacterium | reverse complement strand
GGAATGAGCCGCCCCTGGTCGTCGATCAGTTGGCTGGAATAGTTCTTCAGGAACTGCAAGAAGGTGGCGCCGTCCTTGCCGTTTTCATAAGCCAGGTCGCCGCCGAGGATGACGAACATCGGGTCTTGCCCGGCCGCCACGCGATTGATGTGCTGAGCCGCGTCGCCGATGCCGCTGTCGCCCCCGGAGATGAATTGCAGCGCGTCGGTGGCCTTGGCCGGCATGGTGCGGAACTTCTTCTCGGCCGAATCCAAGCCGACGCGAAAACGGTATTCGGCGTCGGGTTCGAGGCCCGTCAATTCGGTCCGAAAGATCTGTTGATTCGACATCGGAAACGGACGGGCGACACTTGGCATCTGCCGCCATTCGATCGAGCCTTTCTTCGAGTACCAAATTGGGCGTTTCACGCCCTCCTCAGCCGAACCGATCCACTGGACGGTCATCGTCGTGGTGGGATCCCGCTGCCAGGTCAAAAACAAGACCGGCGGATCGAAACTTGGCTTGTCGCTGAACATCGGCTGGCCGTCGGTGTCCGCCGCGAACGCCGAGGCGCCGTAGGCGCCCGCCACGAGAACCGATGCCGTTTGAAGAAAGCGACGACGTTCGAGGTTAACCATGTTCGCTCTTTGCCTTGATTCAACATTTCCCCTAGGGGCTGAGCCCAGAACCGATCCAAGCTCGGAATGCCGCCCATTCTAACAAGCCGCGCCCCCAGTGTGTCCAGCACGCCGTGGATTGTTCTCCATTTTTTTCCCAGCCGCCGCGACACTCCTTCGCAGGCGCCCGCCCTACGACCGACGGCGGCACAAGCCGACTCTCGCGGCAAAAATTCGACATTTGTCGCGCGTCCGTGTCCAATATACGTGCATTCAATCCGCCGGCATTTCGACACGGCGGTAACGCATCGGGTATCGAGGGGCACTAAAAAACCATGACCGTATACGACAGCCCGATGTGGGCGGTGGTGGTTTTGGGACTTTCCGTTTTGTCGGCGATGCTCTACGGCATCGCGGCTCTGTGGGCGTCCAGCGGGTCGAAGGGCTGGCTCTGGCGCTGGGCGCCGCTGACTCTGTTGCTGACGGCCTTGGCCCCCATCGGGGCGTATGAATTGATCGCTTACTACGGGGCCCAGGCGACCGTGATCGTTGGATTTATAACACTTAGGAAATGGGTGCAGGGCCGTCGCGCGAAGCGGCGGGCTCGGGTCGTGGCCACCACTAACAGTCCAAACGAATGCTTGCCGCACGCGCGACGCGCTCCGCCGCAATTCCTGCTGGGTGATATGTTAAAGGCCATCCTCTTGGCCGCGGTCGTGCTCGCGCTCATCCGTCATGCGGCGCCCGGCACCGAGGCAATTCTCGGAAGACCAATCAACCGGCGGCAGTGGTTAGTAGCAGGCGTGGTGTTCGGCGTTATCACTCTCGCCGCCGCGTGGGCCGTTTGCGGCCAGAGGCGGCGGTATCTCCGAGCGATTGTTCTCGTTCTCGTCACGGCGGCAGCCGGCGGAGTGCTGGATGTTTTCGACGATCCCTTCGGAATCACGTTTACTACACCATTTAAAGCTTCTACATCGGCTTGGCGTTGGTGCCTGTCGCTAACGGGCTCGTTCGGACTGCTCGTGGCAATCTGGCTACTGTTAGTTCGCCGAGCCGGTTGGGCGTGGTGGCGGCGCGACGTCACTGTGGACGAAGCGCATCCATCGGGCACGCAAGATCACGCCGCGGCCCAAGACCGTTGGCGCTGGCCGGCGCGTATCGCGGCCTGCGCGATCTCTCTCTTTGGCGGCTGGATGTTGGGCTCGGTGTTTTGGGCCCTGTTGCCCCCGGTGCCGCCCCACCAAGATCCGCTGCCGACTCCCAACGGCTACGACGATTTGCTACGAGCCGGCACCGCGATCAACTGGACAGCCATTCCGAACAAGGACATTGATACGGCAACGATCGAAGCTTGCCAGGCATTCTTGCAAGCCAACGCCAGCTCCTTGGCCTCGATGCGCCACGCATTTTCGAAGCCGTGCCGAGTTCCCTTCGATTTCGCCGAATTGTCCTCCTCAATGATCGAAATTAACTTCATAAGTGCGGTACGTGATTTGGACCAAGCGTTGAGCGTGGAAGGACGGGTCGGCGTGGCGAAAGACAGATTTGGCGACGCCATGCAGAGCTACCTCGACACGATGCGTCTGGCCCAGAAGCTTTCTTTTCGAGGACTACTCACCCAGGAACTCACCGCAAACAATATTGAATACGAGGGATTACAGGGCATTGCCGATGAGATGAACCACCTCGACGCGGCCAGCCTTGCACTGCTCGTCCAAACCCTTGACGGATTCCTGGACTTGCGCGAGCCGCTCGAGAAGGTCTTGGACCGGGACCAGGCTTGGAGGAAATTGGAATACGGTTGGATTGGAGCGCTGTTGTTCTGGCTGGAAGAAACCCTCGAGGAAAACTCGTCGAGCGTCGTCTTGTCGAGTTCTCGCGCACGTGGCCTTGCCCTATTGCGCCTAATCCTGGCCGAGGCGGCAGTTCGCCGCCACGTGCTCAACGAGGGCTCGCCCCCCGAGTCGCTCGCTAGCCTGGTGCCCAAATATCTTTCGGCCGTGCCGCAAGACCCGTTCGGCAACGGGCCGCTGAAGTATCGCCGCACCGCCGACGGCTATCTGCTCTACAGCGTCGGCGGAAATGGCACGGACGACGGCGGCCAGCGCGTGTCGGCCCACGAAGCGACGTTCGAGCGCAAGGGCGACCTGTTTTTCGATG
>JBGQHN010000425.1:0-2759 GCA_041497975.1 Planctomycetia bacterium | reverse complement strand
CTGCGGCCGCATCCGTACGAATTCCACCTTTACTACGACGCTTAAGCGCGCGGCTTCGCATCGAAGAGACAACGAAAAACGAAGAGCGAAAAACGACGGCGGCGAGCACGATGCTCGCCGCCGTCGCTTGTTTAGCGTTTCAGAATCCGCGGACGGCTACTTGCCGTTTCCGATCAGCGGGACCACCTGATTTGCGTTGGCGGCGTTGTCGAAGATCGTGACCGCCGACGCCTTCGGACCCGTCGTGGACGGAAGCAGTTCGATGCGCAGCTTGCATTTTTTCTTCGGCAGCAACTGCGCCGGGCAGGTCGACGCGCCGGCGGGGAACCCGAATTCCTGCGGATTGCTCGGCGGCACGCTCGCCAGCGGATTCCCGAAGGTTATCGCGGGTCCGGTCGTGGCAGCATTGCCCAGCGTCAGAGTCTTGAATTTCGCCCTGCCGACTTTGACGTTGCCGAAATTTACCACCACCGGTTTGACCGTCAACAGCGACGGTACCCCGACCGGCGTGGCCGTCGGAGTTGGCGTCGGCGTCACGCTTGCGGTCGGAGTTGCGCTCACGGTCGGTGTCGGCGTCTGACTGACAGTCGGCGTCGGTGTTCGGCTGGGGGTCGGAGTCGGACTGATGGTCGGCGTCGGCGTCGCGCCGGTTCCGATTGTCGCGCTGAAAAATATCGGGTCGATTATCGAAAGCACGCCCCCCACGGCGGCAACGCGATTGCCAGAGAAGACTCCGAACACTTTCTCACCGACCGCCTTCATCTGCTGATAGTCGCCGAGTACTCGCTGACGCGAGTCTGCGTTGTCGGTGGCGGGAGAGAGAAAGCTCAGGATCGGGTTGTCCATGAAGGTCACTCCCTTGTCCCCGCTGATCGAGAGATGGGCGGTGAAGGACGGAAATCCGCTCATCGGAATCCCGTCGAAGCTGTCCCACAAAACCCCAACCGTGCCGTCTGTGGCAACCGCTACTGAAGGCAGCGCGGCCTGCACCTGCCCAGTGACGAAGTGCTCCGCGCCGACCGTAAGTCCGCCCGCCCCGTCGCTCACTAGACGCCGAATCGCCAGCCGATTGTTGAACGTGCCGGCATCGCGGTTGCCGTAAACGACGTAGACGTCCCCGGTCGTGGGATCCACCGCCGCATGATCCACGCCGCCCAGGAGCGCATTGACGGTGCCGAACTTCGGCGTGGGCTGCGTCGACTCGGCGGTGGCGACAACGATCCCAACCGATGAGGCGTTCAAAGTCCAGGTTAAGCCGCCATCGGTCGAGCGATTGAGAACGTACTGGATGGTCTTGGGATCGGAAGAGCAGTTCGCCGAGCAGAACTGGTAGAGGTCGTACATCGTGCCGGAACCGGGGTCGTTGGCCAGCCGATGTCCGGGATTGACGCCGCCGGTGACGGGTCCGGCTGCGTTGTCCACGCTGAAAACTGGCGGGTTAGTCAGCGGCGTCGCGGCGACGCGCAGTTTGAGCCCGCCCGCGGTAAGGCCGAAGTCGTCGTATGCGACGTAGACCCGGCTCTTCGAGGCGTCGCCCGGGTCCCGGTTAACCAGCAACCACGGCTGATCGGCGCTGCCCACGCTCGTAGCCGCAAGGTTGGTCATCTGCGCGTTACCCATGACCAGCGGCCAGCTCCACGACGCCGCATTGGAGAGACTCGAAGCAGTGTTGCTGCCGCTGAACACGTTTTCGCCGAAGGTAAAGTCGGCGGTGAGAAACGCCCCCGCCAGCAGCGAGGCCGGTCCAAAGTCGACCGCGGTGTCGCAGGGGCATCCGATCGTGCCAGTGGCGCCGGGCGGCGGCGGAACAGAGCCCAGCGCCGACCAACTCGTCCCGCCATTGGTCGAACGAAACAAGCGCGCGTTTCCGTTCCAGCCGCCGAAGCCGCCGTGGATTACGATCGTGTTCGTATTGCACGGATCGATCGCGATGCTCGGCTCGGAGCCGTCATTATTGTCCGCGCTATTCGCGTCGCTCAAAAATATCGACGGACCAACGCCTCGCACATCTTCGGTGAAGTCCTCCGGTATCGCCGGCCGCGAATAGTTGTTCGTGTCGGGCGGCCAGCTTCGAACCGGCGTCTGAACTGTCCGCGCCGGCGCTCCCGCGCTGAACGCTGAGACAATCAGGGCTGCGGCGGCAAGACTCAGAAAGGCGGCGACGCGCGTTCCTATTTTCATGATCGATTGTTCCAGCAGGCGGACGACGTGGTTGGCCGGCCCGGAACTCGAAGGTTGGCGCGATTCGTCATCTGGATGGCTCCTTTTCGTGTGCGGCCTCTTTCGGGATCTTCGCGTCGCCCGGACTGCCGGACGCGTTCACACAGCGATAGTCTGGGCGTTTTTTCACTTTCACATTCGGACCCAGCGCCGGCTTGCCGCCTGGTGATGAATCCTCCGGCACTGCTTTTCGCTGATAGTTCGTGGCGTCGGGTGGACTGCTGTTTTCGGGCCGCGCCTCTGCGCCGGATGCGGTCGCGCCGGCCGCAAGACCCGCCGCGAAGAAAATCAGCGGCAACAACCTTACCGCCAAATCGTTCGTCCTCACGCTTTTGTCAGTCTGAGCAACCGAAAGTGTGGAGCCCCTTTTTCGATGCCGTTTGACGATGGTTAACACCCGCTTGGCCGGCGTGCAATGTTTCGACGCACAAAACCGGCTGAAAAGAACTACCCGCCGGCCTGCCGTGATCTATAGCGTTCAATTCGCGCTGTTACTTGCCAATGCCGGTGAGGGGCCGGATGACGACGGGCTTCAACGG
>JBGQHN010000424.1:0-2791 GCA_041497975.1 Planctomycetia bacterium | reverse complement strand
GACGATGATGAGGAGAATGACGAAGTCCGCCCGCATTATCAAATCGCCAGCGGGGTCGCGGTGTTGGATTTGATCGGTCCGCTGATGAAGTGGAACGGGATTTATTTCGGCGGCACGTCGACCACCTACACGCGCCGTTGCGTGGCCAGTTGCGAGACCGATTCGCGCGTGCAGAGCGTGCTGATGCGTATTTCGTCGCCGGGCGGAACGGTGGCCGGCACCCAAGAGTTGGGCGCTGACATCGCACGCCTGGCACTGCAAAAACCGTGCTATGGATTGATTGAGGACGTCGGCGCGTCGGCCGCTTTCTGGGCCGGTTCGCAGTGCACCAAGCTATTTGCCGCCAACGAGACGACGCTGGTCGGCAGTATCGGGACCTACATGGCGGTCTACGACTATTCCAAGATGTGCGAGATGAACGGCATCAAAGCGTTTCTCGTCAAAGAGGGCGAATTCAAAGGCGCCGGCACGCCCGGAACCGAGATCACCCAAGAGCAGCTCGATCATTGGCAATCGCTGATCAAGGGGATCAACGACCAGTTCGTTCGCGCCGCCGCGCAGGGCCGAAAAATGGCGCTGCGAACTATGCGCGGCATGGCCGATGGCCGGGCCCACCTGGCGGCCGATGCGGCCAAGATGGGACTCATCGACGGCATTCAAGGCATGGACGAGACGCTGGCCATGCTCACGAAGGCCCGCGCCCCGCGCTCGCGCGCCACGGAGGCCAATGGGCTATTCACCGTCGAAATGCGCGGTGAAGGATCCGCCTGGAATATCGTGGCTCGCGACGTCGCCCCCGAAACCCTCTCGGCCAGGCTGGCCGAGTTCGAAACCCAAGCTTTATCCAACTCCGGCGCGGCCGGGCCTGCCGGGCCCGATGCGATCGGGACCGATTCCTTAACCCCCGGCGCAAAAGAGGAGATTTCTACGATGGCAGATACGACCACCGCAACCAAAATCGCAACCCCTGCTGGCGCCGTGGCGTTGGAGCCGGGAAGCCTCTTGAGGGCGACACTTGGAAGCACCGCGGCCACCCTGGGCGAGCTCGAAGCGGCCTGCTCGGGCGCCGATGAAAAGTTCCTGCTGGCCCAACTGCGGGGCGGCGTCACGGTCGACGCGGCGCGGGCCAACTGGACGGCCGAATTGAAAAACCGGCTGGACGCCAAGCAGACCGAACTGACGGCCGCCACCGCGGCTGCGGTCAAGAAGCCGGGCGTCGATCCGCTATTGGACACCACCACCGGCGCCGACGCCGAACTGCACGGCGACCCGATCGGGGCCTGGGAAAAACTACAGGCCAAGGCGTTTGCCAAGCGGCCCGACAACAAGGCGCTGGCTCTGCGCGAATTGGTCGCCGAGCACGGCGACGCGCACGATGCCTACGTCACGGCCTACAACGCGGCCAACCCGTATAAGCGCCGCAGATAAACGGCGGCTGAATGTCGAAGGACGAATTCCCAATGACGAGTTCGTCCTTTGTGCTTCGGATTTGATTAGACATTCGTCATTCGTCATTTTCCCCAAACACCAACCATTCTTTTCGGAGTTCACCCAATGAGTCAATACGTGCATGCAGCAACCCGCTACTTCACTCCCGCCTCGGCGATCACCCAGTATCAGCGGGTGATCTTCGGCAGCGGCGGCACGATCAGCACGGCTGGCGCTACGGACATCGACGTGGGCACCGCCGAACAATCGGCCTTCACCACCGGCTTGAATCCCCTGGCCGCGATCCCGGTCCGCTTGAACACGGCCGAGGGCACGCGGAAGATGATCGCCAACACGACCTGTTCCAAGGGCGACGTGCTCTACAACGCGGCCAGCGGCCGCGTGGGCACGGTCAACAACGGCTTCATCGCCGGCATCGCGTTCGACGCGGCCACGGCCGGCGGCGATATCATCGAGGTCCTGCGCGTGCCCGACTTTTCGGCCACGGCGCTGACCGACCATCAGATCCAGTCGATCATCGCGGCCAGCACGGCCATCACGGCCACGCCGGAGACGGCTTTCTCCAACGGCGTCGTGAATTTCGCGGCCAACACGCTGCTGGCCGGCGACGTGATTCGCATCTGCGCGCAAGGCACGCCCTCGGCCATCGGCGGCGCCGACACGCTCGTGATCAAGCTCAAGAATGGCACGAATGTTCTCCTGAACACCGGCGCGGTCGTCGTGGCTGCGGGGGACATTTTCTTCCTCCAGGGGGATTTGGTCATTCGCGATATCGGCGGCACCGGACATGCCGTGTTCGCGGGCATGATGGCCCTCGGCGTGCCGGCCACCGTGACGGCCAAACCGAAATTCCTGGCCAGCATGACGGTCAATACCCAGGCGGTCAACGACATCACGGTCAGCGCCACCTGGAACCAGAACACGTCCGGCAACACCTGCCGACTGGACGTGTTCAACGTGCAGCACCTGTTGGCGTAAATGACGAATGACCAATGACGAATGCCGGCCGCTTGCGGCTTAGCATTCCCAATTATTTAGTAACCGCCGGATTTTTACCCAACCCAGAGATTCCCAAAGAGGCCGCTCGATCGATCGGGCGGACCAACCGAGAAAGGCTGAACGCGGGAATAAGCTCCCCGCTAGACAGCCTTGAATGTTGCTGCCTTTCAAGCGAGGCCGCGCGATCGACGTGCGGCCTCGCTTTTTTTGAAAGGCAACTCCCATGCCCAGTCCTTCCAGTGCCCTTGCTACCCTGCGGCCCGACCTGGCCGCGAGCTTCATGCAGTTCGATCTGGCCCAGGATCGGGCCGGCTTCATCGCCAGCCAGGTCTGCCCCGTGATG
>JBGQHN010000423.1:0-2804 GCA_041497975.1 Planctomycetia bacterium | reverse complement strand
GGCTCAAGCCCGGCTACGCTGCCGCTCACGTCAATCTGGGGGTGATCTACGAGTTGCGCGAGCAATACGAAGCGGCTAGCGGCGAATATCGATCGGCGCTGGTGGTCGATCCGCGCTCGATCGCGGCCTGGACGGGGCTGGGGGCCGCGCTGCAAAAGCTCGGACAAATCGAGCAGGCCCTCGACTGCTACCACCAGGTGTTGGCCATCGACCCGAACCATGCCCCGACGCACTTGGGCATCGGTTCCGCCTTGCAGTTGCAGGGCAAGATGGAAGACGCCTTCGCGTCTTATTTGGAAGCGGCGCGCGTCGATCCCAACTACGCGGAGGCTTACAACAACCTGGGCATGCTCTTGAGCGAACAAGGACAACGCGACAAGGCGCTGGCGTGTTGCCTGCGAGCGATCGAGCTGCGCCCGGACTTCGGGCCTGCGCACAGCAACCTGGCTGTGACGCTGCAGGCGCTGGGCCGTCTGGACGAGTCGATCGAACACCATCGCAAAGCCGTCGAACTGGTCGCCGAGGGCGCAATTCAGCACAGCAATCTGTTGTACGCGCTCAATTACCATCCGGACTACGGCGCCGCGGCGCTGTTTGCCGAGCATCGGGCCTGGGGCATGCAGTATGCCGACCCCTTGACGGCCAGAGCCGCTCCACACGCCAACTCTCGCTCGCCCGATCGCCGGCTGCGCGTCGGATATGTGTCGCCCTTTTTCCGCCACCATGCCGTGAACTTCTTCAGCGAGCCGATCCTGGTTTCGCACGACCACGACCGATTCGAGGTGTTTTGCTATTCCGATACGTCGCACGAGGACGAAACCACCGCCCGCCTGCGCCGTTCGGTGGACCACTGGCGACACGTCCTCGGGCAAAGCGACCAGCAGGTGAGCGAGCTGGTGCGCCGCGATCAGATCGACATCCTGGTCGACCTCACCGGGCACATCGACGGAGGCAAGCGGCTGTTGGTCTTTGCCCGCAAGCCGGCCCCGATCCAAGTGACCTATATCGGCTATCAGAACACCACCGGCATGTTGGCCATGGACTATCGGCTGACCGACGACTATTCCGATCCGCCGGGCATGACCGAGGCGTATTACACCGAAACCCTGGTGCGGCTGCCGCGAACCTTCTTTACCTATCTGCCCGACAAAACGGCTCCGCCGATCAATGCTCTGCCGGCGCTGACCAACGGCTATGTCACGTTTGCCTCGGTGAACAATTTTTCCAAGATCACGCCGCAGGTTTTAAAAACCTGGGCCGAGATTCTGCTGCGCGTGCCCCGATCGCGGCTGATTCTGCGGGCCGACATGACTGATTCCATGCGGCAATACCTTGTTGAGTCATTCGCGGCCCATGGCGTCGAGCTGGGACGTCTGGAACTGGTCGATCGCCTGCCGCGCGACGAATATCTTGAACTGATCTGCCGCGCCGACATCGCGCTGGATCCGTTTCCGTTCAACGGGCACACGACCACGTGCGATTGCCTGTGGCAGGGAGTGCCGGTGATCACGCTCTCCGGCCAGACGTACGTTTCGCGTTTCGGCGGCAGCGCCCTGGCAACCCTGGGACTCGAAGACCTGATCGCCCACACGCAGGAGCAATACGTCGAGATCGCAGCCACGTGGGCCGGCGACGTCGAACGTTTAGCAAAGTTGCGCAGCGGCCTGCGCGATCGCATGGCCCAGTCGCCCCTGGTCGACGCGCGCGGTTTCACGCGCAACCTGGAAGCCGCATACCGCCGCATGTGGGAGCGCTGGTGCGCGAGTTGAGGGTGAAGCTGGGAATGGACCTGACAACTTCTCTTCTCGCGTATTATCTGAGCCGCTTGATTGTGATCTGCCCTTCTTCAAGTGGATATCGTCCCGCAAGTAGCTTATCAATGTGTGCAAGAAAAATGTCGCGCACTCCGACGACCGGAAACTTTTCCTGAACGGTGATTGGGAAAGCAACAAGCGTGTGTGGCCGGAAGTCGACAAACACGACCAATGCAAGTTGGTCGGCATCGATCAAAGGATCGTCGCGCCGGCCGCCGCACCGAGTGCACGCAAGCCAGCCGATGCCGTTGTCGCCGGGACGGTCGCTCGACACGCGCAGCGTCTTGACTTGAATTCGCTGGCCGGCAGTCGTAAGCACGTCAAATCCCTTGTTCGCGGGCGGCTGAATGGCTCCGTCAAATTCGCATGCGACGATGACCTCGGCGAAGTTCGCCAATGGATCAACGTTTGGCGTCCGGACGCCGACTTGGGCGAGCGCCACGGCGAGGCGCTTGCGGGCCATTACGTATTCATCAAATGCCCGAAATACGGCGGCAAAAGTCTGCTCCCGTGAACTATCCATACTTCAGTCCACCTCACCTGCTTAAACTCAACAGTTTACCGCCGTTGCGGCCGAGCCGCATAGGCTTGCTTGGGGAGAGCGGGTATGATCCATTGCATAGGGGCGGGATTGTTTCTCCGCTGGCGGCTTGGGAGGATCGAGCTATGCCAACAATTGACCGACGGAACCTAGTGCTGCTGTTGCTGGGAGTAGGGCAAGAGGGCGAGCTGACTGAGGGGCTTGGCGGGATAACTCGCCTGCAAAAGCTGCTTTTCCTCTTGGAACAGGAAGAAAAACTAGTGCCCACGTCAAACGGCTTTGCCTTCACAGCGTACAAGGCGGGTCCATACTCATCCAAGGTCTACGATGATCTGGAATTCCTCGAAAATCTGGGGCTGATTCAAAGCGAAGTGACCGCCGAAACGACCGAGCCGGAAGCGGCCGAAGTTGACCTTCTGGAATTTGACCAACTGATGGGGCCAGAGGAG
>JBGQHN010000422.1:0-2821 GCA_041497975.1 Planctomycetia bacterium | reverse complement strand
TTTTGCATGGCTCTCATATTGAGCGCTCAGTCGCTCACCCAATCGTTTGGCGGGCGGCCGTTGTTTCGCGACATCTCGCTCGAGCTGGCCGAAGGCGAGCGGCTGGGCCTGATCGGCCCCAACGGCTCCGGCAAGACGACCTTGCTGCGGATTCTGGCCGGGCTCCAGATTCCGGATTCTGGCACGCGCTCGCTCAAAAAAGGCGCCCGCCTGGGCTACGTGCCGCAGGATGACCGCTTTGACGCCGAGCAATCGATCGAACAGGCCTTGCACGAGGCGCTCGTCGACTTGCATCTGGACGACGCCCAGCGTCATGCGCGGTTGGGCACGATCCTGGCCAAGATGGATTTTCCCGACCGAGACCAGCGGGCCGGCACGCTTTCCGGCGGTTGGCGCAAGCGATTGGCGATCGCGCGGCAGTTGATCCAGGAGCCGGACGTCCTGCTGCTGGACGAGCCGACCAATCATCTGGATATCGAGGGCATCGTGTGGCTGGAGAAGCTGCTCGCGGGCGCGAGTTTCGCTTTTTTGCTCGTGAGCCACGATCGGTATTTTTTGCAGAACGTCGCGCGTCGCGTCGTCGAGCTCAATCGCTGCTATCCCAAGGGCTATTTCAGCGTCCAAGGCAACTACGCCGATTTTCTGGCCCGCCGGGCCGAGTTTCTGGCCGGCCAGTCGCAAGCCGAAAGCGTGCTGGCGGGCAAGGTGCGACGCGAGATCCAGTGGCTCAAGCGGGGACCAAAAGCCCGCACGACCAAGTCGGCGGCGCGCATTCGAAAAGCCGCCGAGCTGCAAGACGACCTGGCCGAGGTCAGCTACCGCAACGCCCAGAATCGCTCGGTGGACATCGAGTTCTCGGCCACTGGCCGCAAGGCCAACCAGTTGCTCGTCGCCCAGGGGCTGGCCAAAACGCTCGGCGGCAAGCAAGTCTTTAGCGACGTCAACTTGATGCTTGCGCCGGGCGACAAGGTCGGACTGCTCGGAAAAAACGGCAGCGGCAAGTCGACCCTCTTGAAAATCCTGAGTGGACAACTGCCAGCCGACGCCGGCACGATCCAACAGGCCTTCGATCTGCGCACGGTGTTGTTCGACCAGCACCGCGACGAGCTCGATCCCGAGCAGCTATTGCGCGACGCGCTGTCGCCGGGCGGCGAAAACGTCGTCTACCAGGGTCGCCCGATGCATGTCGTGGCCTGGGCGAAAAAATTCTTGTTTCAGCCCGAACAACTAACGCGGCCGGTGGGAGGTTTGTCGGGCGGCGAGCAAGCCCGCGTGTCGATCGCCCGGTTGATGCTCGATCCGGCCGACTTGCTGCTGCTGGACGAGCCGACCAACGATCTGGATATCGCCTCCTTGGAAGTGCTGGAGGAAAGCCTGCAGGAATTCACCGGCGCGCTGGTGCTGGTGACGCACGATCGCTATCTGCTGGACCGCGTCACGAACATGATCGTGGCGCTCGACGGCGAAAACCCGGTCCGCACGTTCGCCGACCTGGCGCAGTGGCAAGCGGCCAACGACGCGCGCGAGCGCCCCGCGCCAGCCAGGCCGGCGCGCAAGCCGCCCCGTGGCAAGCGGTTGAAAAATGGGACGGGCTCCGAGCCAGACCGCGCGAAAATCGCAAAAGACAATGTCGGCCAGCTGCCTGTCCCAATTTTTCAACAGGCAGCTCGCGCTGCCAAACGCTTAAGCTACCTGGAACAGCGCGAGCTGGAGGACATCGAAGATCGCATCGCCGCCGGCGAACGATTGGTGGTGGATTGTCAGGGCCTCGTCGAAGATCCGCAAACGATGTCGGACCACGTCAAATTGCGCGACGCCTGCCAGGCTCTCGAAGCGGCCCAAACCCAGTTGAACCGTTTGTTCGCGCGCTGGGAAGAACTGGAAGGTCGCCGCCAGAGCTGATCTGAAAATCCCCGGTTTTCTGGCGGAAAACGCGTGGAATCTGCGCGCGGCGCTGCCCATCTTTCATGTCCCGGCGACCTATAATTCAAGGTGGCCTGCGAGGTCCGTTTGGGTGCCACAGCTTGCGTGTCAAGGCACCGCAACGTTCGGAAACGGGCTTTTGTGACTCCTACCTCAAGCCTGATAAGCCGTAGAGGGCACCAATGACAAGCCAGGGTTTTCAACTCACCCGTCGGCGCTTTGCCTTTTGGGTCGGCCTGGGTCTGTTCAACCTGGCCGAGGCGCTGCATGCCGACGCGCTCGACGATCTGGCCGCGGCTGCCATGCGCGCGGCCGAGCCAGCGACGCCCAAAAGTCCGCGACAGACGCCCGAGCATTGGACGTCGGCCGAAAACAACACCTGGCGCTGGTTCGAGCGCGAACACCTGATCGACGGTCGTTGGAAGCTCACCGGCATCACGACGCCGGTCAACAAGGTGACGGGCGAGCACTATGCCGGCCACACGGGCTATCTCGACGAGAGCCTGGTGCCGCCTTCGGTGCGCCGCGGCGACCAGTCGAGCGACCCGGACGTTGGCGTCTCGTCGGCTGTCGAATCCGACGCCGGCCAGCCGAACACGATGCGTCGCGCCCGCCACGGGCGTCCTCCCAGCCGCTGGCTGCGCAGCCTGCGTGCCGACGAGCTGCGCATCTGGCTGAAGACGATCGACGTGCCCGAGGCCGGCGTCAGCGGCATGACCTTTTGGGAGCACCTGACGCGCGACCACTTCTTCGACCCCGATCGCATCGCCGGCCTCGTCGAAGACGAGCAAGCCAAGCTCCACGCGGCCGCCCATTATGGATACTGATGGGACCGGCCGGTATCATGGCCGGGGGGTGGCACCGACAACTTGTTGTCGGTGTTGCGAAGCAATGGGAG
>JBGQHN010000421.1:0-2864 GCA_041497975.1 Planctomycetia bacterium | reverse complement strand
CGCTATTCCATGGTCGACTGGTACGGCACGCCGCACAGCGAGGCACTGCATGTCGTCGAACGCTATCGGATGCTCGACTACGAAGCCGCGAAAGAGGGGTTCGAACGGGACGCAAAGGAACACAACGTCCCACCTGGGATGCCGACCCCGAACCCCAAGGGCAAGTACCTGCAGCTGCACTTCACGGTCGAGGATAAGAACGTCTTCACGACCCCGTGGAGCGCCACAATGACGTATAGATATGCCGGTAACGGCCAGTTGGACTGGGTGGAACAGGCTTGCGCCGAAAACCTCTTTTGGTACCCGGGAAAAGAGGCCGATGTGCCGCGGGCTGCAAAGCCGGATTTCTGATCGGCCAGAGGCCCGCGGTGCTGGCGTTTTCTGGCTGATGATCGCGCGGCCGGTGTTCCGATCAGATTTTCGGGAAGCCGTAGAGCGTTTGCGGATTGTCGACCAGGATCCGGTTGCGCTCGCGCTCGTTCGGGGCCCATTGCAACAAGAGATCGAACAAAACCGCGTCGTTCGGCTTGTTGTCGAACGGCAGACCCGGATGCGGCCAATCGCTCCCCCACACCATGCGCTCGGGCGCGGCTTTGACATAGGCCTGCGCCACCTTGGTGGAGTCGGCATAGGTCGGCGGCCCAACCTTGGTATCGATGTAAGCGCCGGAAATCTTGACCCAAGTCTTCCCCTTATCGATCAGGCGGCGGATCACGTAGGCGGGATGTGCAATGCCCTGTGGCTCGGGCAGATGCCCGAGATGATCGAAGACGAGCGTATTGGGCAGGCGATTCCACAGATCCTCGGTGGCGGCGATGCGGTCCGCGGGCATATAGATCTGTACATGCCAGCCGAACGCCATGACGCGTTTTGCCAGCGGCTCGATCATGTCGAAGGTCGAGGTCACGGTCGGCGGATTCTGGCTGAAGCGCACGCCGCGCACGCCGCCGTCGGTGAGCCGCTTCAGCTCCGCATCAGTGACCGCGGTCGTCAGCAGCGCGACGCCTCGCGCGTTCGCTCCAAGCCTCGTGATCGCGTCGAGCGTGATGCTGTTGTTGTCGACATAGGCGGCTGGCGTGACGATCACGTTACGCGTGGTGCCGATGCGGCGCTGCAGCAGCCTGTATTCCTCGACGCGACCGTTGGGTTGGAATTGCGGGCCGGGGTCTTTGGGCGGGAAACGCATCGCATCGTAAATATGATGATGGCAGTCGCAGGCGCCCGGCGGCGCTTTCAGCTTGGGCAGCTCGGTGCCGGCCGAATTGGGAACCGCGACTTGGGCCTCCGCGGCGCGCGCGTGAAGCGCCGTTAGTGCGGCAATACCCGCGCCCTGAATGAATGTCCGCCGGCCGATCTGCGTGTTGTCCATCGCCGCTCCTCCGCTCATGAAGACTGTATACTAGCGCAAAATTCGCGGTGCGCTCGCCGCGTGAAAAAGCAGCCGCAGGGACAAGCTTCACCCTACTGCTGCGGCACGGATGTTGTGCTAGAGCCCGGTCCGGCAAAGCCGGATGCGCCCCTAAGGGGTGAGCTTGCGCCGGCGAAAGTCGCCGCTGAGACCCCTGACCGCAACCTCTCCGCTGGCGGGGAGAAGTGAGGGCAATCACCCTCCCCGAACGGGGAGGATGATTGCAGGCCGCGTTGCCGGAAAGATCAGCTCTTGGTCCAGCGCCGCACCGCCATCTTGCCGGTCCAGCCGCCATAGACATTGCCGGCATTGTCGACGCCGACTCCTTCGGGCGTCGCAATCTCGGCATTAGGTGTCGGAATGAAGGCCGTGACCTTGCCGTCCTTGGCGCTGCCGATGCGGATACCGGTCTTGAAGCCAGGATTGTTGGTCTGGTTCGACTGATCGTCCGCCACGTAGATCACGTCGTTCTTGTCGATGGAGACGTCGCTCGGCCGGCCGAACTGCTTCCATTCAGCAACGAACTTTCCGTTCGAATCGAAAATCTGGACGCGGCTGTTGCCGCGGTCGGCCACGAAAATCCGCCCCTGGGAATCCATCGCGATTCCGTGCAGCTGGTCGAACTCGCCCTGCCCCTTGCCGTGTTTGCCCCAGGTCATGGTCTGCTTGCCGGTCTTGTCGAACTTGACGACGCGGTCATTGGTGTTTCCACCATGGCCGTCGCCGACAAAAATATCGCCATTGGGCGCAACCACGACGCTGCTTGCGCCGTTGAAGAAGCCCTCGGCGTTGCCGGGCATGCCGGGCTTACCGAGCGTCATCAGCACTTGGCCATCGGGGCTGAACTTGACCACAACGGCGCCCTTGCCGTTCCGGACCCCATTGTCAGCCGCCCAAACATTGCCGCCGTTGTCGACATAGAAGCCGTGCGGCTGGACGAACATGTTGGCGCCGAAGCCCCGCACGAACTTGCCGTTCGCATCGAACTTCTGGATCGGGTTGCAGCCGTTCGAGGAACAGCGGTCGAACACCCAAATGCTCTTGCCGTCGCTATGGTCGACCTGGACCTTGATGGCCCCGCCGAGCTGGCGGCCCTCAGGGAGCTGCAGCCAGTTGTCCTGCATCTTGTACGGATTGGGCGCCGCATTGGGATCGGCGGCCTGGGTATAGCCGCGGTCGCTGGAGACCGCCCACGCGCCGGCGGCGACGCCGGCCATCAATGCCATTCGCATAATGTGTTTCATCGTGCTCCTCCCGTGCGAAGTTGAAAAATAGTCCGAGGGCACCCCGGCTTTGGCCGCAGCCCCTGTCAGCCTAACACGTCGATGAGGGACCTGCCCATCGGGACAGAGCCTAAAGACAGCGGAGCCGGTAAGTTATAAGTTCGCGAGCAACGCTGGTTTTAGCCCCGGTTCACTTGAGAGGAGGGAAACATGAGAATCCTGGCGATTGGCTT
>JBGQHN010000420.1:0-2886 GCA_041497975.1 Planctomycetia bacterium | reverse complement strand
TGACGCAGATTCCCGTTGCGCGATGCCGGTTTGCTTAATCTCCTGTAATGTTCTGGGAATTACGGCCCATCTGGGTGGAAAGCCCCTTTAAGACCGCCCTGCCTCTGATTATTCTAGAACCAGCCGCGATGAAACCGTTCGTGCGGTTCTAGAGCCATCAGGGCGTCCCACCCCAAGTATCGCGGCCGTCCCCTCGAACTGGAGAAAGCCAAGGTGCACCAACTCACGCTGTTGTTGGCAGGTTTGCTACTGGCCCCGAATCCGGCCGCCCCGGCCGATCCGGTCTCGTATCAACAGGATGGTTCAAGGATGGCCGCGGCCCGCGTGAAAAACTGGGTCAGCGGATACGAGCAACCGGGCCCTGCGATCAGCGGAACGGGCACGTTGGCCGGCGTGGATGGAAAGGCGGGCGTTGTTCTGACGGCCGCGCATTTGTTCGAAGGCAAGATTGGACCGGTCACGGTCGAGTTCAAGGACGGCCAGGTGTCCGGCGCCCGCATTTTGGCGATTGATCGCAAGCTGGACGTTGCCGCGCTATGGATTTACGCGCCCAAGGGAATCACGCCGGTGCCCGTCGCCGATCACGTTCCACGGCTCGGCGATCAGGTCGAAGTCTGGGGTTATGGTCCCAAGCGGTTCCGCTCGTTTTTGGCCAAGGTGTCGAAACCGATTCCCCTGGCCGGCGACGTGCCCAAGGCGCTCATCGGCGCGCAGGGCATCCGGGACAAGCAGGTCACGATTCCCGGCGACAGCGGTGGGCCGATTGTCGCCCAAGGAAAGATTGTCGCCGTGCACTGGGGATACCGCGGGGGCGACGACGATCCGCGGCGTTGCGTCCACGCGTTGGGTTGCGACACGCTGCGCGATTGGCTCAAAGCCCAGCTGGCGCCCTCGGTCTGGAAGCACTGTCTCGTAATTGCCCAATAGCCCGCGAAGCGCGCTGGCACGACGATCACCCATGCGGACCTCCATGCCGCGCGTCTCGCTGCGCGTCGCCGGCGACCGCCTTGCGGTCAAGCGGCAACGGCGAGCTACTTCATTCGCTTCCAAACGTGCAGCAGTCGCCCCGGCTTGTCTTTGGTAGTGAAGTCGATCGGCCGTGGCTCGTTGGGCGGCGCAAAGCAGACCGTAAACTCACCGTCTTCCAGCTTGTAAATTCCCTTGACCGTCTTGCCGGCGAAGCGGCCCGTCGTATCCGTGGCGTCGATCGACTTGGGAATTTCCAGCGGATTGACCGTGTGCGTCCCGCGGATCGTCTCTTCGCCCAGTTGCACGACGTGCCGGTCGCCGGTAATCGTCAGCTTGGCGACGCGGACGATTTCCTGGCCCAGCGGCTTGCCGCCGTCCTCGCCGCGGACCATCGTATAAGTCCCTTCCAGCTTCTTGAGCCCTTCCTGCGCCGTGTCGTTTTGGGCGGCTGCCGCCGCGATCAAAATTGCCGCCACGGCGGCGCACATCGTGTTGATTTTCATGGCAAGCTTCCTTGTATCAAGTGACGAAAAATAGTCCAGCGGGATAGGGTTCCCCTTTGCGCGCCGATCCGCGCCCAACTAGTCGGCGGCGTGCATCTCGATCGCCGCCGCGCCGGCTGTGCCGCGCGGGCTCTTCTCGCCCGCCATCGGATGTGGGATGCCTTGCTCGTCGGCGTGGGCCACGCGGGTATCCCATTCCACAAGGCCCTTCTTGTCCAGCGTCAACCGCAGCAGCCACCCGATGCGGCACGGCCCCTCTTTGAAACCGTCGAACACGAAATTGCCCAGGCTGTAGACGATCAGATGCCCGTTGTAGTATTCGGCGCCCTGCGTAATGTGCGGATGACCCCCAACGACCACGTCGGCCCCGGCGTCGATCATCGCTCGCGAAAAAGCGCGCTGCCGATCGTTGGGATCGGGCTCTTCTTCATAGCCCCAGTGCATGTAGGGGATCACCAGGTCGGCCTTGTACTTCGTGCGGGCCAGCTTGATGTCGTCGACGACTTGCTCGTCCACGCTCCAGGCGATGCCGGCCCGCGTGGCGGTGGCTTCGAACGACCGGGGCTTGAACTCGTTGTAACCCAAGACGGCGATGCGAATACCCTTGAGCTCGATCACCAGCGGCCGATGCGCATCGCTTGAGTTGCGGCCGCCGCCGAAATAGGGAAGCCTGGCCGCTTCCAGTCGCTCGCACTGTTCCACGAGCGCCTCGGGCCCAAAATCGCCCGAGTGGTTGTTGGCCACCGAAACGGCATCGAAATAGCGCGCCAGCAGTGGTATCGTGCGCGGGTCGGCTCGAAAGTTGTAGGGTTTTTTCACCTTTTCGCCGCCGGTGGCGATGACGCATTCCAGGTTGCCGATCGCAAAATCGGCATCGGTCAACGTCGCCGCGAAATCGATGAACGGATCGACCCCCTTGGCGACTTCCTTGCCCGGACCATCGTCGAGCATGACGTCGCCGGCAAACGCCAGCCGCACGCGAGGTAATGTCTCGTCGGCTGCCGAGGACCAGGCAGCCAGCAGCGTCAGCAGGAACATGAACAAGCAGGTTTTTTTTGTCATGGCCAGTTTACGCTGATGATGGTGGACTGGGTCTTGCCACGGACGCACCGGCAGCCTGATCGAGAACAGTCTCTCGCAAGCGTCGGGCAAATGCAAGCGAACCCGTAGGCTGGCGCGCGCCGTCGTAGACATCGGAGTCGCACGCAGTGCTCGAATAACGTCAGGCACGGCACAAAACTATTTTTGCCACCGAGGTCGCCCTGGTCACGGAGTTCGAGGGGCCTCGATCCGCAGTTTTTCCCACGGCTCTGTGTTCTCGGCGACCTCGGTGGCAAACTTGATCACTCTTGAAACTAGGCCAGCACTTCGTGCACAATGCGCCAAGCTGATTCGGCCGGAGCATCGTCCGTCG
>JBGQHN010000419.1:0-2887 GCA_041497975.1 Planctomycetia bacterium | reverse complement strand
GGCGCCTTCAAGGGTTTCTTCACGACCTTGGATCCGGCCAGCAGTCTGATCGACGATTCCAACTACGTCAATGGCACGCCCTGCTGGGTGAGCGTTGTCAACAAAACCACCGGCGCCGTGGCCGCTGTGGGACAATTGCCGGTATACGAGCGCTATATCGGTCACCTGAACGGCTCGAAAACGATCGACGACGATGCGCGGCCCTTGGTGCTGGTGCATCGCGAAGAGAACTATTGTTACAACGTGACCATCGGTGCCAGCGATATCGCGTCGTTGGCCTCGGAAACTTTCACGCTGCCCGACGGCCGCGTGATCACGGCCACCAATTGGAGCGGTTCGGTGGCCTCGGCCAACGACAAGGTCGTGGTGCTGCACGTCTGGCCCAACGGGACCTGGATTTTCATCGATCCCAGCCCGGGCAGCGATTCCGGCGCCATCGTCACGGTCTATACGGCCAATGCGGACGGGTCGTGCCTGTGGGACGGCCATGTGGCCGTGCCGGCCGGCGGCGCCAGTTATTGCGTCGACGATCAGTTTCCCAACGGCGGTGCCTGCCACATTGTCGTACTCAATAGCGCCACCGGATCGGCCGGCTCGAAAGATCCGTTGACGCCCGGCGAGCATTACATTGGCCGCCAGGTCGGATCGATCTCCGGTGTGCCGGTCTACGCGATTCGGGCCGACGCCAGCGATGCGCTGCTGCGGTTCGAACTGCTGCAGGATTTGAATCTCGGCACGGCCACGACCGCCTACGTCATCGTCAGCGTCGCCGGCGCCTGGGTGCGCTCTGGCCAGACAATTATCGTGTCCGACAACACGCGACTGAATTGGGAAGGGCTTGGCGGCGCGGCTGGCGCGGCAGGCTTTGCCGGCGCCCGCGGTTGGGCGCGCAAGATGGCCGACTCGGGCAGCTACGAGATCGTGTGGATGGAGCACACGGCCCAGGTCATCGATTACTCGCAGACCGGCGGCGATAATACCCCCGCGCAGATCAGCGGCTATTACCAAGGCCGCAATCCCGATCCGCAAGGTCTGGGCGCGATTGACATTGTCGATCCGGGAAGTTTTTTCCCCCGCGTGCTTCCCGGCTATGGCGCGGATGGGATCGCGATCTTTAGCGAACGGGCCAACGACTATCGGCGGATCAACGCCAACCAGATCGGACTTTTCTATTTGGCCGCCTTGACGCAGCCCCTTGCGGCGAGTTCGCCGCTGGCCACGTTTGCCGCCGGCCTGCGGCAAATGAATTTCAGTCCTTTCGGTCTGGTGGATCAAAGCGTCACAAAGGCCGCGAATACGCTGCTGCTCTCCGGCAAAGTCGGCGATCCGATCGTCGTGGCCTGGGACGAAGGCGCCGGCAATTACATCGTGATCGCCACACCCCAGGCCGGCAGCGGCGTCTGGCATATCAGTTATCCAACCTCTTCGTCGCCCGTGGATGCCGGCCAGCAGGGCCAGATCGTCATTCCCGGCGTCGCTGGCAATTCCACGTTCACCAATTGGGGCAATGGGACCATCAGCGGCGGCGACCTGATCGTCGTGTTTCGCGACGCGGCCGACGGTCTGTTTTACGCCGTCGGTTCCGGCCGCAGTTGGTTCTCGCTGGGCAGCGCGGTCGACGGCGCGCCCCAGGGCGCCGTGTTTCACGCGTTTTTATTCGTCGATGGCCAGCAACATGCGGTGTTGAACATTGGCCTGGCCACCGTCAGCACGAACAACTACGTGATTGCCTGGAAGAATAGCGCCGGCGATTACGAAGGGTTTGCCACCCCGCGGGACGGCATTGAGTTCATCGAGGGCTTCCATGCCCCGGTGTTTCCCTATGCAGTTCTGGCTGCCACGCCGGTCGACGGCGGCACGGCCTCGGGCGAACAAGTGCTGACGGCGACGATCAACAATGAAACCTTTCGCACGCAATTTCTGGTCAACGGACCGGCCCTTCTGGCGGCCGGCGAGCGCGGCATGGCACAAGGCGGACCGATCGTGCTGGCCCTGCGTAGCGCCGTCGATCCCAATCTCTTGACCGGCTCCTCCTGGGGCCCCAAGCCGGGCAGCATTTTGATGTGGCCCGGCTATCCCGGTTTCCGCCTGCACACCGAGGGAGACAACCTGCTCGGTCCGGGCCTGGCCGCGTTCTACGAAGTTCCCATCACCAAACTGCTCATCCGCCTGAATGTCGATTTTCCCAACGACGATCTGGTCGGCGGACCGGCCGAGCAAGCTTATAGCATCCTGGTGGGCGACGCGCTGAATCCGACCGACGGCGGCTGGACCGAAGTCCCGCCGCTGTACAATCGCACCGGTGCCACGATTCCCGCCGGCACGATCTGCTATGCCGTCTGGATCAACGGAAGCTGGGAAGCGCTGACTTTTAGCGCCCAATCCACCTTCCTGGGTACGCTTGGCGGACCGTTGACCTTTGCCACGCCGACCGTGGCCATTCGGGGCGTGCCCGGTTGTTCGAGCGCCAACAATCCCATGCACTATTCGGCCGCCTATGGCGCGCCGGTGTTCGTCAGCAAGATGTCGGGTGTTTGGCAAATCATGGGAGTCGAACAGAGTCGCATCGGCGTTGTCGATAACGTGCAACTCGAGGGCAACAACGAAGTTCAATACCGCAAGAACATCGTGGGCATGGTCGACGACACGCCGGAACCGACCCCCATCTGGTCCGGCAGCCAGGTCACGACCGTCACGAATATCGTTTGGGATGGAACCTCCCAGACGATGACCAAGCGATTCGTTCTCAGCCCGGGCCCTCCCGGCGCAGCGAACGTCGAGCAGGTCTTTACCACCGCGCTTGAGACGGTGGTGACAACCGTCTTCATGTCGGGTTTCGGCCTCTATACGTACACCGACGCGGTGCGCGTGTTCTCGGCCCAATTCT
>JBGQHN010000418.1:0-2895 GCA_041497975.1 Planctomycetia bacterium | reverse complement strand
TATATCACCAAGGAAGGCGCCGGGGGCCCGCCGCAGTCTGGCTTCTTCGGCGGAATGTTGGGGCGGGCATACGATCCTTTATTCGTGCTGAAAGATCCCAACGTCAACGGCTTCGCCGTGCCCGAGTTGACGCTGCTCGCCGATGTTTCGGCCGAACGCCTGTCGGCGCGGCAGGAGTTGTTCCGCGCGATCGACCAGCGATTCGATCGCGGCCCAGGCCGCACGGCCTACGACGGCATGGACGGTTTTCGACGCCGCGCTTTGAATCTGTTGACCTCCGCGGGCACCCAAAGGGCCTTGCGCATCGGCGACGAGCCCGACGCGGTGCGTGAGCGCTATGGCCGAAACATCTATGGGCAAAGCGTGCTGTTGGCGCGGCGCATGATCGAGGCCGGCACGCGGATGGTCACCATCTCGTGGGCCCCCGATGCCAACGCCACGTGGGACACGCACGGCTCGAATTTCAAGAAGCTGAAGAATACCCTGCTGCCCCAGTTCGACGCGGCCGCGAGCAGCCTGGTGAGCGATCTGGCCGAGCGTGGCATGTTGGACCGTACCTTGGTGGCCGTGCTCGGCGATTTCGGCCGCAGCCCCAAGATCAATGCCAGCGACGGCGGCCGCGACCATTGGAACTATTGCTACAGCTTGATGCTCGTGGGCGGCGGCGTAAAGGGCGGTTTCGTGTATGGGGCCAGCGACAAGATCGGCGCTTTTCCGGCCCGCGATCCTTTGGGCCCCGGCGACATCGTGGCCACGATCTATCACTTGTTGGGCATTGCCCACGATCGCGAGTTGCATGATCAACTCGACCGGCCGCACCGCCTGGTCGCCGTTGGCAACGTGGTCGAGAGCCTGTTGGCCTAGCGTCATGAAGCTGCCCGCCGCCTTGTTGCCGTTGCTGTTCGTCGTGGCTCGCCTGTTGGCCGCCGACCCCGAGACGCCACCAGCGTATCCGAACCATCAACAACTTCGAGTGTGGCGCGATTCGCAAGGCGAGCACCCCGTCAATACGCCCGCCGACTGGGCCAGGCGGCGGGCCCACATCTTGTTGGGGATGCAACAAGCCATGGGTCGCCTTCCCGATCGATCGAAGTTGGCGCCGCTCGATGTTCAAGTCACCAATCGCATGGAAGGTCCCGGCTTCTCCCGCATGACGCTATCGTTCGCCGCGGAAGGCAACGACCGCGTGCCTTGCTACCTCTTCGTTCCAGCCGGATTGGAAGGCAAGCGCGTGCCGGGCATTCTCGCGCTGCACCAGACTACGCCCACCGGCAAGGGACAGCCGGCCGGTCTTGCCGACAGCGAGAATTTGCACTACGCGCTGGAGCTGGCCAAACGGGGTTATGTCGTGCTGGCGCCGGACTATCCAAGCTTTGGCGACTACAAATATGACTTCAATGCTGATGCCTACATCTCTGGATCGATGAAGGGCATTTTCAATCACATGCGGGCGGTCGACTTGCTCGTCAGCCGAGCGGAAGTCGATCCCGCGCGGATCGGCGCCATCGGCCATTCGTTGGGCGGCCACAATTCGATGTTCGTGGGCGTGTTCGACCAGCGGATCAAGGTCACTGTATCAAGCTGCGGATGGACGCCCCTGCACGACTATTACGGCGGCAAACTCGAAGGCTGGACCAGCGATCGCTACGTGCCCTCGATCCGCGACGTGTACCAGCTCGATCCCGATAAAGTGCCCTTCGACATGGTCGAGATCGTCGCGGCGCTTGCGCCGCGAGCGTTCTTCTCCAACTCGCCTTTGCACGACAGTAACTTCGAAGTGGCCGGCGTGCGCAAGGCGATCGCCGAAGCCCGGCCAATCTACGAGCTGTTAGGCGCCGCCGAAAAGTTGCAAGTTCGCTACCCGGACGCCGGCCACGAGTTTCCGCCCACGGTGCGGCACGAGGCCTACAAGTTTATCGACCAAATCCTCGAGCACACTCCGCCGCAGGACTTGAAAGCCGAGCTGCCGCGAATTCCGCCGTGCGAGCCGCAAGACGCGCTGGGCACCTTCAAGGTGTTGAATGGATTTCGGATCGAGCAAGTCGCCGCCGAGCCGCTCGTCAACAGCCCGGTCGCGATGGCGTTTGACGCGGGCGGCCGGTCGTACGTCGTGGAAATGCGCGACTATTCCGAACAGGACAAGGAATGCCTGGGCCAGGTGCGGCTCTTGGAAGACACCGACGGCGACGGGCGCTTCGACAAGGGCACGATCTTCGCCGACCAGCTTTCCTGGCCGACCGCGGTTGCGTGCTACGATGGGGGAATCTTTGTCGGCGCGGCGCCCGACGTCTACTATCTCAAAGATTCAGACGGCGATGGCAAAGCCGATGTAAAAAAGCTGATCTACACGGGCTTTTCGCGGACCAATGTGCAGGGTTTGCTGAACAGCTTTCAATGGGGGCCCGATAACCGCATCCACGGCTCGGCAAGCTCGAGCGGGGGCCTCGTCAAACGGACCGACGCGCCGGACGTAAAGCCCGTTTCGTTGAGCGGACGCGATTTTTCGTTCGATCCGCGCACCCTGGAATTGCGCGCCGAGAGCGGCGGTGCCCAGCATGGCATGACGTTCGACGATTGGGGCCGTAAGTTCGTCTGCTCGAACAGCGATCACATTCAAATGGTGATGTTCGAAGACCGCTACCTGGCGCGAAACCCCAGCGCGTCGGCCGCGGGGGCCCGCGTGAGCATCGCCGCCGATGGCCCGCAGGCCGAAGTCTTCCGCACCAGCCCGCTCGAACCGTGGCGCATTGCGCGCACCCGGCTGCGCGTCACCGGAGCGGCGCCGGGCCCGGTCGAAGGAGGCGGACGCGCGGGCGGTTACTTTACCGGCGCGACGGGCACGACCATCTATCGCGGCGACGCCTGGCCGGAACAGTACGTCGGCCAGTCGTTCAC
>JBGQHN010000417.1:0-2900 GCA_041497975.1 Planctomycetia bacterium | reverse complement strand
CTCAAAGTTCCCGCCATTTGCCGATCCTGCTACACTGTCCATCGGGCAGTCCTTTCGTGCTGATAGAGTTCGTGTGACAACAAACTTCTACCAGTTCCAGGACTGCCCTTTCAATTTGTGCGCACTATTCAGGACGTTATCATGCCGTCAGGATGCTAACTCACATTTATGAGAGAATTGTGAGCGCATATCGAGTATTTCAATAATTCGAGATTGACCGGGGGATGCTCGCCACGCTCGCTGGTGGCGGGCCGCGATGGGTCACGACGATCAGGCCCGGTCGATGGGAAAAGCCATGACTTCCGCCAGGCTCCCCGCGCCGGCGGCCAGCATCACGGCGCGATCGAACCCTAGCGCCACCCCGGTGCAATCCGCCAGGCCGTGTTCCATGGCCGCAAGCAGGCGGTTTTCCTCGGGCAGCGGCGGCTTGCCATCGCGGACACGGTCCTGGTTAGCCGCCAGGTTTCGCCGGCGGAGAATCGTCGGATCGAGCAGTTCGTGATACCCGTTGGCCAGTTCCACGCCGCGGACGTACAGCTCGAATCGCTCGGCCACCGGCGGGTCGCCGTGCACCTGGGCCAAGGCGGCCTGGCCGGCGGGATAATGATAAAGAATCGTCGGTCGATCGCGCCCCAGATGGGGCTCGACCAGGTGAGCCAACAACAGATTCAGCCACGCGTCGCGGTCGCTTTGGGCCATGCTCTCGGATACCGAAATTCCTTGCCGCTTTGCTACCTCGGCCAATTGCCGCGGTTCGCAGCGGTGCGGATCGATGGTGACATGTCGCTCAAA
This sequence comes from Planctomycetia bacterium, assembly GCA_041497975.1. Classification (GTDB taxonomy): domain Bacteria; phylum Planctomycetota; class Planctomycetia; order Pirellulales; family PALSA-1355; genus PALSA-1355. The sequence goes on along the minus strand of JBGQHN010000417.1, from coordinate 2,108 downwards.
GGCTTCGGCATAACTGAGCCGTTCGGCCGGACCGAAGTCGAACAGCGCCTCGGCCAGATCGGAAACAAGCTGCATCCCGTCGAACATCGAATCGCCGCGGCGATACCATTCAACAATGGTGAATTCCGGATTATGCAGCGGGCCCGCTTCGCCGGCGCGGAACGCCCGCGCGATCTGATAGATGGCTCGCCCGCCGGCCGCCATCAGCCGCTTCATGCCGAATTCGGGCGAGGTTTGCAGCCACATTTTCCGCCCGACGTCGGGCCGCCGCGGATCGTGCGGCAGCACCAGCGAGAGCGGGTCCAGATGACGGTCGACGACGACGTCAGCCGAGACGAAGGGAGTTTCGACTTCGAGAAAATCGCGGTCGCTGAAAAACGCGCGCGTGCGAGCCAACAGTTCCGCGCGCAGGGCCAGGTTCTTCCAGGGGGCCGTGGGCAGAAAATCGTGTCCGCCCGCGCGGCCGTCCGGGGCATGTCCTTCCCCAGCGGCCGCCGCTTGTTCGCTCTTTGGCGTTCCCACGGTCCCTGGGCCCCGACCGAATTGGTTTCAGCCCTTGGCCCGCTCCAGGTATTCGCCGGTGCGCGTGTCGACCTTGATCATGTCGCCGATCTCGACGAACGCCGGACAAATGATTTCGGCGCCCGTTTCCAACTTCACGGGCTTGGTGAGGTTCGTGGCCGTGTTGCCGCGCATCGATGGTTCGCAATATTCGATTTTAAGCACGACGTGATTGGGCGGCGAGACGGATATCGGCTTGTTATTGAACAGCACCATGGAGGCAATCATGCCCTCTTTCAAATACTTCCAGGCGTCGTCGACCTGTTCCTTGGTCAGCTCGTACTGCTCGTAATTGGCGTTGTCCATGAACACGAACAGGTCTTGTTGTCGGTAGAGAAACTGGGCGGCAATTTCAGTGACGTCCGCCGCTTCCAAGGAATCGCCGCCTTTGAACGTGCGATCGAGCATCGTATTGCGAATGAGATTTCGCAACTTGCACTTGTAAAGCGCGTTGCCCTTTCCCGGCTTCACGAAGTTGCACTCGACCATCAGGTATGGATCGCCGTCGATCTGGACCTTGAGTCCCTTCTTGAAATCGCTAGTGCTGTAACTACCCACCGTTGGTTTCCTGCTTCGGTTTGTTCGATATGTTATGCTTAGCTGCCTGTTGAAAAACTGGGACAGGCAACTCGCGGACGTAGCTTTCACGCGTTTCGAGCGGTTTGGCTCGGAGCCAGTCCCATTTTTCAACGGCCTGTTAGTACGGGCCGCCCCCATTCCGACTTTCGCGACAGGCGCATTCGGCCATGAGCATTGTATCGTTCCCAGCCAATCCTCCAGAGAGCGTCGTGCCTATTTCCGCGCCGCGCTATCGCTCGTGGCAAGAAGCCCTCAAAGACGCCGTCCGCGATCCGGCCGAGCTTTGCCGTCTGCTCAAGTTGCCGCCGAGGCACTCTTCGGTCGCTACCGCAGCGGCGCGCGACTTCCCCGTCTTTGCGCCGCGGACGTTCATCGCCCGCATGCGTCCGGGAGACGCTGACGACCCCCTGTTGCGGCAGGTGCTGCCGCTGGAAGATGAACTTGCCACCCCCCAGGGATATTCCACCGACCCTGTTGGCGAACGTGCGGCAACGCGTAGCCCCGGGCTGTTGCACAAGTACCGTTCCAGGGTTTTGATGGTAACAACTGGCAGTTGCGCCGTCCATTGCCGTTATTGCTTCCGCCGGCATTTCCCCTATTCAGAGGGGCCTCGCTCGCCGAGCGATTGGGCCGGGGCGATCGACGAGATCGCGGCCGACGCCACGATTCGCGAAGTCATTCTCAGCGGCGGCGATCCGTTGACTCTTGTCGATTCGCACCTGGCTGAATTGACCGGCCGGCTCGCCGCGATCGAGCACGTGCGGCGGCTGCGCGTGCATACCCGGTTGCCGATCATGATTCCCCAGCGCGTGACCGACGAACTGATCGCATGGCTGCGCGGGACGCGACTCACCCCGATCGTGGTGATCCACGCGAACCATGCCAACGAACTGGACGACTCGGTGGCGCTCGCCTTGGCTCGCCTGTCGGACGCCGGCATCGTGCTTTTGAACCAGGCGGTGCTCTTG
>JBGQHN010000416.1:0-2908 GCA_041497975.1 Planctomycetia bacterium | reverse complement strand
CGCCTATCCGGGCTCGGTGGCGTATGAGATGTTCGAAAAGTACCAGCCCATCGAGGCGCCGAAAATCGACAACGCCGAATCGGTCCGAACCCGACTTCCGGCCGATGCGAGGCTCGCGCCAACTGCGGGCGTCCTGGGCATCAGCCTGGGCGGCAAGGCCAAGGCCTATCCGATCTCGGCCTTGGAAAAGTCGCTGGGCGTGCTGGCCGATACGATCGATGGCAAGCCGGTGATCGTGCTCTGGTATGCCGCCAGCCGGACTGCGGCGATCTACAGCCCCCAGATCGACGAGACCACGCCGCCGCAGCACGTGACGCTGGCGTTCGACACGGAAACGCCTTCGGCGCCGTTTGTCGACAACGAAACCGGTTCGCACTGGGGCATCGAAGGCCGCGCCGTCGCGGGCCCCTTGAAAGGCAAGACGCTCGGCTGGCTGCCAGGCGTGCAGTGCCGCTGGTTCGCCTGGGCGGCCGAGTATCCCGACACGGAGATCGATGCGTCCAAGGGCGCCGCGCGTAGCGACAATCTTCGCAAAGCCGCACGCGCGAGTCGGGCTCTTGCTCGCTAAACGGCCCTGGTGGTCGGTTAGAGCTCGCGCAAGGCCTCGATCGGGTCCATGGCCGCGGCCCGCACGGCCGGATAGAGCCCGAAGGCGATCCCCACGGCAACCGAAATGCCAAAGGCCAGGGGAATCGACCAGCCGACGATTTCCGGTTGCACCTGGCGGATCACGGAGGGCAAGTTCTCCATCGCCGTGGGAAACGCGCTTTCCAGCACGCTGCGCAGCACCTCGATCATCGGCCCGCAAGTCAAGCCGGCGAAGACCCCGACCAGCCCACCGACGATCGAGAGCACCACGGTCTCGACCAGGAACTGTTGCGCAATGTGCCTCCGCCGGGCTCCCAAGGCGCGGCGAATGCCGATCTCGCGGGTCCGCTCGGTCACCGTGGCCAGCATGATGTTCATGATGCCGATGCCGCCGACGACCAGCGAGATGGCCGCGATGATGCCCATGAAGATCATGAACATCAGCTTGGTAGTTTTGGCCTGTTCCAGAAGTTCCAAAGGCACGGTCACGCCATAGTCGGGCTCGCGGTGAAATTCGGCCAGGGTGTTTTTCACCACCGCGGCGGTTTCCAGCACGTTGCGCACGGCGTCGACGCGCAGCGTGATCTGGTTGAGTTCCAGGGTTTCGCCCTGGAACGAGCCGCTGCGGCGCGTGATCACGGTGTCGCCGATGCGGGCCCACAGATCGGTCAGCGGAATGTAGATGTCGCCGGAAAAGTCTTGCGAATCGAGCGAACCGCCGATGGCGGCGGACGGATCCCGCGGTTTGACGATTCCAACCACGACGTAATACAGATTCTCGACGCGGACCGAACGGCCCAGCGGGTCTTCGATCGGAAACAGCTTCTCGGCCGTGCCGGCCGCCAGCACGCAGACGTTTCGCTTGATCTGCAAATCGGCGTCGCCCAGAAACCGGCCGCGGTCGATCTCTAGATGCGTGACGGTCGCATATTCGGGCGTGCAGCCGACCAGGCGGCCGTCGACCAGGTGCGTCCCATGGCGAAACTCGCGTCGCAATTCGCGTACCGGCAGCGCGCGGTCGATCGTGGGAATGGTTTCCTGCAGGCACTCGAAATCGCGTCGCGTCAGGCCATACTTCACGACGCCGCGCGGGCTTTGCGTATCGGTGTTGTCGCGGCGCGGCTTCTTCGAGGTGACGATAATGTTGTCGGCGCCCAAGCCTTCGATCTGCTTTTGCACGCTGCTGCTGATGCCTTGTCCGATGGCCAACAGCCAAATGACGCTGGCCACGCCCACCAGAATCCCCAAGATCGTCAGCAGCGAGCGCAGCGGGTGCAACCGCAAGCTCCGCACGCCCATGCGCCACGCGCGGAACTGAATGCCCGTCATGATCCGGGCCCCCCGTTGACCGGCGGCGCGGGGCGCGGTTCGCCGGCGGTCTCCGTGTCGCGCTTGACGCGTCGCGCGGCGAGCTTGGGATCTTGCTCGGGCCCTTCGGACTCGGGCAAATGCATTTGGGGCAGGTGCACGCGGGGGTTCATCAACACTACGTCGTCGCGCGAGAGTCCGTCGCGGATGACCAAAAACTTCTCGTTCGTCGAGCCGATCAGGACCTCGCGGGGTTCGATCGTCGCGCCGGATCGGAGCAGCAGGCAGTAGTGCTTGCCGCCGCGCTCGACGACCGCCTGAATGGGCACCTGCAAGGCATCCGCGATCGTCTCGACGCGAATCGCGACCTTGGCGGTCATGCCAGGCCGCAAGCCTGTAGCCGCATCGACGACCTCGACCTTGGTGGCATACTCCTTCACGTTGGCGTTGAACCAGTTATCCGGTACCGGATACTCGTTGACCGTCGTGACTTTGCCCCGCAGTTCCACCCCGGGCAGCCCTTCGATTTCGATCGTGGCAGGCATTCCGACCTTGATCAGGTCGATGCGCGATTCGGCTATCTTGGCCACCACCTGCATCCGTTTGGGGTCAGGCAGCCGGATGATCACGCGCTGTTCATAAATAACCGTGCCCTGTTTGATCTGACGTTCGGTCCCTCCCCAATTGTCCTGATCATGGTCGTAGATCACCTGGCCGGGGCCCGGGGCGGTGATGGTGCACTTGGCGATCTGGTCGCCGAGCACCATGAGTTTCTGCCGCTCCAGGGCCAACTTGGCTTCGTCGGATTTCAGCTTGGCGTCGGACGTTTTGACCTTGGCCTCCAGCTCCGAAAGTTTTTTGGGCTTCGTATATTCGATCAGCGCGTTGAGCCGCGTTTTGAGCAGTTTCAGGTCGGAACGGGCTTTGGCCAGGTCGAACTGATCGCTGCGCAGTTTCCTCGGTGGAAGGTAGCCGCGGCGCACGAGTCTTTCGGTGAATTTGACGGCCTCCT
>JBGQHN010000415.1:0-2918 GCA_041497975.1 Planctomycetia bacterium | reverse complement strand
CGGGCCGGGCGATTCATCTGCTCGGACCGCTGGCCGGCAAAGTGATCCGCGTCAGCCCGCCGCTCGTCATGCCGCTCGACGAAGCCCGCGATTACCTGGACGCGATGTTCCAGATTTTTTCGTCCGTTTCCAAACGGCTGGCCGGGGGTGCCGCATGAACCTGGAAGAGTTGATGCGCCAAGCCATCGAAAAGGCGCGAGACGCAATTCGCGTCGGTCAGACGCCGATCGGCTGCGCGATCGCCGTCGAGGGCCAGGTCATCGCCGCGCACAACCGCGTGTTGGCGACGACCGATATCACGGCCCATGCAGAAATCTCGGCACTGCGCGACGCTTGTGCGCGCCTTGGCGACATCCACCTGGAGGGAGCGCTGGTCGCCAGCACGTGCGAGCCGTGTCCGATGTGCATGGCGGCCTTGCATTGGGCGCGCGTGGACACGGTCTGCTATGGCGCGACCATCGCCGACGCCAAGGCCGCGGGCTTTAACGAGCTTCGTATCCCGGCCGCCGAAATCATTCGCCTGGGCGGCAGCTCCGTGAAACTGGTGCCGGGCATCTTGACGGACGAGTGCGTCGCACTTTTCGACCAATGGCGAAATAGTGGCCAGGCCAAGGCTTACTAGAACTGTGGTCAAAACCATCTCGGAGGGGGGGACAGTCCCGACCATGGTCACGCAATGCGTGACCACGGTGCCCTGCTCCGAGGACTGCGCAAAATTGGGACAGTCCCCACGGTTTTGGGCCCTAGCGCGCTTTCGCCTCGTGGCTGACCGTGACCTGGGTCGTGATTCCGCCGCGGGGCGTGAAAGCGGCCACCAGCGTCATTCGCCGCGGCTGGAGCACGGCCACCAGGTCGTCGAGAATGCGGTTGGTGACATCCTCGTAAAAAATTCCCTCGTTGCGGAACTGCTGCAAGTACAGCTTCAGGCTTTTCAGTTCCACGCACTTGGACTCTGGCGTGTATGTGAACGTGAGCACGCCGAAGTCGGGCTGGCCCGTTTTGGGGCAGACGCTGGTGAACTCGGGGCAGCGGATTTCGATGGTGTAGTCGCGCTGGGGAAACTGGTTGGGAAATGTTTCGAGGACATCACGAAAATCGTCGCTCATAACCGGTCCTTTCGTCCGCGGGCCCCTTGTGGCATCATAGAATGTTTGCATCTGATGCCCCTTTTCACAACCCTCTCCCCGCCATGGGACAGGGTGGCTAGCGAAGCGAGCCGGGTGAGGGGCGGCTCGTTCAATCGACAGGGCCGCGTCGTTCCATGTCCAAACCCGCCGTCATCTTGCTTTCAGGGGGCCTCGATTCAGCCACCTGCGCGGCGATCGCCCAGTCACTCGGGTTCGAGCTGCACGCCTTGTCGTTCGACTATGGCCAACGGCATCGGGTCGAACTGGACGCGGCGCGGCAGGTTGGCGCGCGGCTGGGAGTGCGGCGGCACGCATTCTTGCGGATCGATCTGGGCGCCATTGGCGGCAGTGCATTGACCGCCGACATCGACGTGCCCAGGGGGCGCACGGAAGAGCAAATGAAAGCAGGCATTCCGATCACTTACGTTCCGGCGCGCAACACGGTCTTTTTGTCGCTGGCCTTGGGCTATGCCGAGGTGCTCTCGGCGGCCGACATTTTCATCGGCGTCAATGCGGTCGACTACAGCGGCTATCCCGACTGCCGCCCCGAGTACATCGCGGCGTTCGAGCGCATGGCCAATCTGGCCACCAAGGCCTCGGTCGAAGGAACGTTGCGATTCAAAATCCACACGCCGCTCGTGGCCTGGACGAAAGCCGAGATCATTCGCGAGGGCACGCGGCTGGGTGTCGACTACGGCCTGACGCGCAGTTGTTATGATCTCGATCCAGCAGGCGCGGCCTGCGGCGATTGCGATGCTTGCACGCTGCGGCTCAAGGGTTTTGCGGAGGCGGGCCTCGCCGATCCGGCGCCGTATCGCCCATGAAAGTCGCGGAAATCTACCAGAGCGTGCAAGGCGAAGGATTTCTGACGGGCGTCGAAAGCACGTTCGTTCGCGCCAGCGGCTGCAACCTGCGCTGCTGGTTTTGCGACACGCCCTATGCCTCGCATGCGCCGGAGGGCGATGACTTGTCGGTCGACGAGATCCTGACCGCGGTGGCCGCCACGGGCTGCGACCACGTGGTCATCACGGGCGGCGAGCCGATGTTGTTCGCCGAAATGATTCCGCTGGCCGCCGGCTTGCGCGACGGGCGGCGGCACATCACGATCGAGACGGCGGGCACGTTGTACCTGCCGCTGGAGTGCGACCTGATGTCGATCAGCCCGAAGCTGGCCAATTCGACGCCCAGCCCGCGGCAGGCGCCGCATTGGAGCCGGCGACACGAGCGCACCCGCCATGCTCCGCACGTCGTCCGCCGCCTGTTGGGCGAATACCCGTATCAGATCAAGTTCGTCGTTGATCGGCCGGGAGATTGCGATGAAGTGGAGCAGTACCTGCTCGAGATTCCCGAAGTCGATCGCGCGCGGGTGATGTTGATGCCGCAAGGAACCGGCGCCGAGACACTCGCCCGAGCGGCCCAGTGGCTGGAGCCGTACTGTCGCGAGCACGATTTGCACTTTTGCCCCCGCAAGCAAATCGAGTGGTTCGGCCTGGTGCGCGGAACCTGAACGGGGGCGTTCTGGCCGTCCCTTCCTTCGTTATGACCTTTGGTTCGTTCGTGAGCTAGACGGGTGCCGGGCTCGGAGCCGCGTCGGCGTCGGCATGCGGCGCGGCGTGCGGGGCGCCCTTGGGAGCGAAGACCAGCACCGTCACCGCTCCGGCAACGACGACGATCAGGCCCGCGTAGAACATCGGGTGCAACTGATCGTAGTTGCCGGCTTGGACCACGCTCACGAAAGTGTTGATGACTGGGGCGCCGCCAAAGACCAGCGGCATGACGAAGATCGGTTTG
>JBGQHN010000414.1:0-2921 GCA_041497975.1 Planctomycetia bacterium | reverse complement strand
GGCGAGATGAAACAGGCCTTGTCCATGCTGCAACTGATGATGCAGAACCTGATGATCGGGACCGTGGACGGCGACATATATTACGTGCGCAACGGCCGCGTGCCGATCCGCCCGGCCGGATACGACTACAAGCGCGCCATGCCGGGCAATACCTCCAAGGCCGAATGGCTGGGCATCCACAAGTTCGAGGACCTGGTGCAGATCGAAAATCCACCGCAAGGTTACATGCAAAACTGCAACGTCAGCCCGCAGTTCTTGATGAAGGAATGCCCGCTGCAACCGTCGCCCCAGCAGCCCTATTTGTTCAACGGCTTCAATGGCTTCGACAAGCTCGACGAGGCATATGACAACCCGCTGCATCAGCGGGCCGCGGCGTGCGTGAACTTGTTGCACGGCGCCCGGCAGATGACCGTCGAAGACGCGATCGAGATTGCGCTCAGTCCCGTCGTGTACGGCGCGGGCGATTGGCAAAACCGGCTGCGCAAGGCCTGGAGTGGCGCAAGCGCCGAGGTGCGCGGCAAAAGCGATCTGGCGACGCTCTACGAATTGATCATCAATTGGAATGGCCGGTGCGATGCCGAGGCAACCGGCGCGGTGGCCTACCGGTATTGGAAGGAAGCGTTCGGAGAGGACGTGAAGAAGACGGACCGCGCCGGCTTGCCCCCTTCGGCCGCGATCACCGACGCGATGGTGCTGGCGAAACTAACAGAGGCCGCCGGAAAGCTCCAATCCGATTTCGGACGTTGCGACGTGCGCTACGGCGACGTGTATCGCGTGGGCCGCAAGGGCGGCACGCAAACCTGGCCCGTCAGCGGCGGCTCGGCGGCGAACATCGCCACGCCGCGCGCGATCAGCTTCGAGCCGATTGCCGGCACCAAAACCTTCCTCGGCCAAGGCGGACAAACCTCCACGCAAGTCGTGCTGCTCACCAAGCCGCCGAAGTCGTGGACCCTGCTGCCGCTGGGCGAAAGCGATCGCCCGGACAGCCCGCACTTCGACGACCAGGCCCGCGAACTTTTCAGCAAAAGCCAGCTGAAGCCGACGTACTTTGTGGATAAAAATGAGTTGCTCAAGCACGTCCAATCCAAAACGGTCGTCGTTCGCGGCGTCGATTGACCAGCGTGCCGGCGCAACCATGGGATCCGCTTTTTCCAACCGCTCAACCCTTCCATCCCTCCAAGGAGCCTGCCGTGAATGACCAGCGAACGTTCTTGGTCTTGCCTCTGCTCGCCGTCGTGTTGCTGGCCGGCCAGAGCGCCCGGGCCGACAACCCTTACACGCAAACCAAGAACGTCGTGTTTGCCGAAGTCGACGGCGTGGGTTTGGTGATGGACGTTTTTTCGCCCACCGGCACCGGCAACGGACTGGGCATGGTGGACGTGGCTAGCGGCGCGTTTTACTCGGACCGCGGCAAGATCGAAGATCATCGCCGGGCCCGCGTGTACGACATTTTTTGCGGCAAAGGCTACACGGTGTTCGCCGTGCGGCCCGGCTCGATCACCAAGTTCACGCTCGCCGAGATGTCCAAGAACCTCAAGCAGGGCGTCGTGTGGGTGAAAGATCACGCCGGCGATTACAAAATCGATCCGGCCCGGCTGGGAATCACGGGCGGCTCGGCCGGCGGGCATCTGGCGTCGCTGGTGGCCCTGACGGCCGACGACCGCTCGACGGTCAAGGCGGCCGGCGTGTTCTTTCCGCCCACCGATTTCCTGGACTACCGCGGTCAAAAGATCGACGCCAATTCGTCGGCCGCCCAGCTCGAGCGCGTCAAGCGCTTCGTCGTGGCTGGCGGCGCCCCCGCGGCCAGCGCGTCGGAAGTTGTGGAAAAGCTGAAAGCGGTCAGCCCCGCGCTGTGCGTAACCGCCAAGGCCCCTCCTTTTCTGATCATTCACGGCGACGCCGATCCCATGGTGCCGCTCGACCAATCCGAAAAGCTTTTGGCCGCCCTGAAAAAAGAGGGCGTGTCCTGCGAGTTGATCGTCAAGAAGGGGGGCGCGCATCCCTGGCCCACCATTCACGAGGAAGTGCAGGTCATGGCCGATTGGTTCGACAAGCAATTGGCCACTAAATAGCCGAGTCCTCCACGGACGACACTCACTTCGTAACCAAATCCGCCGCGGTCCATTCGACATCGTAGATGCTAAGTTCCTCAACGTTCTCCAACGCGACTTGTCGAAAGTGCGTACCGCGTTCGTTCACGATGAATAGCGGTCCGATCTTCGCGCCGCCACGAACCGCGTTGGATCTGTGTGCCGGAATTGCCAGATATTTGCCATCAGGGGACCAGCAGGCAGTTTCGGGATCGAGTCGGTCAGGCAATGTGATGGACCGTTCTTGCGACCCATCGACAGCAATCACATGAATGCTGCGGTCGTGCGTGATTGCATGAACGTGCTTTGCACACACGGTCTTGTCGGTAGGGTGGAAACGCGGGTACCAGTAGTATTGGAACTTCTTGCGGGCCAGCGGCTGAAGCGCGGATCCATCGCTCTTGGCGATGTAAAGCTGGGCTCCCGTAGCAGACGCATGCGTGTCCCAATGCATGGCGATCCACTGGCCGTCGTGAGACATGTCATACAAGCCGTACAATGGCGGGATTGGTATCTGGTGCTGCCTGACGCCCGCGCTGTCGATCTTCCATACTTCATCTTCCTGTCCCCAATACTCCTCGCCGTAATAGTCTCGTTGGGCGGGCTTGTTGACGCTTACGAGTAGCGATTGTCCGTCGTTCCCCCAAATGGCCAGCCCGACCGACCCAGTTGCTCCGGTCGCCACTCGGCGCGGATTCGCACCAGATTGCAATGGCAGCAGATTGACGTCCGACGGTTCGATACGCCCATAAGCCACGGACCTTCCATCGGGCGAAACGCGCGCCGAAAGTCCACCATCAGCGACAACCTGCCAACGACCGCTGTTTGGTT
>JBGQHN010000413.1:0-2924 GCA_041497975.1 Planctomycetia bacterium | reverse complement strand
GGCGCCCCTAATCCCCGAACCCTAACCCCCAACTTCCGCCGCTTCCGGCACCAGGATTTCGCCACGGCCGATGGTCACTATGTCGCCGTGGTACATGCGGTAGGCGGAATCAATGAGCCGCTCGTCGACGTCGAAGCCGAGTCGGCCGAGCTCGCGGAAGATCAGTTGCAAGAACAGCGGCTTGTCGCGGCTGCCGGCGCGAAAGGTGGGCAGCAGTTTCGGCGGCTCGCCGCCGAACAGTCCCAGCGTGCCACGGCGCATGCCGGCGCCGCAGCGAATGCCCGCGGCGCCGAAGACCAGAACCGTGCCGGCGATCATGTTGATGCCGGCGAAGTCGCCGCAGCCTCCGCCGACGGCCAGCAGTCCGCGGCGCATCGTGTGGCCGATTTCGTTGCCGACTTCGCCGCCGATCATTATGGTTCCGCCGGTCATACCGCGCTTGCTGCCGCGATAGGCCGCGCCGATCAAATGGCCGGCGCGGCCGCGGACATGGACCAGCCCGCCGTGCATTTCACCGCCCACCCAATCGCCCGCGTCGCCGGCCACGTGGATTTCTCCGCCGGTCATTTCGCTGCCGACGTGGCGGCCGGCGGGGCCCTCGACGTGGATCGCGCCTGTGCCCATGTGCGCGCCGATCCAGTGCACTCCGGCCAGATTGCCCTCAAAATCCATGCGGCCGTCGACCGCGCTGCCGGAAACGGAAAAGAACTCGGCCAGCGGCAATTTTTCGTTGCCGTGAAAAATCTCGAACCGTTCGACTTCAGCCGCCGTCATTTCGCGGATCGCATCGGGCACCAGTCCCTCGACTTCCACTGGGATGCTGGTCTGGGCTTTGTAGATGAGTCGCAGGGGCATGGCGCGAAAACAGCGAAAGCGGGCTGGTGAGTGGAGTGCGATGGCGAGCCTAGGAGTATAATTGCACGCCGCCCGGAAGCCCAGGGATTACGATCACTGCGCTTTTCGACCGAAGCGGGCCAAATCAATCATCGCTGGCAGTCACCACCATGAAGCGCGGCGCGATCATTTTGTGCGGCGGGCGCAGTAGTCGCATGGGGCTGCCCAAGCTGGCCCTGCCCTTCGGGCCCGAGCTGATGTTGCAGAGGATCGTGCGGCTGGTGAGCGAGGTTTGCGACCCGATTGTTGTCGTCGCGGCGCCAGGCCAGGAGTTGCCAGAGATTCGCGCGGCGGTCACCGTCGTGCGCGACCGGCGCGAGGGCCGTGGACCACTGGAGGGTTTGTCGGCGGGACTGTCGGCGATGGACCAAGACGTCGAGGCGGCGTATGCCACGAGCTGCGACGTGCCGCTGCTGGTGCCGGACTTCGTGCGGCGGATGTTCGATTTGCTGGGCGATCATTCGGCCGCGGTCCCGGTGAGCGGCAAGTTTCAGCATCCGCTGGCCGCCGTCTATCGCCGCGGCCTGGTCGACGTGATCGACGAGCTGTTGGCCGCGGATCGATTGCGCCCGGCATTCTTGTTCTACCTGGTTTCGACGCGGCGCGTCGAAGAGCGCGAACTCGTCGACGTCGATCCCCAGCTTGATACGCTCAAGAATCTCAATCATCCGGACGATTATTTGGCGGCGCTCGCGCAAGCCGGCTTCACTGCGCCTCCGGACATGTTCGGGGAGGCCGGAGGCTCGAGGCTGGAGGAAATCAAGAAGGAAGAGGCTGAAGGCTGGAGGTGAGGCGATGCGAATTCATTCCGCCTTCCTTCCTACCTCCGGCCTCCGGTCTCCAGCCTCTCTCCCTCCCCCCCTCACTCACACGCAATTATTTCCGGGTGGTACATATAATCTTCCGTGACCGGGTAGTTGCGGAAGCGGATCGAGTAGTACTTTTCGAACCACTGGGCAATGTCGGCTTCGACCCCGGTGTCGTAACTCGGCGCGACGTACAGCGTCTTGCCGCGGACCGGGTCGCGCACCTCGCCCTGTTCGACGATCACCTGGCCCGCCTTGATGACGTAGCGCGGCAGCTCGAACATCGTTTCCTTGTTCGCATCGGGCGTGTAGATGGTGACGTCGGCGTCTGCGCCCGGGCCCAGGTGCCCCTTGTTTTTCAGTCCCAGGATCTTGGCGGGGCCCGCGCGGGTAATGATGCAAATCTCGTTCAGCGAATACTCGCGATCCAAGTCAGCCAGCGACGAACGCTCGCGGACCAGTGGGTTGACCGTCTTCAGCACGTCGGCGCGCCAGGTGCGATCCATCAGCAGACGGATGATTTGTGGATAGGCCAAGAACGAGCCGCCGTTGGGATGATCGGTGCTCATTACCACGCGCCACGGGTCTTGAACCAGCAGGTACCACTCCAGCCCAATCGCCCATTGCAGCGAGTGGATCAGGCTCTTGTGCTTGTACTCGATGGGCGCGATGCCGCAGCCGGCCTCCATTTCGGTGTCGCTGGAAAACCATTTCGACTTGTAGACGTTGCTCAGGTAATAGCCCAAGGGACCGTCGCCCGTCATGCTGGTCGTGCTGCCGAAGAGCACTTGTCCGACGTCAATCGTGATGTTCGGGTGCGCGTTGACATATGCGGCCAGCTCGACCGCTTTGGAATTGAAAGTGTCCTGGTCCCCTTCCCCTCCACCGTAACTGTGAAATTGGATGTGCGTCAGATGGCCGCCGTGGCCTTCCAGAGCGCGCATCGTTTCCAGCGTGGTCGTCCAGTTGCCGGGCAATCCCAGATTGTTGGCGTGGATGTGGACGCGGTGGGGCAATTTCAATTCGTCGGCCGCCTGGGCAATGGCGTGAATGATTTGTCGCGGCGTGACGTCGAAGTGCTCGACCAGCGAATCCAATCCGCTGACATTGCCCCCCTGGTGCTGTTTCCAGACTTCCACGCCGCCGGGATTGACCATCTTGGGCGCATAGCCCTTGGCGGCGCCAAGCAGCCAGCCCAAAAAGGCCTTCAGCCGTTCGGGCTCC
>JBGQHN010000412.1:0-2949 GCA_041497975.1 Planctomycetia bacterium | reverse complement strand
GTGGACGAAACCGTGTTGCCATATTCGCGGAGCATGGTGGGCATCCGGCTTTCGTCGAGCCCGATTTCCTGACGCAACTGGTCGAGCAGCTTCTGCGTGGCCTGATGAACTAGAAAGAGCTCGATGTCGGATTCGTTGACCTTTCCCTGGGCCAGGACGCGCTGGATCATTTGAGGAACCGTGTCGAGCGTCAGAGTGATCAACCCGGGGCCGTCCATGTACAGTTTGCTGGCCCAGCGCCATTTAGTGCGTGGCTGCAAAGCCCCGTCGGGCGGGCGCGCGCCGCCAGTGTTAACCATCAGGGCATCGCCGGCACTGCCATCGGTGCCGAAGGCAAACGCCGACAGCGACTGCGTGGGCGCCGCCTCGATGAGAGTGGCCGCCCCCGCGTCGCCAAAGATCGTGCGCAGCGAGCGGTCTTCGGGATGAATGTACTTGGAATACGTTTCGGCCGTGATCAACAGCACCCGCCGGGCGGTGCCTCCACGAATCAGCCCGTCGGCCAGCGAAAGCCCATAAACAAAACCCGAGCAACCCAAGTTGAAGTCCAGGGCCCCGACCGTGGTAGGCAAGCCGAGGCGGTGCTGCATCAGGCAGGCGGTGGTAGGCAGCGGATAGTCGGGCGTTTGCGTGCAAAACAGCAAGAAATCGATCGAGTTGCGGTCGATGGAGTGGGTGGCAAACAGCTTTTCGGCAGCCTTCACCCCCAAGTCCGAAGCACACTCGTCCGGGGCGGCGATGTGTCGCGACTGGATCCCCGTCTTGCTGTAAATCAAGTCCAGGTCCCACTTGGGGAACAAAGCCCCCAGATCGTCGTTGGTTTCGACCCGCTCGGGAAAATGAAGCGCAATAGGACCAATCGCCGCGTAGTTCACTGCCAACAGCCTCAAAACAGCCTGGTTTGCATTCCGCGATAATACCCCGAGAGCCGTTTGTGCCGCAAGGTTTGCATCCGCTGCGGGTGGGTCGATCGCGCGCTTTCACGCTCTTGACAAGTATTTTACGCACCGATACCCTTCGCGGCCCGCTGCCAGGATCGCGCCCCCGAGCGTTCGCTGACCGCTGGGCAAGATTGCATCCTCGTAGCACGTCGTCGCTTAAGGAAAAAACGGTATGCCCGTGAAATGTCGAGCATGTTGGGCCGACGACGCTCACGTGTGGAACCCCGGCGGCTGGCGGGCGGTGCTCGCGCGGTTGCTGATGTTGGCCCCCGTGAAGTGCCGTCATTGCTTTCACTGCTTTTTGATTCCGGCGTGGAGAGCTCGCCGCTTGGGTGCGGAAGGCAAAGCAAATGACAGGTTGCCCGAGGGCCCCCGCGTGCGCAAAGCCGCCTGAATCTTCCTGTCGCACACACCGCTGCCTTGGAGCGCTTCCGTGCAATTATTGTCCGAGCCGCTGGTCGACATACACTGCCACTTGCTGCCCGGAATCGATGACGGCGCGGCCAGTTGGGACGAATCGCTGGCCATGGCGCGGATGGCGGTAGCCGATGGCATTCGGGTCATCATCGCCACGCCGCATCAGTTGGGGAGTTTTCCCCAAAACCGAGGCGCGGCGATTCGTACCGCGGTCGAACAACTCCAACACAGGCTGGACGACGAGCAAATTCCACTGCGGGTCGTCCCGGGCGCGGACGTGAGGATCGAACCCGACCTGGTCGCGCGGCTGGCAAGCGGCGACGTATTGTCGCTGGGCGATACGGGAAAATACGTGCTATTGGAGTTGCCGCACGAGATTTTTTTCCCATTGGATCGGCTGCTGGATGAACTCGCGGCCGATGGGTACGTGGGCATCTTGTCGCACCCGGAACGCAACGAAGGGATTCTGGCCAATCCGCAGGTGTTGCAGCCGCTGGTCGCGAAAGGTTGCCTGTTGCAAATCACGGCCGACAGTCTGCGCGGGACGTTTGGCGCTCGATGCCGCCAGTTGAGCGAAACCCTGATCCAACGGGGCCTGGCGCACTTCGTCAGCAGCGACGCTCACGGCACAAAGCATCGCCGGCCGCTGCTCGGCATGGCTTTCGACCGCGTCGTGGAGTTGTCCGACGTCGACACGGCATTGGCGCTGTGCTGTCGCAATCCGGCATGCGTCGTGGACGGGACCCCGATTCCGGGCTGTGCGAAAATGGCCGGCGTCAAGCGCGCGTCGGCAGGATGGATGAACTGGCTAGGGCGAAAGAAGGCGGCCTGATGAGGCGTGCCATCTCACCGACCCGTTGTCGCGCGCTGGCGAACATGGCTGCCCTCGTCGTTTCGTTGCTTACGGCTACGAGCCTCGACATCTGCCGGAGTCAAACCGTCAACCAGGGCGGCGGTTCCCCGTTTATCTATCGAGCCGATTTTCCGCTCGACGAGTACGCTGGGTTAGTGGCCGAGCTTGCGCAAACGCAGAGTGAACTGATGCGCGTGCTGGGGCTGCCGCCGCCTCGCGAGCCGGTGAACATTGTGCTGTTTCGCGATGAAGCCAGCTATCGTTCCTTCGCCCAAAAGCACCTTCCGTCGCTCCCCTATCGCCGAGCGCTGTTCGTCAAAACGTCGGGACCGGGGACGGTCTATGCATTTCGCGGGCCCGAATTGCCGATCGACCTGCGGCACGAAGCCACGCATGGCATTTTGCACGCCACGCTGAACATGGTCCCGTTGTGGCTCGATGAAGGCCTGGCCGAATATTTTGAAGTGACGCCCCAGCGGCGCGCCTCGGGCAATCCGCACCACGGCGGGTTGAAGTGGAATCTTCGCTTGGGGCGGGCGCCGAATTTGGCGAGGCTGGAAGCCAAGCAGGACGTGGCTGACATGTCGGCCGCCGACTATCGCGATGCTTGGGCCTGGGTTCACTTCATGTTGCACGGCCCCGCCGAGGCCCACGACGAGTTGGTGCGGTTCTTGGCCGATATCCGCGCCGGCGCGCCTCCGGGCCAATTGAGCCGGCGGCTGGAAGCCCGCTTGCCTG
>JBGQHN010000411.1:0-3011 GCA_041497975.1 Planctomycetia bacterium | reverse complement strand
TCACCCAGCCGGCCGTCGAGTTTTTCGGGGTTTTGGTTCGCTCGCGCCGCCAACTGAAGGCCCCCACCGGACTGTTTCCCCGCTGGGGATCGTTGTCGACCGCAAACACGGACATGTCCAAGGATTTGATTTATCGACCGATGTTCGATTCGATCGGATTGGCGCTGTCGAAGCTGCGCTGGCTACAGCACGGGCGCATTCACCTGTACATCCTGTACGTCGGCTGCACGATTTTGGCGCTGGTGATTTGGTACGCCAGCGTGGAGCTTGCGCCCGACAACGCGCGGCGCGTCGAGGCGATCAGCCAGACGACCCCGGACTTGTAACGCGGCTTGTGGATGGAACGAAAATGCATGGCGAAGGCAGCATTCCCCTGGTTTTGACGCTCGTGCTGGCGCCTTTTTTTCTCGGCGTGATTAACCGCACGAAGGCCATCGTCGGCGGCCGCACCGGCCAGCCGCTTTTGCAGGTCTATTTTGATCTGTTCAAGCTGTTGGGCAAAGGCGCCGTGTATAGCCGGACCACGACTTGGGTGTTTCGCGCCGGTCCCATCGTCGGTTTGGCCGCCGTCTTGCTGGTGGCCACGCTCGTGCCCTTCGGTCCCTTCCGGGCCTTGGTATCGTTTGACGGCGACTTGATTCTGTTGGCGTACTTGTTGGGGTTGGGACGCATGTCTACGGTCCTGGCGGCCCTCGACACCGGGTCGCCGTTCGAGGGAATGGGGGCCAGCCGCGAAGTCATGTTTTCGGCTTTGGCCGAGCCCGCGCTGCTGCTGGGACTGGCCGCGTTGGCGCGCGCCACGCACGTGTTGAGCCTGACAGAGATGCACCGCCTTCTGGACGCCAGCGGCTGGGCCAACGAGGGACTGGCAATCTCGCTGGTTGCCGTGGCGCTGGTGGTGGTGTTTTTGGCCGAGAACTCGCGCATTCCCGTCGACGACCCCAACACGCACCTTGAATTGACGATGGTCCACGAGGTCATGGTGCTCGATCACGGCGGCCCCGACTTCGCATACATCCTGTACGGCGCCGCCCTGAAACTGTGGATCTTGGGCTCGCTCGTGACCGGCCTGGTCGTGCCGGCGGGCACCACCGTGGCGGTGGTCGAATTGGGTGTTGCGCTAGCAAGCATGTTGGGGTTGGCCATTTTGGTCGGGCTCATTGAATCCAGCATGGCGCGCTTGCGGATGATCCGCGTGCCCCAGTTGCTCGTTGGCGCCGTGGCGCTCTCCTCATTAGCGCTGGTCTTAGAGTTCGGAGGATTGTAGACACATGCTTTTCGCGGAAGCTGCCGGGCCTCACTATTCCGTCAATTTGACGCTCGTGCTGATCATGCTGATCAACCTGGCCTTGCTGGGATCCAGCCGGTTATCGGTATGCGTGCGGCTGAGCGCCGCGCAGGGGATTCTGCTGAGCGTGTTGCCTTTGGAGATGCCCGAGCACGACTTTTGGAGCGTGTTTGTCGTGGCGGCGATTATTCTGCTGCTCAAGGGGTTCGTGTTTCCGGCACTGCTGGTCCGCACGCTCCGCACGGCGCAAGTGCGCGACGAGGTCGTGCCGATCGTGAGTTACGCCGCGAGCCTCGTCGTGGGCGTGGCCGTTTTGTGCCTCGGGTTTTGGATTTCGTCGCGATTGACCTTGCCACATCCGGCGACTTCGCCCCTGGTCTTGCCGCTGGCCCTGTCGACCACCCTGGTAGGCTTGTTCTTGATCGTGAGTCGCAAGACGGCCTTGATGCAAGTGATCGGCTATCTCGTTCTGGAAAACGGCATCTATATTTTCGGGCTGTCTTTGGTCCAGGACGAGCCGTTTCTCGTCGAAATGGGCATCCTGCTCGACATATTCGTGGCGGTGTTTGTGATGGGGATCGCCATTTTCCATATCAACCGCGAATTCGACCACATCGACGTCGGCCAGTTGACCTCGCTTAAGGACTAGATCGTGTCAATGCTCGGTCCGGCTCTGATCCTGATACCGTTTGTGTCCGGCCTGCTGGCGTTCTGGCTGCGGGCCGATGGTCCGCGGCGAACGTTGCTGGTCGCGACGGCGATCGCTCATGCCGGTCTGACCCTGGCGGCCTGGGTCCGTTATAGCGAGCATTTGCCCGGCACGGTGCCGACGCCTGGGAGGGCCTGGGTTGCCATTGATTCCACCGGCCTGTTGTTCTTGACTACGGTCAGCATGCTGTTTTTGTGCTGCGCCATTTACAGCGTCGGCTACCTGAAGCGTGAAAAGCATCGCGAGCACGTCGACTACGAAGAGCATTTGTTCTTCAGCAACGAGCCGGAGGCCGTCTTTACCGGTTGTTTGCTGTTGTTTTTGGCGTCGATGACCTTGGTCTGCGCCAGCCAGCACTTTGGATTGTTGTGGGTCGGCATCGAAGCCACGACTTTGGCCAGCGCGCCTTTGATCTATTTCCATCGCCAGCATCGATCGTTGGAAGCCACCTGGAAGTACCTGCTTATCTGCTCGGTGGGCATTGCGCTGGCATTGTTGGGAAACTTTCTGCTGGCCGTGGCCGCCTCCAACGGCACGAAGCCGATCGCCGGCATGGTCGTCAGCGAGTTGGTTCAAAACGCCGCGCGACTGCATGCTCCGTGGCTCAAGGCGGCGTTCATTTTTCTGCTAGTCGGCTACGGCACGAAAATGGGCCTGGCGCCGATGCATACCTGGCTACCCGATGCCCATAGTGAATCGCCGTCTGTCGTTTCGGCCCTGCTGTCCGGCGCACTTTTGAACTGCGCGTTTGTCGGTATCCTGCGAGCCCATCAGGTGTGCGTGGCGGCGGGCGTAGCCGATTTCAGCCAGGAATTGCTACGTGGCTTCGGCTTGGTGTCGATGGCGATCGCCGCCGTGTTCATCCTGGGACAGGTCGATTTCAAGCGCATGCTGGCCTATTCCAGCGTCGAGCACATGGGCATTTTGGCGCTGGGTGTCGGTCTTGGCGGCGCCGGCGCGTTCGGCGCCGGTTTGCACGCCATCAACCACTCGCTCAGCAAAGCCTGCCTGTTC
>JBGQHN010000410.1:0-3034 GCA_041497975.1 Planctomycetia bacterium | reverse complement strand
CACGACCGTGTTGTCCAGCAGCCCGCGGTCGGCCAGGTCGGCCAACAAGGTTGCGTACGCCGGGTCGACCTCGTTGCACAGAGGCGCCGTTTGTTCGAAGCCCAATTTGTGCGTATCCCAGCCCTGGTCGCTGATCGAGCCGGTGCTGATGACTTCCACGAAGCTCACGCCCTGCTCGACCAGTCGCCGGGCCAACAGGCAGCCCTGACCGAAGTTCGTGCGGCCGTACGCGTCGCGAAGGGCCACGGGCTCGCCCGATAGATCGAACACGCCGACACGAGGGCTGAGCACCAGCCGACTGGCGCGATCGTAGACTTGCCGCTTCTCGGCCACGGCCGCGGCGCCGCCTGAGCGGGCAAACTCGCCATCGAACTGTTCGGCCAAAGCCAATCGACGGCGGACGACTTCCGGCGCGACCGAGGGCGCCAGGTTCGGCGGCAGCCGGCCCGCCTCGTCGATCTTCAGCGGATTATAGGCCACGCCGAGCACGCCGGCATCGACGTCGCGAGTCGTGATCCGCGGCCTGCCGATCCGCACGAACGAAGGCAGCTCGAACTCGAACCGCTCGCGGTCGCGGGCCACGATCGAGCCCCAGCTTGGATAGCGAATCAACGGCGCCGGCTGGTAACCGGTGCGCGCCAGCGCGATGGCCCGGTCGTGCTCCTTCTCGCGGCTGACCATCGAACGCACGAGCGCTATCTTGTCCATCATGCGCGCGGTGCAAGGCCAGTATTCGGCCACCTGCACGCCGGGCACGACGGTATTGATGGCGTGAGCCGGCCCCTGGTTGGCCGAGCCGGGCTTGGGATTGAACGTATCAAACTGGCTCGGGCCGCCATCCATCCACAACAAGATCATCGACTTGCCGGCCCGGCGCAGTTCAGCAGCCCGCGCCACGAGCAGATCATGCCAGCCCAACGCGCCGGCGGCGCAACCGCCGACCGCGGCTGCCAGCGACGTTTGTAAGAAACCACGGCGGCTGACAACGCCCTCGGCGGTGACGCCGACGTCGAGAATTGGATGACACGTTGAGCGCGAGAGATGCATCGCGGTTTATCGCCTGGTTGTGAATTCGGCCGAGTTGACGAGACTCCACAACAAATCTTCAAATGCCGCGCGGCGGTCGCCGCTGTGCGCGACGTGCTCTAGCGCTATGCGCAACTCTCCGGCCGTCGGCTGGCGCGCGAGCACGCGCGCGAACAGGTGCCGGCAGGCCGCACCGTCATCTTTGTGTTCTTCGAGCAGCCGGGCCAGCACTGTGCCGCTGGCCGGCGATGCGTCGAAGTGCTTTTGCAATTGTTCGTTGTTCATCATCCACAACGCCTGGTCGATCGTGCGCGGAGCGTCAACGCTCTCGAGCGACGGATCGGTGCCAAACGCCTCGTTGACCAGATCGCGAGTGCTTTTGGGCGGGGGCGGAAAGCGGACCGCGGCGGTCGCTTCGACGGCGGGCGGAGTGACGTCGGGTATTTCCAAGCTGACGCGAAGCGCCGCAAAGACTTCGTCTCCGCGCAGCCGCAAGGGTGCGTCGGCCTTCTCGGTCGCCGAAGCCACGTCGGGCTGTTTCAACCGCGCGCTGCGGCGATACGCCTCGGTGCCGACCACGACGCGAATCAAATCCTTGACGTCGAAGTTCGTGGCCGTGAAGTGCGCGGCCAACGCCTCGTGAACGGCAGGCCACTCGCGCGGGCGAGCCTCGCCCAGGTCGTCGACCGGCTCGTAGAATCCTCGCCCCATCAAGCGGGCCCAAATCCGGTTGACGTAGGCCCTGGCAAACCACGGGTTGTCGCGGGCCGTGACCCACTCGGCCAGCCGCGCGCGGCGATGGTCGTCCGTCGGTCCGATTTCCGACGTCTTGCCGTCCAAAAAGGCCGGCCGCACTTCGGTCCCCTTCTGGAGCGGGTCGGCCGCGTCGGGCATCAAGTATTCGCCCTTGTCGAGCGCGGATACTACCGTGCCCGGGCCGTCGTTCCAGGGCAGCTTGGCCTTGGTGCGCGCAAAGAACGCGGCCAGCTCGTGAAACTGGGTCCGCTTCCAGCGGCCGAAGGGATGATCGTGACACTGGGCGCAGCCGATTTGCTGACCGAGAAAAATCCGGCTCGTCTCGGCCGCCAGGTTGGTCGCGTTGGCCTGGTGATAGCCGACCAGTGTGGCTGCCGGCTGGTCCTGAATTTTTCCCTTGGCCGTGATGAGATCGCGCACGACTTCATCCCACGGCATGTTGCCGTTCAGCTTTACGGCCAGCCATTTCTTCAGGGGCTTGTAGTCGAGATACGTCAGTTCCGGCGGCGGCACGTGGAAGGCGATCACGTCGCACCAGTAATCGGCCCAGTTCGCGCCAAACTCTTCGCGGGCCAGCAGGCGCTCGACCCAGTCGGCATATTTATGCGGCGAAGACTCTTGGGCAAATTGCTGTTGCTCCTCGAGCGTCGGCTGGCGGCCGAGCAGGTCGAAACTCAGTCGGCGCAAGAAGTCCGCGTCGCCGAGCGAGCCCGCTTCCGACGCTCGCGGCGAAGCGGCCGACAACAGTGCGTCGAGTTCGGCCCCCACCAGCTTGGTCGCGCTCGGGGGCGGCGGGGTTTGGGGCGCGCTGCCGGCGGGGGCGGTCGATTGCCCGGCCACGGGAATTGCGCTCCATGCGCCCAAGCCCAAAAGGCCCCATGCCCAGGCGGCAATCAGCGGATGACAGGCGGCAAGCCTCATCGAGCAAACTCGGCGTGGTTTACGGGGACCGGGCCGGTTGCAGTATAGCTGAGCTGGAAATTAGCAGTCAATGTTTCGTCGCGCCGCGGTGCGCGTGACGATTTCGGAAACTTTCGGGGATGTTCGAGGCGGGGTGGTAGCGCGTAAGCTGAATCTATACGAACGTCTGTTGTCTTGCTGACCGTGCCGCGATGACAATTCTTCACTTCGAACATCTCGCTCCTCGGCTGGGCAAATCAGATCTTCTCAGGCTGCTGGACAACCAGGGCGGGCTCGCGGGACAGCGCGTCGGACGCATCGAACTGGCCGGCGGGCGCGCCACCGTGGAAGT
>JBGQHN010000409.1:0-3044 GCA_041497975.1 Planctomycetia bacterium | reverse complement strand
GCACGGCCGCGACCCGCGCGAGTCGCCCGCCACGCTGCAGATGCTTCGCCACGATGCCGACCAGACCAAGATCGCGCTTTCGCAAGGCAACGTCGCGACGATCTCTTGCCGCCATGAAGGCAAGGTGGTTTCGCTGAAAATCACGCGCGAGCAGTTCGAGGAGCTGACCGCCGATCTGCTGCAACGCACGAGCGACACCTCCCAACTCGTGCTCGAACAGGCCGCCGTCAGGGCCGATCAGCTTGACGCGCTGGTGCTGGTGGGCGGTTCGACGCTGATGCCAAAAGTGCCGCGGATGCTCAAGGACTTGACCGGCAAGGAGCCCTTCCAGGGGATCTCGCCGCACACGGCCGTGGCCCAGGGGGCCGCGATCCACGCCGCGATCTTGGAAGCCAAATTCCGCGGCGAATCCAGCGAACTGGCCGAACGAGTCCGCAAGCTGTTGCGCAACGTCAAGCAAGAGGACGTCAACTCGCACGGGCTGGGAATCGCGGCCCGCCACCCCAAGACCGGAAAAACCGTCAACCACGTGATGATTCCCCGCAACAGCAAGCTGCCGACCGAGGTCACGCGAACCTTCGCCACCAGCGAGCCGGGTCAAACACGCGTCAACATCAAGGTCATTGAAGGCGACGCTCCCGATCCCGACGCTTGTTCGCTGTTGGGCAATTGCCGCATCACCGGGCTGCCCAAGGACCTGCCCAAGGGCTCGCCCATCGAAGTGGTCTACTCGTTCGACGCCTCCGGCCGGGTCCACGTGCGGGCCCGCGACAAGACCGGCGGCAAAGAGGCCCAAATCTTGATTGAACGCAAAGGCGGCCTGAGCGACCAACAGCTAAGCGCCTTCACGAGTCTCGCCAGCGACTACCGGGTCGACTAACACGCCGTTGAAAAATGGGACTGGCTCCGAGCCAAATCGAACCAAACCCCGTGAAACTCCATGTTTGGCGGGTGCCTGTCGCATTTTTTCAACAGGCAGCTAGTCGCGCGAATTGCGGGTAAGATTTATGTAGGGGCTCGCTGTCACCGATTTACAGTTTTCACGCTTGTCTTGCTGCCGATGACCAAGACGCTCGACGTTTATCGCGATTGGCTGAAGATCACGGAGACGGCCCGGCCGCTGAATCATTATCAACTGCTGCGCCTGAAAATGTTCGAGGACGACACGGCGAAAGTCCGCGAACATTACCGGGCCATGAATGCCCACGTGCGCAAATTCGCGGCCGGCGAGTTCGCCAAGCAGTCGCAGGATCTGCTCAATGAGCTGGCCAAGGCCATGCTCTGCCTGACGGACAAACAACGCAAGAGCGAATACGACGTCGTGCTGGGCCGCAAAGACGCCCAGGGAGGCCTCAAGGCGCGCACGTTCGAGCAGATTCTTTTGGCCAATAAGACCATCGACCAGGCCGCGCTCGACAAAGCCCGCAATTTCGCCAAGGCCATCAACGTCGAGGTGCGCGACGCGCTGGTGCAACAAAAGCTGGCCCGGCCCGAGGCCGTCCTGCCCGCCTATGCCGAGTCGATCGGGCTGCCGTATCTCGATTTGGCCGACGTGCCGCTGGACGCCAGTCTCATCGCGCGCGTGCCGGGCATGTTGGCCCGCCAGAATTCGTGCGTGCCCGTGATGATCGACGGCAACGAGCTGTTGATGGCTTCGCCCAATCCGCTCGACCCCAACGTCGAGGAGGAATTGCGCCTGCGGTTCGGCATGCCGGTGCGGGCGGTGCTGTGCACGCCGGCGAATATCTCCGACGCGATCACGAAGTACGTTGGGCGCGACGGCTCGGTGGTTGAGCCCGCGCCCGTCGCGGCACACGCCCCCGTCGCGGCCCAACAATCCCAACCGCCGTCGGCCGCCGCGGCCAAAGCGCCGCGCCGCACGGGCCCGCTCGCGCCGGAAGAGAAAAAGCAGAGGCGCGACCTGACCCTGGTGACCTTCAATATCACGGTCATGGTGCTGATGGGCATCATGTGGCAATTTCTCGGCCGGGGCTTTTGGGCTTCAGCCATGATTACCGTGCCCGTGGCGGCTGCCGCGGCCGGCATCATGTGGAAAGTGAAGTCCCGCTGAGCGAGCACTTCGGGGTTTGCCGGCGGCGTGGCCGCTTTCACCCCCGGATGCTTGACGCGGCTCGCGGCCCATTCCAGAATCGGTGCCGTCCGTTGCGTGTTGTAATTCCACTGTCATATTTCACCAGGCGGCAAACGGTCGCCGCCGCTTTTCTCTTACCAGGGGTCACAAGTCTCATGCTCATCGAGTCATTGCGCCGCTTGCCAAACTGCGTGCTGTTCGTCTTGGTGTTTCTTGCATCGTCGCCGGCTCGCGGCGAGAGCTGGGCCGAAAAGCTCGGCTATCCATCCGGCAAGATCGTGCTGATCTTGCACGCCGACGACATCGGCATGTGCTACGAAGCCAACCTGGCGGCCAAGGCCTATTTGCCGGCCGGAGACATCCAATCGGCCGCGCTGATGGTGCCCTGCCCTTGGTACAACGAAATGGCCGAATGGTACAGCCAGCATCCCGACTATGACCTGGGCTTGCACCTGGCCATGAACAGCGAATGGAAGTGGTATCGCTGGGGACCGGTCGCCGGTCGCGACAAGGTGCCCGGTATGTGCGACAAGGAGGGCTGCCTGTGGCGCAGTCAAATGGAAACCGCCCGCGCGGCGACGGGCGATGAAATCGAGGCCGAGATTCGGGCCCAAGTCGAGCGGGCGATCGCCAAAGGCACCCGGCCCGGCCACATCGACACCCACATGGGCACGCTCTACGTGCGGGTCGACTACACGAAGGCCTATCTCAAAGTTGCCGAGGAGTACCGCATTCCGGCGATGGTCGTCGAGCAGACGCCGGCCGTGGTGGCCAAGTTCAAGAAGCAGGGCTATCCGATCACCGAAGACTCGATCAAAGTGCTCGCCGCCTACAAGCTGCCCAAGCTCGACGACTTTCACTCGGTGGGCGAAGGCAAGACCTACGAAGAAAAGCGCGAGAAATTCTTCGTGCAGGTGCGCGACATGTCGCCGGGCATCAACGAAATCATCTT
>JBGQHN010000408.1:0-3060 GCA_041497975.1 Planctomycetia bacterium | reverse complement strand
AGCGCTCGGGCATTTCGAACCTGAAAATTGGATTTAACAAGGTGTTCGGGTACTACCTCGAAATCTCGAACTCGCACAGCGCGAAGATTCCTCCGCACTACATCCGCAAGCAGACCGTCAAGAACGCGGAACGCTATATCACGCCGGAACTGAAGGAACACGAGGAGCGGGTGCTCTCGGCGGACGAAAAGTCGCGCGACTTGGAGTACGCGCTGTTTTGCGAGCTGCGCGAGATGGTGGCCGCCAGCGCCGGGCGGCTGCAACGGACCGCCGCCGTGCTGGCCGAGCTCGACGTGCTGGTGGCGCTGGCGGACCTGGCGCGCAAGCGCGGCTACTGCCGGCCGAAAATCGTGGCGGAGGCGATTCTGCAAATTGTCGACGGCCGCCATCCGGTGCTCGACGCCCTGGCCGCCCAAGGAACGTTTGTGCCCAACGATACGCGTTGCGGCGGGGACGACGGTTATTCGCTGCTGGTCACCGGCCCCAACATGGCCGGCAAAAGTACGTTCATTCGCCAGGTGGCGCTCATTACTCTGTTGGCGCAAGTCGGCAGCTTCGTGCCGGCTCGCGAGGCCACGATCGGCGTGGCCGATCGTATCTTCGCGCGCGTAGGCGCCAGCGACGAGTTGGCGCGCGGGCAAAGCACGTTCATGGTCGAGATGATCGAGACGGCCCGCATTCTCAACACGGCCACGCCGCAAAGCCTCGTGATCCTGGACGAGATCGGGCGCGGCACGAGCACCTACGACGGGCTGTCCCTGGCCTGGGCCGTCGTCGAGCATTTGCACGACCACCTCGGCTGCCGCACGCTGTTTGCCACGCACTACCACGAGCTGACCCAGTTGGCCGGTTCGCTCGCCGGCCTGCGCAATTTCAACGTGGCGGTGCGCGAGTGGCAGGACCAGGTCGTGTTCCTGCACAAGATCCTGAGCGGCGCGGCCGACAAGAGCTACGGCATTCACGTCGCCCGCCTGGCGGGCGTTCCGCCGCAAGTCGTCGAGCGGGCCAAGCAAATCCTGGCCCAGTTGGAAGACGAACAGCTCAACGCCGAAGGCCAAACGAAGCTCGCGCGGCCCGCAAAAAAAATCCGCACGGCGGACTTGCAATTGTCGCTGTTCGCGGCCGAGGAGCATCCGCTGTTGGCAGCCGTTCGTGGGCTCGACTTGAACGAGACGACGCCCCGGGCGGCCCACGAATGGCTTGCCGAATGGAAAGCGAAACTGGCCGAAGCTGAGCCGCGCCGATAGCGAGAACGACGTCGTCACGCAGCGGGACGGCCGTCGACTATTCCGGCATGCTGCCGTAGACGTAGGCGCCGTCGGCCTTGGTGGATTCCATCGGCCCGATCACTTCGTCGACGCTGTCCTTGAACAGGTCGCCGATCAGCAAGTCGGTCAGATGACCCTTGAATTGCGGATAGCTTTTGACGAATCGGCCGAAGCTGAAGCCGTTGTAGAATTCGCACACTAACCGGCGCATGCGGTCCATGCCACGGCTGAAATCGGCGGTCCACTTGCCCAACTGGGCCGCCGAGGTATCGCCCTTGGCCAGGCCCTCGGACACCGCGTCAGCGGCAAGCTGTCCGCTCTTGAGAGCCAGCAGCACGCCGGAGGAGTAGAGCGGATCCAAAAACCCGAACGCGTCGCCGACCAACACCCAGCCGTCGCCGGCGGTTTGCCGCGAGCGGTAAGAATAGTCCTTGGTGGCGTAGAACCCGGTCACCCGCTTGCCTATCGACACCCGTTCTTTGACCGCCGGACAACGATCGAGTTCTTCGCGGTAAATCGTTTCATGGTCGCCACGACCGTTGAACAGATATTCGAAGGCGGCCACGACTCCCACGCTGACGATATTGTTGTGCAGCGGAATGTACCAGAACCAGCCCTTCTTGCCGGCGGTTTGCAGGACCAACGTGGCCCCTTCGTCGCGGCCCGTGTCGCGATACGCGCCTTCATAATACGTCCACAGCGCGCCTTTTTTTAAGTCGGGATCGGCGACACGCAACTTGAAGCGGTTGGCGATCAGCGTGCTCTGTCCGCTGGCATCGACCACGACCCGGGCGCGAATCTCGCGCTCGCTGCCGTCTTCATGCATGATCCGCAGGCCGGTGGCGCGCTGGTGCGAAAATCGCACGTCGAGCACCCGCGTTCCTTCGTGTACTTCGACGCCGTGCTCGCGCGCGTTGTCGAGCATCAGCTTGTCGAACTCGCTGCGCAGCACTTGCCAGGTTTGCGAACACTCGTGCGGCTTGTGCTCCAGAAAATAGAACGGCTCGGAAAGCTTGCCGCTCGAGCCGACGAACTGCACGCTGTGCTTCTTGACGAACGGGCTGGCCTTCATCTTCTCCAACATGTTCAACCGCTTGAGCACCCAATACGTCTCGGGTATCAGCGACTCGCCGATATGAAAGCGCGGGAAGTGCTCCCGCTCGAACAACTGTACGCGGTAGCCGTGCTGCGCGATCAGCGTCGCGGTGGTCGACCCCGCCGGCCCTCCGCCGATCACCGCCACGTCAGTCTCGATCGCATCGATCATCGGTTTGCTCCATAGCGGAACGAGCGCGGCGAGCTGACAGCATCACATCGAACGCGCGGGCGCGTTCTCGCCCTCCAGTAGATGTCTCGCGGTCGACGCCATCACGTCCGATTTCATAGCCGCCGGCGCCCATTTGATATTAGTCGGCTGAACAACCATTGTCTAGACAAGTGTCTGAGCGAGACGATCACCTATGCGTTCGACGCGCGGGGCCGGCCCGCGCCGATGACGGAGCCGGATGGCGGGCTATTCACCGACAGCTACGACGCGGTCTGCCGCAATCATCGCGTCAGCGTCACACTGCTTCTTGATGATTTGCTAGGGACTGTGACGCTTCCGTCTCGTCGGGAATCTTCTTGCCCATTCGGGCGCTAGAGACTCTCATACCACAAGGGCCAATTCTCGGGGAGCAGGTCGCCAGCACGGCCGAGAACCAAGAATCCGTGATGTCCCTTTTTCTCCTCTTCCCTGCGGTGCGCCGCTATCGCGACGATGCTGCATGCCTACGTGGCAATGACTTGCGCT
>JBGQHN010000407.1:0-3066 GCA_041497975.1 Planctomycetia bacterium | reverse complement strand
GTCGAGCGAAGAAATTGCCTTTAAGCTGGCCCCCCGGCTCAACGCGGCCGGACGACTGGGCCAGGCGACGCTAGGCATCGAACTGTTGACGACCGATTCGGCCGAGCGTGCATCGGCCCTGGCCGCTTATTTGCACGAACTGAACGGCAGCCGCGAAAGCCTGGAACGCAGCATCTATCTGGCCGCCAACAAGCAGGCCAGCGAGCAGTTCGATCCCGACGCAGACTCGGCGCTCGTGCTGGCCGATCGCGGCTGGCATCCGGGCGTGATCGGCATCGTGGCTTCGCGATTGGCCGAGAAGTATCATCGGCCCGTGGTGCTCATCGCCTTTGACGCGCTGGGAGTCAAGCCTGGCATCGGTTCGGCGCGCAGCGTCGCGGGCTTCAAGCTGCACGCGGCGCTGGCCGCCTGTGCGGAGCACTTGCTCAGCCATGGCGGACACGCGGCGGCGGCTGGATTGAAGATCGAGGAATCGAAGCTGGAAGCCTTCCGCGGCCAATTTTGCGAGCATGCCGCGGCCGAGATTTCGCCGGCGGCTCGAGTCGCCGAATTGCGGATCGACGCTGAAGTGTCCTTCAGCGCATTGACCAACTCGGCCGTGGCCGACATCGAGCGCTTGGCGCCCTTCGGGCACGCCAATCCACGGCCGACCTTATGCGCGTCGAACGTTGTTCTCAGCGAGCCCCCCAAACGGATCGGGGGCGGAGAGCGACATTTGTCGCTACGCCTCTCGCAGCACGGCGTACAATTGAGGGCCGTGGCCTTTGGCGGCGGCGAATGGGCCACCGACCTGGGCGAAGTCGGGGGCCCGATCGCCGTGGCGTTTCGGCCGTTCGTCAATCATTTTCGGGGTCGCAAATCGGTCGAACTGCAAGTCTGCGATTGGCAGCCCTCGGCAGTTTTGTCGAAGAGCGAACTTTGCGCCTGAAGGCGGCCGCACGGCTCGCGATTAAGGCGCACAAGTTGCGAGGGAATTGACCCCCATGGACAGCCATGATCCTTTCGAGTCCGCGCGCCAAGAAATGTTGGGGCAATTGGTCGAGCGCGGAATCAAGTCGACGCGCGTGCTGGCGGCCATGGACCGCGTACCGCGGGAGCGCTTCGTTCCCGCGGATGTCGCGCATTTGGCATATGCCGACCGGGCAGTGCCGATCGGGCAGTCGCAGACGATCAGCCAGCCGTATATTGTGGCGCTGATGACCGCAGCGCTGCAATTGGTCGGCGTCGAGCGCGTCTTGGAAATCGGCACCGGCAGCGGATATCAAACCGCGATCCTGGCCGAGCTGGCCGCCAGCGTCGTGAGCATCGAACGCCATGCTGAGCTTTCGCGCCGCGCCGAGGCGGCGTTGTCGCAGTGCGGATACACCAACGTGCGACTGGTGACGGGCGACGGCACCTTGGGCTGGCCCGAGGGGGCGCCCTACGATCGCATCGTGGTCACGGCGGCGGCCGCTCACATTCCGCCGGCGCTGGAAGAACAATTGGCCGAAGGAGGCATCCTGGTGATCCCGTTGGGCGACAGTCACGGCCAGGTATTGCAAGCCGTTCACAAGGCGGGCGGCCAGTTGTACGCCGAGCCGCTATCCGGCTGCCGCTTTGTGCCCCTAGTCGGCGCGCAACAAGAGCCGACGTAAGCGGCGTTGCTGGCACGCGATGGCATGGTGCGTGCGCCTGCGGTCGGCGTTGACCGCCGGCGCGTGGCCAGTAGAATAAGCCCTTCGCCAAAGATTCGCTCGGGGCGTAGCTCAGCTTGGCTAGAGCGCTGCGTTCGGGACGCAGAGGTCGCAAGTTCAAATCTTGTCGCCCCGACTTATCCTGTAAGGGTTTACGTCACGACCCCTTTCAGAAATGCACGCCGATTGCACGTTTGATGCACGGGACGCCACCAGCAACCTACATTTGCTGGGAGGTTTTCCAATGGGACCGTGGCTCAGATCGCAGAATCAGACGTGGTACGCGCAGTTCAACGGCCGACAGATCAATCTTGGCAAAGACAAGAAAGCAGCCTTCCGGGAATATCACCGCCTGATGGGCAGTGGTGCCTCGATCAAGGATCATCCCGTGCGGGTGGTCCTGGACGCCTACTGGACGTGGCTCCAAACGAATCGGGCTCCTGAGACGTGCAAGCCACGGAAACGAATCTTGCAGACGTTTGGGCAATCCATCCCTCCCAAACTTCGCGTCAGTCAACTACGGCCGTTTCACGTTCAATCGTGGATCGACAAGCACTACGCGACCAATGGTCCGACGCGCAGAGCGGACCTGATTGCCACGATCAAGACGGCGTTGAATTGGGGCATGAAGATGGGCTACGCCGATGCAAATCCAATCGCCCAGATGGAAAAACCCCAGCGGCAGATTCGACAAGAATTTGTCCCCTTCGATCAATGGCAGAAACTACTCAATGCCTGTAAGCCCGATCTAAGGGACTTCGTGGCCGTCATGCTCGTTGCCGGGGCTCGCGCTCAAGACATGCTCAAGTATGAAGCTAAGCACTTCGACGGTTCGCGGCTGGTGCTGCCGATCCAGGACAGCAAGGGTAAGCGGCGTTCCTGTGTGGTCTACCTGCCCCCGATTGCCCTGCAAATCGTCAAGCGTCTGGCGTCACAGTTCCCCGAGGGTAAGCTGTTTCGCACACGGGCGAGGGTGCCGTGGGACCGCAACAGCTTACGCTGTCGGTTCCGAAGTCTGAAAAAGACGATGATGATGCCGAAGCTGTGCGCTACCACGCTACGGCATAGTTGGGCTCATCATCGCCTGGAATCGGGACAGGACACTTTGATCGTGTCCAAGCTGATGAACCACGTCGATAGCCGGATGTTGGCCACCCGTTATGGACATATCGAAGAGGGCAGGAGACTGGCCGAAGAGGCTACGAAAATAACCCCAATCTTGGACTTGGGGATTGGGCCAGATACCGTTCAAGGTCAGCCGGCCGAAGTCTGATTGCCTTGCCGATTCGTGAGCATGGCAGTTCACCATGTTCGACAAGGCGATAGAGGGTCCGTTTACTGAGATTGAACTGGCGCGCGGCTTGCTCCACTGTGAGCAAGCCGTTGCCGTTTT
>JBGQHN010000406.1:0-3090 GCA_041497975.1 Planctomycetia bacterium | reverse complement strand
TTCTCCGCGAGGGGATCGCCGCCGCAAGGCTCGCTCATCCGAACATCGTGTCGGTATTGGAAGTCGACCAATCGGGGCCGGTCTGCTACATCGTCAGCGCCTACAGCGAAGGCAAGTCGCTCGCCACGCTGCTGGCCGAAAACAAAGAGCCGATCGCGGTGAATGTCGCGGCCGAGTGGATGGCGGCGCTGGCCGACGGCGTCGAACACGCGCATTGCCATGGCATCCTGCACCGAGATCTGAAACCGGCCAACGTCGTGCTCGAACCGGCGCCCGTCGGCCTGGCCGCCGAAACCCATTCGCCGGTCGTGGGCAATTCGCTGGTTCCCAAGCTCACCGACTTCGGGCTGGCCAAATTGCTCGATTCCGACGACGCGCGGACGCGTACCGGAGCCATGCTGGGCACGCCGGCCTACATGGCGCCCGAACAAGTCGACGCCAGTGTGGGAGCGATCGGGCCAGCAACGGATGTCTACGGATTGGGCGCAATTCTGTATGAATTGCTGGCGGGCAAACCTCCGTTCACGGCAGACAGCCAGGCCGATCTGTTGCGCCAAATCGCCAGCGAGGACCCGCGTAATCCGCGCGAACAGCGCCGCGATCTGCCGCGCGATCTGGAGGCCATTTGCCTGCGTTGCCTGCAACGTCGGCCGCAGGATCGGTATCGCTCGGCGGCTGCCTTGGCCGCGGATCTGCGCAGGTTCCGGGCGGGCGAAGTGACCTGGGCTCGGCCGTTGGGGTTCGGCTCTCGAGCGCTGAAATGGTCGCGGCGGCGACCTGCCACGGCGGCCGCGGTGGCCGTCACGATCATTGCCTCGTTGATCGTGTCGATCGGCGCGGCCTTGCATTTCATGCAAATGGGACAAGCATTGCAGACCGCTGAAGCGGCCCGCGCGAACGCCGAACAGCGCGGGCGAGAGCTGCAACAGTTGATTTATTTCCGCGATCTCCAGGGGGCCCACGAGGCGCTCCAGCAGCAAGACATACGTAAGGCGAGCAATCTGCTTGCGCGCCACCAAGGCGTAGCCGAGACGGACCAGCGCGGGTTTTTGTGGCGCCATCTCTGGGCGAGGTGTCACGGCCAACCGCGTCGCCTGATGGCGCATCGCGGTCACGCCCACAGCGTCGACTTTACACCCGACGGGCAGTTTTTGGTTTCCGCGGGAGCCGACGGGACGGTTCGAATTTGGGATGCTTCCAGCGGAGATCCGCGGGCCACGCTCGGCACCGGCGCGAACGAGGTGAACTTCGCTTGCTACTCGCCCGATGGAAAAATGATTGCCGCGGCTGAGAACGGCGCCCAAGTGCGTCTGTGGGATGCCGCGGACGGACGTTTGCTGTCCACGTGGGCTTGTGCGGAACTGCAAGACATCAACTGCCTTGCCTGGTCCGGCGATGGTCGGCATCTGGCCGCCGCCGGCTCGCCGGGCGCTCTGTTGGCGGTCTGGGATCAGGAAACGGGCCCGTGCCAAACCATACCGATCGGACACACCGATGAGATCAATCGGCTAGTCTATTCACCGGACGGTCGGTTGTTGACGACCGCGTCGAGCGACGAGACCGTGATCGTTTGGGATCTCGAACAAAACAAGCCATTGGCTCGCTTGGAACCTGGGCAAACGCACGTGACGTGCGTCCAGTTTTCTCCCGATGGTCAATACCTGGCCACGTCCGGAGTGAAAGGGGCGGTCAAGATTTGGACGGTGGCGGACTGGAGTCTCGCCGCGACTTATGAAACCAATGCCGAGCGAGTCGACGCCGTCGTCTTCTCGCCTCACAATCCGGTCGTGGCGTTTGGCGATCACTTTGGAATCGTGCGCGAGTGGGATTGGAAGCTCGATCGCGTTGCGCGAGTCATCGACAGCGGGCAAGGGCGAATTCTCTGCTTGGCCTATTCGCCCGCCACGAACACGCTGGCCACCGCCGCACTCGACGGCTCGGTGTGCATCTGGGACTTTACGGGTCAAGAGCTTGTTGGCGATCTTCCGTCCGGCGTGTTTGCAAGAAGTGTGGCATTCAGTGCCGACAGTGGAAGGTTGATTTCGGCAAATTTCGGAGGAGGAATTTCCGTTTTCGACATGCAAAAACGCACTATGGAAACGCTCAGCCGCACGGTGCTGAAGCCCATCGGGGGACTGGCTCTCCTTGGGCCATTCGCTTTCATGACCTTGGCCCACGACTTAGGTACCGTGTATGGCTGGGACTTAGCGGGGCAGGTTGAGCCTTCCACGTTCGTGGCATCCAATGAGCAAATCGTTCAAATGCTGGTGACTCCCGACGGAACGCTCTTGTTGACCGGCGATAACGCGGAACCCTCGCTCGTGCGGCTATGGGACGCCGTGTCGGGCCGGCAACTGGCGATTTTAGGAGAAGATCAATTCCACATCAATTGCATGGCGTGCACACGATCGGGAGATATCGCCGCGAGCGCCTCCAGCGACAATATCCGACTGTGGGATCTGAGAGGACGAAAACTATTGCGGACCCTCGACACGAATCGCGCCTTGGCTCTCGCGTTTGCAAATGACGGTCGCACATTGGCAAGCGCCGGAGATGAGCACCAGGTGCGATTTTGGGACACGGACACCGGCCAACAGTCTCGATTGGTGCTGAGTCATGTGTTTCGTGTCAAATCTCTGGCGTTTTGCCCCGACGAGCCGATACTCGCCACGGGAGACGAAGCCGGATTCGTGCGGTTGTGGTGCCTGCCAAGTGGCGAGGAGCTGATGGTCTTGGGTCAACTGCGCGACCAAGTTGACTGTCTCGCCTTCTCGCCCGACGGTTGTTGGCTGGCCGCCGGAACGGACACGTCGTCCCGCGGTCGGCAAATGCGCGTCTGGAACGCTCCCAAGTAGTGCAAACGGCCGAACGTAAACCGGCATTCGCCTCAAAAAAGCAAGTCCAAGTTGGGCGTCGTCGCACCTTCGATTGGTCGCCCAGCGCAACGCCGAGCCATGGCGCTCATGCCTCGGGCTTGTGCTGTTCCATCTCGGAGATTTTTCCGATGCGTCGGGCGTGGCGGCCGCCTTCGAATGCGGTTTTGAGCCAGATTTCGACCATGCGGTCGATCAGCTTTTCGCCCAGCATGTC
>JBGQHN010000405.1:0-3100 GCA_041497975.1 Planctomycetia bacterium | reverse complement strand
GTGTCGATTTCGGCGTAGTATTCCAGCCGGCAGCGGTTATCGAGATCGGCGACGCGGTAGTCAACCTGCATCACCGTGCCCGGCCGCAGCACGCCGCCCCACATCATCACGCCCAGGTGCCGCGGCGGATCGTAGGCGTTGATGCGTCCTTCGTAATTTGAGATCCGCCGGCCCTCGCGCACGCGGAACTCGAACGTCGAGCCCACGGCTCGCGGGATCTGGCTGGTGGGCGCCAAGTCCACGAGCGTGGTCAGCCACAATTTCTGTTTTTCGGCTTCATCGAGAAAGGGCCACAACTGCCAGGCCGTGCAGCGAAGCTCCGCGCGGTACTCAACACGCATAACCGCAAGTCCCCCGGCGCTAGCGCGCGGGAAAAACGTCGACGTCCCCAACCAACCCACCCGGCGCGTGGAATTCGGCGCCCTCTACAATTCCTTCAGATAAGCGTTCTTGAAGTACAGCGTGTTGCCGTGATTTTGCAGCTCGATTTGCCCGGTCGCATAGATCGGTTTGCCGCGCTCCCAATAGTTTTCCAGCACGACATTGTCGACGACCAGTTTGTCGTTGAGCCACACGCTGACTTTGTCTCCGACCATGCGGATGCGAAACGTGTTCCACTCGCCGACGGGCTTATCGGCGGTGACCGATGGCTTGGATGGATTTCCCGGCTTTTGGTTGTTGAACAGCCCGCCCGAGCCGACCCCCATGGCCGCTTTTACGGCCGGATCCCAGATTTGCACCTGTGGGCTGCCGCGCAGGTAGATGCCGCTGTCGCCATCCTTGAGGATCTTCCAATCGACCAAGAGCTCGAAGTCGCCGTAGTCTTTGGCCGTGCACAGGCTGTCGCCTTTGCCGTCGAACACTAGCGCCCCGTCCTCGACTCTCCAATGATCGCGCATGCGCTGGTCGGCTTTCTTTTGCGCTTCGGCCAGTTCCTCGCTCGACATCTGGGCCCGCTTCGGTGGGGTTGCGACCAGGCCCTTCCATCCGCCGAGATCGCGGCCGTTGAACAGGGCCACGAATCCTGGCGGCGGAGAATTGTCGGCGGCGCGAACTGTCTGGCAATTCGAGCCCACGCATGCAGCCAAGACCACGATCGATGAAAACCTTGTCATGGAGCGCCTTTCGCTTTCTGGGGTGGTGTGGTGAAGCGTCAGTCGAAGCTATTCTACCCGCTGGCGGCCTGCGCCGCGGCCGCTTGCTCCTCCTCGTACTGAGCCAGAATGGCGTGCAGTTGCGGCGTCGAATTGCCGCGAGCCGAGGCGAGGCAGGGGATGCCGATGCCCATTCCCTTGAGCTGATTGTGCCACAGCTCGTCGCCCGTCATGGGGTCAAGGCAGTGCGTGTACCCCTGCACCGACACGATCAACCGATCGCCGTCCAAGAGGACCACCGGAAGGCCGGTTCCCTTGGGGCTCTTCCATTTCCAAACCATGGCTCCGCTGTCCCGGTCGAGCGCGGCCACGCGCGAATTGAACCCCACGAACACGAGCGACGCGGCGTCGCGCGCCGGAGACTGCGGCGGTTGTGGACTGTTGGATGACATGCTCGAAGTCGCTCCCAAGACATCCGCTGTCGCGCACTCGGCTCGGCTGCCTGTTGAAAAACTGGGACAGGCACCTCGCGGGCACGACATTTTCGCGGGATTCAGGCTATCTGGCTTAGAGCCAGTCCCATTTTTCAACGGCCTGTCACAGCGCCGACTTCGATTGTAATGCCGCGACAAACCCCCTGCAAACCGGCCGGCGCGCGGCGCTAGCCGCCTGATGGCGCCTTGCCGTCTTGGCGCAGCGTGGCCGTGCCGCCCTTGGCCAATCGAATCGTCACCGCCAGAACCGCGCACGCCCAGGCGTGGGCGATTGTGGTCGTCCGGCTGGAAACCATGCGTAACGTTCCGAAATAGGCAGGAAGCGGGGCGTGGCCATTACGTTTGGCCGCCATGCCGTTTGCCAGCGAATTTGATTGGCCGAAGGTCTTTGCAATTCCAGATGGAGGCCGCCCGGTCTCTGACACTAACCCGAAGCGCAAGCGAGGGTTCTTCGTCGTTCCTCCCTCGCTTGCGCTTCGGGTTGGTGTGGGCACGCGACCGACGGCACCTGGGCGGTGCTTAGCTGCCGGCTAACCCAGCGTAGAAGTCTGCCGGCGCCGCGCGATCCGCGCACGCAGAGCGAATCCGCCCAGCGCGAAGGCCGCCATGGCGCCCAGCACCAGCGACGACGGCTCGGGCACTGACATGATGCTCATCGCGGGCGAAGCCAGCGGCGAAACCTGGGGCCCGGGACCAGGGCCGTGGAGCAGCAAAGAATTGATGACTATCCGAGAGTCAGCCAGGTTGACCCGCCCGTTACCGTCGACATCGAGGTAGGAGGTCCCGGCAAACGGAGAGGTGAGGTTGTGGAACCCGTTGTGCAACAAGTCGAAATTAACGGTCGCCACGTCGCTCGACCTCAAAAACCCGTCGTTGTTTACGTCGGTGGCCAGGTAGGGATTCTGATACGACGGATGCGTCTTGACGACGGTGATGAAGTTGAGCACCACGTCGTGCGGTAGGGGGTTGACGCCGCCACTGAAGTCGGTCGCCGTAAAGTTCTGGAGCGGCCATTCATTGAATGTGTTCCGGTTTTGCAGTCCCCACGCTTGCGCGAAAGCAGTTAGAGCATCTCTTTCTTCCTGAGATTTCGGTGTGCGCTGTGCGTCGTTGAGGTTGTCACTGTAATTGTATTTCGGCACGGCGGCGATGCTGTCAACGACGCTCATTCCCGGACCCACGACCGAGCCAAACACCGCGTACCCGAATCGCTCGGGTATGTGTAGAGCGGCATTGCCAGGGGCTGGCGCCAGCGACGTGCTGTTGTCGGCGGTGTTGATGAACCATTGGCTGGTCGCAGTCGTGGTGGCGTTCGGATTGCCTCCGTCGCCCGTGCGTGCCATGGCAATCGTGCCGCGCGTGTTAGCCCGCGAGTACTGGAGCGGAATCGGCGCGTTAGTGGCAATGCCAGCGCCGTTGCTGGCCTCGAACCCACCCCCTTGGATGACAAAATTGGAAACGCTACGGTGGATCATCGTGCCGTTGTACCGCGTAGTCGACACGTAATTCTGC
>JBGQHN010000404.1:0-3152 GCA_041497975.1 Planctomycetia bacterium | reverse complement strand
GGGCCTCAAGCCTCTCCCTCTGGCATTTGTCGCGATTCTTGAGACAATGAAGGGCGGACAGGCTGCTACAGGCAAGGGGCATCACATCTGCACTCGAGGAACATCTGTCATGAACCCGCGCACATTTGGCCGCAACGTGCGGTACGCCTTTACGTTGGTTGAGCTTTTGGTGGTGATTGCGATCATCGCCATGCTCGTGGGCCTGCTGATTCCGGCGGTGCAACGCGCGCGCGAAGCCGGCCGGCGAGCCACCTGCATGAACAACCAGCAGCAGTTGGGCAAGGCGATAATGGGCTACGTCACCTCAAAAGACAAGTTCCCGCCGCTGTTCAGCGTCCAGCCAAACTCTCCTATGCCGGCCGCCCCTATTTCCGTGGGCTGGGTTCCGCCGATTTTGCCTTACATTGAACAGAATAACTTGTATCAACTTTTTCAGGCGAACACTTGGAACACGCTCTCTGCGACCAACAACAATGCCACCAAAGTGGCGTCGCTAGTTTGTCCAAGTCGTAATCCGACAACTGGCGTCGCGCCATTGTCCTATGTCGTCAACGCTGGAATGCGAGACCGACTTGTTCCTCTCGCTGGGCAGCCCATGG
Organism: Planctomycetia bacterium; assembly: GCA_041497975.1. Taxonomy (GTDB): domain Bacteria; phylum Planctomycetota; class Planctomycetia; order Pirellulales; family PALSA-1355; genus PALSA-1355. The sequence goes on along the minus strand of JBGQHN010000404.1, from coordinate 2,553 downwards.
ATTTTCGAGAGAACGGAGTGTTTTTCGACAGCTTCACGCCGAAGACCTCGATACTCAGTCAAAGGGTGCCCGAGGTGAGCGTTGACCTGGCGTTCTTGAGCAACCATGACGGCTCGACCAAGACGTTGATGCTCACCGAAAACCTCGATGCTTTGGATTGGATTTCGCTTCCGCCCGCGGGTATGCTCGTGCCAACGCCTCCGGCGAATCCATTGAGACCTTCACCCGATGAAACGCTCCCGCTCCAAGTGTTGGATCGCGGTACCTATTTGCAGCCGGGTAACTCTTGGTGGCAGGCTTGTACCTGGTTCATTCAAAACCCGCCATCGCCGCCGCCAGCCGCGTTCGGAACGGTCGGCGTTACGCCGACGGGCGATACGCTGAACAAGCAAATCGGCTTCACGCCCGGGGACGATATCCACAACGGACGTCCGTCGAGCACCCATCCCGGCGGATTCCTGGTCACGATGTGCGACGGTCACTCGCAATTCATTAGCGAGGACATTGAGTATCGCGCGTATTGCATGCTCATGGCGCCGGACAGCCAGAACGCCAGAGACCCGAACGTTGCTGGCATGTTTTTTTACCCGGCGAACTGGATTAATGGCAGCACGCTGATTCCGCTCAGCGAAGCCGACTTCCAATAGGCGAACCGATCGGTTCGCTAAGCTGGCGACCCCCCGATAGGTGAATGTACGTTCACTTGCTCGCTTTTTGCTAGCGGATGTGCTAGCATTCCCCCCCGAGCGACCAGCAGCCCAATCGTAGCCGGGCGACTTGCTTGCCTGACTGTTCGCGCCTCGCCTTGGCGGGGCGACTGAATTTGGGACGCGGCCAAGCTCTCGTATCACGGATTCGAGATTGAGAACCTGGCCATGCGCTCGCGCGGCATTGCCAATTCGTCGCGGCAGCTAGCGGATCGTGCCGCCCGCCGCCCGGGGATCACCTTGATCGAGCTGGTGGTGGTGATCGTGATCCTCGCCGCCCTGGCGGCGCTGTTGATTCCCGCGGTGCAGTCGGCGCGCGAAGCATCGCGAAAAGCGGCGTGCATCAACAATCTGCGGCTGATCGCCCTGGCAATGACGCAATTCGACGACGCCAAGGGTTACCTTCCCGGCTTCGTCAACCAACGGCCAACCACGCCGGCTGGCTCCGCGGACTTTGTCGGCTGGGCGCCGCCCATGCTGGCCTATCTCGAACGAAACGACCTGGCCACGCACTACCAGGCGACTGGAAGCGTGCCGGCGATCGCCTCGCGGGTGGACGTGTTCGTGTGCCCCAGCGATTTCCTGGCACAGCAGCAAAACGCGGGCGATGCGCTGTGCTATTTTCCGAATGCGGGCATGAGCGACGTGGATTCGTCCGACCCGTCGATTCCGCTCGACTGGCGGGAAAATGGAGTCTCGTTCAATCAGGCGTTCCGAGGGGCGGCCGGCAATAAACGGCCCGCGGTCAAACTCGCTCTGAGCGAGCTTTCGAAGGGCGACGGAATCGCCGTGACCGTGCTGCTGGGCGAACACAGCGCCACCGACGCCAGCTTGACCTACGGAGTCGACGCCGTCGCTCACTGGGCGGCCAACTGGACGACCTTTGGCGCCGCCGGCGCGCAGGACTGGAAGCAAGGGTTGACCTGGGCCATGCCGAGCCTTGCCGACAAGCCGTTGATTCCGATCAACCAGCCCCCACCGCCCGGCGATCCGATGGGTGCGGCGCACGTGACGTCGTTTCTCTATGCCCGCCCCTCGAGCCCGCATCCCGGCGGTTTCCATCTGGCATTCTGCGACGGTCGCGTACAGTTCGTGGGGTCGGACATACGGTATACGAAGTACGCGGCGCTCATGTCGTCTCAGGGCGTAGCGGCCAAAAGGCCGGGGACGAAGGTGTTGTGCCCACCGGTGTGGAGGACGACACCGGTCACCGAGGCGGATTTTTAAGGCGCTTTGCGGCGTCGGGCATGGCGTCGCGCCGCGCGCGCAAATAAAAAGTTGGCCCCCGCGAGGACCAGCTTTTGGTGCTTGGATTTGTCGTGCCCGAGGGCGCCTTCGATTACGTGCTGGGCTGCCCCCCCGCGGCTTCCTCCTTGCGGAGGCGCCCGGCTTTTTCCATCGCCGGCTTTAACGCGGTTTCGGCCGCGGGCACGAAGGCGCGGATGAAGTCCACGCAAAAATCGTTCGCCTGACGCGCCTTGTTGCCGGCGGGAATCGTGGCAAACACGTACAGCTTGTACAGCGCGCGGTGACCGGCAAATTCCAATTTGGGATTGCGGGGCGCGATCCACTTGCCGTCGCCCGTCCAGCTCCAATAGCCCCGTTCGGCGTGCGTGCCGCTTGGCTCGGACTTCAAGAAACTGGTCGTGAAAAACTCGGCGGTCGTGTTGCCGATTTCGAGCACTTCCTGCTGGGGTTCGCCCTGCATGTCGAAACCCGCCGCCGGATAACAGCGTTCCGGCGTGTGGTAGAAAATATCGCGCTGGCGAGCGCAGATCATGGACACGCGCACTTCGTCGCCCGACGAATTGCGATAGGTGCGCATCATTTCGCCCACGGCTCCGGC
>JBGQHN010000403.1:0-3159 GCA_041497975.1 Planctomycetia bacterium | reverse complement strand
GCCGCCGCCGATTGGACACTCCGCCAACAGCAGGCCCGCGCGGTCCTGTTCAACCTGGGCGCAACGTTCATTCCCGAAGGGACGGTGGTCACCGCCTTCTGGAAAAATAACCGCTGGTGGACCCACTGGTGCTGTGCTGGCTGCATCACCTGCAAGCGCGACAGCTTCAACCGCGCCAACAATTCTGACATCAGCGCGGGCGCGCCCTACAACTGGCTGACCACCGCCACCGAAACCGTCATCACCAGCAACCGGGCGGTGATGAACACCGCCGGCACCGTCAACATCTTCGACGAGGGCGTGCAGCTTGGGGTCACGGTGGACTACACGGTCAAGCTGTTTCTGATCGAGCAGACGGATGGCGACGAGATCATTCTCTTCACGTCGCGCAACGACGCCACGAATTACTACGCCTGCCAGTACACCGTGGGCGACAAAATTTCGATCTACCAGGTCGTCGCCGGCGTGCCGACGCTGCTGAATGAGATTCTGGTGTCGGATTCTTTTGGCGCGCACCTGTTCCTGGCCGCCAAGGTCAGCTTTGAGACCATGCAGGTGGAGTTCACGATCCAGGGCGACAATGCCAGTGAATTCATGGTTGCCCCTTACAGCTTCAACGGTGGCGACAAAGTCGGCTTCGGCTGTAACACGCTGGCCGGCGCTAGTGCCACGGTCGACGATTTTTCGCTGTGCGAGAACAAGTGCCCGCAAGACTGCCTGATCGTCATTGATACTTTTAACCGTGACGACGCCGACAATGTCGACACCGGTTCGCCCGGCGGCTGGCGCGAGAGCCCGGCCAATCCGTCCAACGGCATCGACATCACCAGTCAAGAGTTGGTGTTCACCACCACGGGCACCGTCTACTGCCTGACGCCGCACCCGCAAGGCTACAGCACGATGGCCGTGTTCACGGAGATCGTCTTCACGCGGCTCAGCTTTTTTCCAAAGCCCTACGCGAAAATCCTGGTCGGCGTCGACGACCCGGCCGACCCGAAATCGTGGGTCGAAGTCACGTTCAACCCCAACACGGGCCAGGTCACGATCGCCCAGCAGTGGAACGGCGGCTCGACCGGCTTGGCCACCGCCGCGTTCAGCATGGACAGCGGAGTACGCTACGAATATCAGGTGTGCGTCGGGCACGACGGCCAGGTGACTGCTTACGCTCGGCTGCCGGGCATCGCCCGTTGGACGCCCCTGGTGTGGGCCACGCCGCCGCAAGCGATGGGCGCTTACTGCGGACTGGCCGGCCAAGGCGTCGTCGATCAAAAGTACGTCGAGTTCGACAATTTTGTGTTCGTGAAAACCTGGCGGCCGCCGACCGACCACATTCTCACCTTCACGGTGGGCGGCACGATCGAGGCCGACGATCAGTTCGCCATCACCGTCACCCGCAACGGCGTCACGGCCACGGCCATCATTCCGGCCGGCGACACGGACCCGGACATCGTGGCCAAAAATATCGTCGACGGGATTCTTGCTCTGGACCCGCTGGCGTACCCAGGCTTCGCGGCCTTGACCTGGATCGCGTCCGGCTTCGGCGGGCAGTTCACGGCCGGCGACGATCGTGTTTTTACAGCGTCCGTCGAAACGACCGAACAAGGCGGCGGCGCGGCCGACGATCAAACCTTTAGCGTGTCGGTGACGCAAGAGTGGGCCGAAGGCGACTCCGAATGTCCCCGTTGCGTGCCGCCCTGCGGGCCGTGCGAGCTGTGTACCACGCCCAAGTCGTATGACCATGTTTTGTGGTCGATGTCCGTGGGCCATCAGTCTGGGAGCGGTCTTTGCTGGGACACGGCAGGCGACCCGCTCTGGCCGTATGCGCCGATCCCGCCTGATTTCACTTGCTTGGACAACGAGGGCTGCAGTTCGTTCAGCGGCACGTACCTGTTGAGCGCGTGTGAGTGTCAGTACTTTTTTCACTACCCGACGTTTTTGGAACACTACTATCCGAATCCCAATCCGACGCCGGGCCAGCCCAACGTCGGCCCGCCAGGCGTGTACGCCGACGCGAACCAGGAACTTTATCCGCAGACGTGCTACCCAGGCTTGCTCTGCAACGGATTTGAGCTGAACGCCGACATCCGCCAGCAAGTCGGCGGCCCGCACGACGGCCAACTGTATTGGTACGCCTGGATCACGGAAAATGCCGAGCAGATTGCCACCTGGCAATCGTACTGGTTTCCCGTGACCGAATGCCGCGTGCCGCGGACTTGCTACCTGATCGACCCGGCCATTTATTGCGGGGAGTGGCCCAACACAATTCATTTGGAACCGATGCTTTAAGTTTCGACACCCGTGGTGAGCTTGCCGAACCATGCTCTGCGACTTCAAAGTCACGCCGCTCGACGACGGCCGTTTCCTGCACGAGTGCCAGCGCTCGACGTGCCCCAATAAGTTCACGCTCGGGGTGGCGCAGCTTACCGCCCAGTGCAAAGGCGTGCCCGAGGGCCAGCGGCTATTCAACTTCACGCGGGCCATGATCGCGCACGTGTTCCACGGTTGCCCGACGTGCAGCGACGAAGAAATCACCGCGCGGCACACGATCTGCCAGGCCTGCCCGCTCTACGTTCCGGCCAGCGCCACCGTGGGCTACTGCAGTCACGCGAGTTGCGGCTGCCCGCTCAACCGCCTGGGGCGATTCGTTTCCAAGCTTGGATGGCGCGACCAGCACTGCCCGATTGGGCGGTGGTGACATTTCGCGCGAAATAACGGAGAGGCTCGAGGGGGCGAGGCTTTGAGCCGCGAGAACCAGCAGACGCTTGCGCGTAGATCGCCAGCCGGGGCTCCCGGCGATTCAGCCCGGGCCCAGCCGGCCGCGGGCCTTGATCGTCTCGCGCACCCACGCCCGCCGGCTCTCGATGTTCGTGGGCGGCGGCAGGGCCGCCAGCTCGGCCTGGCGCCGGGCGCGCAGCCGCTCCAGCTGGGCGACTTCCTTGTGGTAGAGGTGGGCCTTGTCGCGCGGAGTCCAGGTGCGCGGGTAGTATTGGGCGCGCAGCGAGACGGCCCGGGCGCGGGCCACCTTCATCTGGCCGCCTGCGGCCAGCTGGCCGCTCTGCGCCTGCTCGGCCGCCCACCGCCGCGCGCTGGCCAGGTCGCGATCGTACTCGGCCAGCGAGTAGGCCCGCCGCACGCCGTACTTTTTTCCGATCGAGGTTT
>JBGQHN010000402.1:0-3160 GCA_041497975.1 Planctomycetia bacterium | reverse complement strand
GACTACAGGACCCCTGACGGCTACGAGTTCTATCTGAAGATGGGCCCGCTGGCGAACGCCGAGAAGTTGCACTTCAAGGGCAAGATCACGTTCTGGCAGGAGTTGATGCAACATGGCACGTACGACGAATTCTGGCAATCGCGAAACATTCGCCCGCACCTGAACAACGTCAAGGCCGCGGTCCTGAACGTCGGCGGCTGGTTTGACGCCGAGGATCTCTTCGGCACCTTGGCCACCTACCAAGAGGTCGAGCAGCGAAATCCCGGCATCGTCAACGTGCTGGTGATGGGTCCCTGGGCGCACGGGGCGTGGTCCACCGGCCCGGCAGATCACTTGGGAAACGTGAATTTCGCCGCCAAGACGGGCGAGTTCTACCGCGACCACATCGAACTGCCGTTCTTGAAGCAGTTTCTCAAGGACGATCGCAGCGAGGGGCTGCCCGAGGCGTATGTGTTTGAGACGGGCACGAACCAGTGGCGGCGGTACGACGCCTGGCCGCCCAAGGGTGCTCGTGAAAAGGCGCTGTATTTCCATCCCGGGGGCCGGCTGTCGCTGGAAGCCCCGAAAGACCCGGCCGGGGCGTTCGACGAATATGTCAGCGATCCGGCCAGGCCGGTGCCTTGCGTACCCAACATCGCGGTCGGAATGTCGCGGGAGCACATGCTGGACGACCAGCGGTTTGCCTCGACGCGGCCGGACGTGTTGGTATATCAGACCGATGTTCTGGAAGAGGACGTGACGATCGCCGGGCCGATCGCGGCCCAGTTGCACGTGTCGACGACCGGCACCGATTCCGACTGGGTCGTCAAGCTGATCGACGTCTACTCGGGCGATTTTCCCAATCCCGATCCCAACCCGGCCGGGATCCAGATGGGCGGCTATCAGCAGCTAGTCCGCGGCGAGGCAATGCGCGGCAAGTTTCGCAACAGCTACGAAAAGCCAGAGCCTTTCGAGCCGGGCAAGCCCACCAGCGTCAAGTACGTCATGCCCGACGCCTACCATACGTTTCGTCGCGGGCATCGCATCATGGTCCACGTCCAAAGCTCCTGGTTCCCGATCGTGGACCGCAATCCGCAGAAATTCTGCGACATCTACACGGCCCGCGAGGAAGACTTTCAGAAGGCGACGCAGCGTGTGTATCGGTCTGCCGACGCGAACTCACAGATTCGCGTCATGGTTCTGACACCGTGAGGCATAAACCGGTTTCGAGACCCTCGTGATTGTGTGCCACTGCGAGCTCGCCTAGCAGTGTTTTGCCCCCATATTGCACTGCTTGACAAGCAAGCAGTGGCACCCGGGCTGGATCTTGCAAGCCAGTTCAAGAGAATGTTCTTCACAGCTCTTTGAGCGCCGCGATCACTTCGGCGTCGTGGCCGTCGACGCTCACTTTCTTCCACACCCGGGCCACGCGCCCGTCGCGGTCGATCAGGAACGTCGAGCGCTGGATGCCCATCGACTTCTTGCCGTACATGTTCTTTTCGCGCCAGGCGCCATATTTTTCGGCCACGCGGTGGTCCACGTCCGCCAGCAGCGGGAAATTCAGCTTGAACTTGTCGCGGAATTTCTCGTGGCTGGCCACGTCGTCGGTGCTGGCGCCGAACACCAGCGCGCCCAGCTTGGCCAGCTCTTGATGCCGATCGCGAAAGGCGCAGGCCTCCTTGGTGCAGCCCGGCGTATCATCGCGCGGATAAAAGTACAGCACGATCGGCTTGCCGGCCAGCGCCGAGAGCTTGACCTTCGTGCCATTGTCGGCCGGCAGTGTAAAATCGGGGGCCTTGCTGCCCTCTTCAATCCAGTCCGCCATCGGATAAAGCTCCCTCAAAAAACTCGCGATTTTCGATCCGCTCAGCCCCTACCATATCCGTCCGAGCGGGGTCGGCAAGGGGCCGTGACCGCGGAAAACAGCGTCCGGGGGGCCTGCCGGCGCCGAGGGCGGCCGTTTTGTATGGCCAGACCCTTCGCTTGCCGGCGCGGCCCGTGTAAAATGGGGGCGTAGGCATCGCCAACCAAGGAAAGGACACGTTTGGCTATCGCTAGTCCCGCTGCCAATCCGGGTCAAAGGCAAAACCGCAGTCTCGAGCGAGCCCTGGCTGCCGCGCGAGTCGCCGATCTTAATCGTGGGCGCGATATCGCCATTATCGACCTGCGCGAACTGACCCCGGTCTTCGACTACTTCGTGCTGGTCACCGGCAGCAGCCGCCGCCAACTGCACGCCATCAGCGAAGAAATCGACCAGGTGCTCCAGCGCGATTTTGGCGACAAGCGGCTGGGCATCGAGGGATACGCCGAAAGCCGCTGGATCCTGCTCGATTTCGGCGATGTCGTGGTGCACCTGTTCGATGAAGAGACCCGCGGGTACTACGATCTCGAGCACCTGTGGTCCGGCGCCAAGCGGGTGCCCTTCGAGCCTGCCGCGCATGCGGTCGTGCCGGAGCAATCTGAGCCTGGGGCCTAGCGGTTTGGGGTTGCGTGGTTCGCGGCCCGGCTGGCAAACTGATTTCGGCGTGAGCCGCTTTCTTTGACCGCGCGACTCGATTGGCCGACCGACGGCCGGTCCTGCCTTCGAGTTTCCTTGTCACGCTTGGCCGTATGAATATTCTCCGCGAATTGCAGACTCGATTCCGCGCGGCGCTGGGCGGCCTGATCGACGAGCGGTCCGAGCTCTTGGCCATGGTGCGCCCCAGCCAGGACTCCAAGTTCGGCGATTACCAGGCAAATTTCGCCATGCCCCTGGGCAAGCGACTTGGCCGGCCGCCGCGCGAGGTGGCGGCCGAAGTCGTCGCGCGGCTCAAAGTCGACGACATCTGCGAGCCGCCGGAAGTCGCGGGCCCGGGATTCATCAACCTGCGCGTGAAGACCGATTGGCTGGCCACCGCGGTGGAGCGCGCATTGGCCGACGACCGGCTGGGCGTCGAGCCGGTGGCGCGGCCGCAGACTTATGTGATCGATTACTCGTCGCCCAACGTCGCCAAGGCGATGCACGTCGGCCATATCCGCTCGACGGTCATCGGAGATTCGCTCAAGCGAACGCTGCGCTTTTTGGGCCACCGGGTGATCGCCGACAACCACATCGGCGACTGGGGCACGCAGTTTGGCATGATCATTTACGGCTACAAGCACTTCGTCGACGCGGGGGCCTACGCGTCCAACCCGGTCGAAG
>JBGQHN010000401.1:0-3177 GCA_041497975.1 Planctomycetia bacterium | reverse complement strand
GCCACGCGGCCCGCGAAGTCGCTGCCGGCGGGCAGTTGTCGACGTGTTTGGAGCGACGCTCATTTTGCCCGGCAACGCTGCTGAATCTTATCCGGTGGGGCGAGCGCAATGCGGCTTTGGGCGATGCGCTGCGCGCCGGGCGAGAGATGTTTTCCGACCGTTTTAATCTGCAAACGCAGATCACGCGGTTGGTGCTGCCGCCGATTGTCTTTTTGCTCGTGGCATTCAGTGTGATGCTTGTCATGAGCGCCTTCTTCTTGCTGATCAAGTTGATTACCGACCTGGCCAGTTTTACCCCCTCCGCGCAGCAAGCTCCTGCGATGAGTACCATCGAATTCTCCGGGGTCGCCAGCCTGCTCGTCGTCGGCGCATCGTTGTTGGTTGCCGCCGGCGCTTTGCAGGCAATCACGGGCCACGGCGACGCGATGCAAAGACTGCTGCGATTCACGGCGCTGGTTGCGCTTGCCATCGGTCTGCTGGCGGCCTGTTTGATGGGTGGCGGCGGCTTGGGATTCTTCGGATGGCTGGTGGCGATGGGAATCTGGGCCCGGGTGGCACTCCACTATCGGGCCATTCAAAAACGCAATTTACTGACGGCCCTCTCCGTGGCCGTCCAACGCCAGTTGCCGCTGGCGCCTATGGCGCGGGCTTTCGCCGATGAGCAGGAAGGGGCCTTTGCCGACCGCGCACAAGAGCTGGCAGTGAAGCTCGAGCAGGGCCTTCCACTGGCGGAAGCATCCGCCGCCTCACTCGGCGCGCTGCCGCGCGAGGCAGAGCTGGCCGTGCATATCGGAGAGGAGTCGGGCGATCTGGCCGGAGCGCTGGCCGCCACGGGTGACAGCCAGCTGTTCGATCGCACATTGTTGCGTCCCCTGATGCTGCGGTTGATCTATGTGCTGCCGGTCATGGTGGGGTTTCTATGGTTCGTGCAACTAAAAATCGCGCCCTCTTTCCAAAAGATATTCGACGACTTCGGAGTGCCTCTTCCGCCCATCACCAATGCCGTCGTTGGAGCACTGGGTTCGGGAAGCTCGCTGCCGACCGACGGCGGTCGTTGGCAGTGGGCAACGGCGCCGCTGGAGATGCAAATCGTGTCGGCCATCACCTACCTGATTCTGGTCGCCGGCCCACTCGTTGTGCTGGCGTCGATTGCCTTGGGCGTTGTGGCGTGGCTCGAGTGGCGAGGGTCGCTGCGTCCCCGGGTGCCTGGCTGGAAACGAGTCGTCAACTGGCTGGACATGGGTGGCGTGCTGCGCGTGCTCGCGCTGACCACCGAGCGCCAACGTCCCTTGACCGGAACGCTCGACACGATGGCCGACTTTCATCCCAAGCCGTCGATCCGCCGCCGCCTGCGATACGTCGTGTTCGATCTGGACAACGGAATGCCGTGGCAGCAAAGTTTGCAGAGCCAGCGGCTTATCGGCGCCAACGATGCGGCCGTGCTGACGGCGGCTGAGCGTACCGGAAACCTTTCCTGGGCGATGCGGCAAATGGCCGATAGCTTCGAGCGCCGGGCGAGCTACAGGTTGCAAGCCCTGGTCCAACTCCTCATGCCGCTGGCGCTGGTGCCCGTCGGCATTGTCGTGGGACTGATTGCCGTCGCCTATTTTCAGCCGTTGACTGTCTTGATCCGGAGCCTGAGTTAGTGAAATCCTCGCGCCGCGGATTTACCGTGCTGGAATCAGTCGTCGCCTTGGGCGTGATCGCCGCGCTGTTGGCCGTCACGCTAAAGATGTTCGCCGCCACGGCCGCCGAGCGGCGCGCCGTCGAACGTCGCTCGGTCGCCGAGATCGAAGCGGCCAACATTGCCGAGCGAATCTCCACGCTTCCCTGGAACGAGATCACGTCCCAAGGGCTGGCTCAAATCAGTCTGTCGCCGGCAGCGAAGGAATTCCTACCCCGTGGAGAACTAAGCGTGGCGGTCGAAGACACTGCCGCTGGCCCGCCTGGCAAGCACGTGCGGCTCGAGATCACTTGGACCGACGCCGCCGGCCAGCGCGAGGCGCCGGTGCGGCTGAGTTCTTGGACCTACGCGCCCCAGGAAGGAGCCCGCCATGAGACGAACATGCGCGCATAAGGCCGGCTTTACCCTCCTCGAAATGTTGATTTCGATGGCCGTTGCCACGTCGGCTTTGGGATTGCTGGCCGCCACGGTGTCGCGGGTCTTGACTGCCAACGACACGGCCCGCGAACATTTGCAAGGCATCACGTCGCTGGGCCGGCTGGGCGAACAGTTTCGCGGCGACGCGCATGCAGCCGACACGGCGCGACTCGAAAACGTGGACGGCCAAGCGCGGACGCTGCACTTGGGCCTCGAGGACGGCTCGAGCGTCGAGTATGCAATCGATGCCGCGGGTCTGCGCCGCACGTTGTCGGTCGACGGCCAGGTGACCCATCGCGAGATGTTTGTCCTGCCGGGCATGCAGGTGTTGGGGTGGAACGACGATTTCGAGACCGCCGGGCGGCTGTCCTTGCGCATCGCGCGATTGGTGCATCAGGGCGACGACGTGCAGGCGCTCGGCAAGCAGTTTTCAATCGACGCGGCCACTGGCCGCCGATTTTCCAGGCCCGATGGAACTTAACGATGCGATCGGCTGTCAAGACTTCGTCCCGATACACCCGGCGAGCCATGCTCTTGATGAGCGTCTTGGTTTGTTTGGCGCTGGTGACAGTGCTGTTCTCGGTATGGATCAAGACCGTCGTGGAAGAGCGTCGACAGGTGCGGGCCATCGAGGACCGAATGCAAGCCGAATATCTGGCCGACTCCGGATTGCGCAGGGCCGCGGCGCGGTTGGCCGCCGACGCGGACTATGCGGGGGAGACCTGGCAGGTCGAGGCTGGCGACTTCTCGGGTCCCCGGGGCGGCACGGTCAGTATTGAAGTGCGGCGGGAAAGCGATGAACCACTGGCGCGCGTGGTGCGAGCCGTCGCCGATTTTCCCAAGGAAGTCACCGCGCGAGCACGGCGGAGCAAGGAAACGAAACTCATTTTGTCGGCGCGGAGAGAAACGCCATGAGAGCCAATCCCGGTCGTGGTTTTATCTCTGTAGGGGCCGTATGTCAACGCATCGGCCTTCTGGTGCACGTTGTCGCCTTGGGATGCGGTAGTTGGGCCGTCCTCCGTCGCTTGTGCTTGGCGGCGGGGCGGTTGAATTCATCTCTGCGCAGTCACCGGACG
>JBGQHN010000400.1:0-3178 GCA_041497975.1 Planctomycetia bacterium | reverse complement strand
CATCGTGAGAGTCTTCCGAGAGCGGAGAGGCTGTCAGGACCACTTGTTTCTTAGCGACGGCATATTCGAATGGTCTCCCCGTGGCCGGATCGGGCGGAACCGGCACTTCATCAATGTCGCTCAACTGCCGTGGCGGCTGGCCTTGATGGGCCGCGGCATGCAGGCGAATCGCCTCGATGACGCGCAGCGCCGCGATCTTGCGATCCGTTCGAGCCACGGCCATCCAGCCGCCGCCGAACCAGGGCATTACCTCGGAAAGGGGCAGGAACCCTTGTTCCAGCTCACCCGCGCGCCGCTTCTCGGCTTCCACCACTTTCCCATGGCCTTGCCAATACGGCACGAGCATCCAGTGCTGCAACGCGTCGCGATATTCGACGAATACCTGTCGGTTGTCGATCAGGACGACTTGCAGCACCGGCATCGATTCGACGCTGGCCGCCGGACGCCCCCCTGCGATCAGACGCCGCTTGGCCGTCGGGTACAATTCCAACACTTTTGCCGACAAAGCCCAAGGACTCGGAAGTCGGCTCGACCCCAACAGGCCCCATTCTTGCAGCGAGTCGAACTGCTTCCGGGCGGCGATGTTCCATTGCTCGGGCGTTCGCGACGATTCGACATCGTGCAGGATCGGAAACATCGCCAGCAGGAACCCCATCTCGTCGTCCGTGACCTTGCGAATGTCGACAAACGGTTGAGGCAAGCATGTCAGAGCCCAATATAAATTAGGGCTGTCGGTCCGCTGGATCAGTTCGGTGGCTACGTCGAGCATCACGTTGCAGATGCCAATCCCCGTCAACGCGGCGATCAGGCCAGGCGCCTCGCTGACGTGCTTGCCCAAGGCAAAACCGGTCTCGAGCGTGTGCACGGCGTCGTCATATTTCCCGTCCAGGATCTGCAGACGGGCCGCCAAGGCCAACCAATAAGCAAAGCGGCGGCATTCCTGCAGTTCGTTCAACCAGGGCCCTGTCCAGCTTCGTGGTCCGGTGGGCATGTCCCAGTCACACGATTGACAACGAGCGGCTTTGTCGAGATCCTCCAAGGAGACACGCCGTTTGGCGATCTCGACGCGCAGCGTTTCCAGCGGCAGCTTGTCCACCGGAAGCTCCAAAAGTTCCCCGGGCGAGAATTCCTTGATTTCGGAAATGGTGGGCGCCAGGTCAATCGCAATGCGCATATACCGCTGGGCCGCATTGCCGGGATGCCGGTCGGACGAGGCGGGGAAAAGTCGAAATTTCAGCGACGGCGTCGGTTCCGCCGCTGGCCGGACCGTCAGCCGGCGGAGCCCTGGGTCATCTTCCGCATCGTCGCAGCGACCAGCAACCGCGTTGGCTGCAACGATCAGCGATCCCAACAGTACGAGACGCACGATGTTCATGGAACGCGTCCTACGGTTTGCTAATTTGCGCATATCGGGCTCAGTAGTCTTGCTGGGGTGATCGAAAGAATTGTTTGCGGATGTCGCGCAGCGAATCCGAATCGATGTGATCGCTATTCCCGCGGCTGGACAGCAGCGGGAATGCCTCGAACCCGCTGGCAACCAATTGATCGCGCAACTGCAAATAGGCCCGAGCTTCGCCGGTGGCATGTTGCCAGCTCGCGCGTTGCGAATACGGCATCCCCGCCAACATCCGGCGGCCCGGCGTCGGCGACGCGCTCTGTGGCGAATCGGTCTTGGCGACCACTGCCGGCGGTTCGGCTGCCGGTGCGGCCAGGCTGGCGATACGTTCGGCAATCTGCGGCGGCTTGCTGAAGCCCCACCAGGTGCTGGCCATCGCCAGACACATACTCGCCGCGGTCGCCAGCGGCCACAACGACCGGCCAAGCCATGACGTCGCAGCCGCCCGCTCCTGCTCGCCCGCCGTACGACCGGCCTCGAACATCAACGCATCGCGGTCGAATGTGCCGGCGCGCGGAGCGAGCGATGCAAGGTCGGCCTCCAGCGGGCTCAACTTTCGTTCGTCGATCGGTTCTTCTGGCATGGGGCACCTAAAGTTTTTTTCAAAGCGGCCAGGCCGGCCTGATAACGACGGTGGGCCGTGCTGGTCGATGTATCGGTCAAAACCGCAATTTGCTCGAACGACAGCCCACCCCACAAGTGCGCCACGATCGTTTCGCGCTGGTCCAACGGCAACTCGGCCAGCGATTGCGTCACTGCTTCCGTATCGAGCGGTACCGTCGAGGTCGGGTCGAACCAATGATCGTGCAACTGGGCCGCGGTCGTTTCATGGCGCCGGCGGCGCTCGGTCGACCGGGCAGCGGTGATCGCGCCATTGCGCACCACGTGGTACAGCCAGCCGGCCACGTTATCGGGTAGCGTCCTCTGGCGAATCAGTTGCAGAAAAGCGTCCTGCACCACGTCCGCCGGATTCTGGCACCATTGACGCGCGAACAACTCCAAGGCCGGACCGTGCTCGTCCAGCAAGCGAGCCAGGAGTTGCGGGCCAATTCTGCTCATTTCCATTCCGGCTCACGGGGCCTCGCTCTGTAATCATGACGCGCCGCCGAGCCCATTATCCCAAAAAATCGCCCCGGAATCGGATAAAAAACTCGGCTGGCGGGCGCGGTAAGCCGCCATTAAGATTTGAGCGGCATGGGCCCTGCATTTTTGTCCTCGGTAGCCGCCTGATGGAATCTCCCCAACCGCACGGACCGTGGCAGATCGTCTCGCGAAAGCAGGTCTATCGCGATCCCTGGATCGAGTTGACGCGGGACGAAGTGATTCGGCCCGACGGGGCGGCGGGATCGCATTGCATTCTTCGCTTGAAGGCGGGCGTTACGGTCCTTCCGCTGGACGATCGCGGCATGGCGTATCTGACCGAGGAATTTCACTATGGCGTGGGCCGCGCGACGATCGAAGCGGTCAGCGGCGGAATCGAGCCGGACGAGGACGCCGAGCGGGCCGCCCAGCGCGAGCTGCAGGAAGAGCTGGGCATTACGGCCCGAGAGTGGACGGACCTGGGCGTCTGCGATCCGTTGACTTCAGTGGTGGTTTCGCCCACGCGGTTATTTCTCGCCCGGCGACTCGACTTCGGGCCGACGGCGCTGGAAGGAACCGAATGGATTCGCTGCCGCCAGATGCCGTTGGAAGAAGCGGCGCGGATGGTCATCGACAGCCAAATCACGCACGGGCCGAGTTGCGTGCTGATTCTCAAGACCCATCATCGGCTCAAGGCGGAAT
>JBGQHN010000399.1:0-3208 GCA_041497975.1 Planctomycetia bacterium | reverse complement strand
CGTGACGTGGAGCGCGCGCTCGTGCCCGGCGGCCAATTGCATTTTTGGACCGACGTGGAAGAGTATTTTCAAAATTCGCTCGACCTGATCGCCCAGTGCACGCAATTGACTGGCCCCCATGCCGTGGAAGAAAAGCCGGCCGATCACGATCTGGATTATCGCACGCACTTCGAGCGCCGCGTGCGGCTGGCGGCCGAGCCGGTCTATCGTGCGCAGTTTCAGAAACCAGTCTGACGCTCGTGGCAAACCTCTTGGGAGCATCGCCACCGCCCCCACTTGGCTCGTCGTGCAACCACCAGGTGACGATGGCATTAGCCGCACGGCCGCGATCCAACCGGGACGGCCGTGGTCTCGTAGGTGCGCCCACGCGTGGGAGCACCGGCGTTGGCCAGCACGATTTGATATAGCGCCTGGCCGGCTTTGGAGGGATAGTCGCCGGTAATGCAGGCCTGGCAAAGCTGGTCGCCGTCGAAGGCGATGGCGCGGGCGATCGATTCCACCGGCAAATAGCGCAGCGAATCGGCCCCCAGCGATGCCGCCATTTCGGCTTGCGCTGCTTCGGTCAGCGGGCCTCCCTTGAGAAACTGCGGAGCAAACAGCTCGTTAATCGTTGACATGTCGATGCCGTAAAAACACGGCGCCACAATCGGAGGACAAGCCACGCGAACGTGGATTTCGCGGGCATGGCCGAGCTCGCGAATCCGCTTGAGCAACACCTTCATCGTCGTCGAGCGGACAATCGAGTCTTCCACCAGAATCACTCGCTTGCCTTCCAGAACCTCGCGCAGGGGAGTGTACTTGCTCTCGGCCTTCCGCTTGCGATTGCTGCTGCCTTCGATAAACGTGCGGCCGGTGTAACGATTGCGAATCAGGCCTTCCAGCGAAGGCACCTTGAGCCGAAACGCCATGGCGTCGGCCGCCGCTTTGCTGGTATCGGGCACCGGCACGACGATCGTGTTCTCGTCGATCGGCACGGTCTCCAGCCGGGCCAACTCCTGGCCCAGGGCCGTGCGCGACAAATACACGCTGCGGCCGTCCAACGTGCTGGCCACATTGGCAAAATAAATCCATTCGAAGAAGCAATGAGCCCGCCGCGGGCTGGCGGCGAACCGCTCGATCTCCAAGCGGCCGTCGGTGATCGTTATGGCCTGGCCCGGCAGCAGCGTCTTGATGTTTTCCGGGGCGAAACCCAGGTTCAATAGCGCCACGCTTTCGCTCGCCGCGGCAAACAGCGGGCCCTCCACCGCATAGCACAGCGGCCGCAATCCGAGCGGATCGCGAGCCACCAGCATGTCGCCCAAGGCGTTTAGCAGCACCAGGCAGTAGGCGCCGTCGAACCGCTGGCTGATGGCCCGCATGATGTCGATCAACGGTGGGCGGTCGTTGACCGACAGCTCGCGACCGATCTCGTGCATGATGATTTCGGTGTCGGTGTCGCGGGCCAGGTAATTGTCGCTGTCGGCCAGTAATTTCTGGCGAAGTTCCTGATAGTTGGCCAGCTGGCCGTTGAAGGCAAAGCTGAACCACTTGTGCTTTTGTACGTGGTGACGCTCGAACGGCTGCGCATAACTGCGGTCTTCCGGACCGCAGGTCGCATAGCGGACCTGGCCGATAGCGGCCCGACCGGCGTACTTCCGCATCAAGCTCTCGTATTTGCCTCGATGGCTGAGGCGGAAAACTTCGCTTACCCCTCCCAATTCCTTATAGGTGTCCAACAATTGGTTGCGGTCGGGATTATAGCTGGTCATGCCGGCCGAGAGCTGGCCGCGGTTTTGGATGTCTAATAGCATCCGAGGAATGAGGCGCGACACTTCCCCGGGTCCCTGCTCGGGACACAGCGGGCTCTTGGCGCGGCCCGGCAGGTGGTAGATCGCGGCTACGCCACACTCGTGCAGTAGTTCGCTCATTCGCGGCCAGCAAGCCCCAAATTGTTGTTTAAGCTGCGCTGGATCGTCCCGTCCACAGAATGTCGGCCCAACGGGCGCTCAGACGGCTTTCGAGAGCGATGATCTGATTGGACCCTCACCGCACCACAATTCGCGCCCATCCCGGAATCTTATTGTAGGACCCGAGTCGACCTTTCACAACTACGGCGATTTTCGCGGCACTTTTCCATGCGCGCTGGTCTGTCGCCGTGAAACCTCCGCACAGCGGTCAGGGTTTTTGCGGAAAGAAACTGGCGGTATGATGCACCCAGCAAGGCGGCGCCGTGTCCTTTGGCATGGCGCGACGTGGCATTTCCTGTCCCTCATTTCATCACGGCGTTCGTGCGATGACCGATCTGGTGCGTCAGGAAATTGCCACGGCGGCTCACACAATGGTCGTCAAAGTCGGCACGCGCGTGTTGACCCGGGCCGATGGGTCGCTGGACCAAGAGCGCGTCGCGGCGCTGGCCGAAGAGCTGCACCAGCTCATGGAAACCGGCCGCAAGGTCGCGCTGGTCACGTCCGGCGCGGTCGGCGCGGGGCTGGGACAGCTCAAATTGCCTCGCCGCCCTACGAACCTGGCCCAGCTTCAGGCCGTTGCCGCCGTCGGACAAAGCCACCTGATCGAGACCTATGACCGCGGCCTGCGGGCCCATGGTCGTCACGCCGCTCAACTGCTCCTGACGGCTCACGATCTGGACGACCGCACCGGGTATTTGAACGTTCGCAACACGCTGAGGGCCCTGTTCGAATTCGGCGCAGTGCCCATCATCAACGAAAACGACACGGTAAGCGTCGACGAGTTGATGACCACTTTCGGCGACAACGACCGGCTGGCGGCCATGGTCACCAACTTGATCCGGGCGCCGCTGCTAGTGCTGCTTTCCGACGTCGACGGCCTGTACGACGGCGACCCGCGGGCCGAGGGATCGAAGCTGATCCCCACGGTCACGCGACTGGACCAGTCGGTCTTCAACCTGGTGCGGGACAGCCTGACCGGAATGAGCAAGGGCGGCATGGCCAGCAAACTGGAAGCGGCCCGCATCGCCACCGTGGCGGGCGAGAACGTGATCATCGCCAACGGCCGCACGCCGGGCAACCTGGCCAGAATCGTGGCCGGCGAGCTGGTCGGCACGCTGTTCCTGGCCCAAGGCCAGGCCATTCCGGCCTTCAAACGCTGGATCGGTTTCGCCGCCCAACCCCGCGGCATCCTGACGCTCGACGCCGGCGCCCGCAAAGCCGTCGAAAAACAAGGCCGCAGCCTGCTGGCCATCGGCATCGTT
>JBGQHN010000398.1:0-3219 GCA_041497975.1 Planctomycetia bacterium | reverse complement strand
GTTGACCGCGTATCGGCGTCGGGATCGAACGGGGCGTAGGCATCTTTCAGCTCTTCGAGCGTGGCCTGATACTCGCCATGCACAAGGGACTGCAATAGCCGGCAGAAGCGACGAAAGGCAGCGGACTGGCCCGGCGAGGAATCGACCGAACGGGCCAGCGCATCGACCAGCTCCGCTTTGCGCAAGGGGATAAACTGTTCGCGCGCGGCGCGCACAGCGCCGTTGTTGGCAGGGCTGTCCGCGACATCCGGCTTGGCGGCCCCGGACGGTTGATTCTGCAATGTCGACATGAGGCAACTCGAACGCGTGCTACTCCCCGCTGCGGCGCGGCAGGCCGGCTGCCGGACAGCGACGATTGTAGTCCGTTCATCCGCAACACTAAACAGGCAAATGGCCCGACGTTCAGCCCCCTCGTCGATCGGGCGCGGCTCGCATTTTTCGGGCTGCGCTGAGGGCCTAAGATGAGCTATCATGGTAATTCGGGCAAGACTTCATGCGCCGATTCCGAGTGCGCACCCTCATTACGTCGGGCAACGGATCATGAGAACTGCGCTCAAGCGCCGGCCAGCGACACTGCTGCGGTGGGCGACGCTGCTGGGCATCCTGGCCGCGGTCGCGACGTTCTCGATCGATCGCGCGCCCGCTCAGGAGACCGCGGTCGAGCGCGCCGTGCCGTCCGCTCGCAAGCCGGCCGTCGAGACCAAGATCCCGCCGGCCAAAAAAGGCTACAAAGGTCGCGAAATCGCGGTCACGATGCATTACCTGGGCGCGCCGTGGCTGATGCGCGACCAGCGGCAGCGCGAGGAAGATTGCGCCACGCTGCTCAAGGCACTCGACGTGAAGCCCGGGCAGGTCGTATGCGACATGGGCTGCGGCAATGGATTTTATACGCTGCAACTGGCGCGGCTGGTCGGTGAAGAAGGCCGCGTGTTGGCCGTCGACATCCAGCCCGAGATGCTGCACATGCTGCAAGAGCGCGCCAAAGAGGCCGAGATCACGAATATTCAGCTAATCGAGGGCACGCCGGTCGACCCGAAGTTGCCCGCGGGAGACGTCGATTTGATTCTATTGGTGGACGTCTATCACGAGTTTTCGCATCCCGAGCAAATGCTCAAGGCGATGCGCGAATCGCTCAAACCCACGGGACGCATCGCGCTGGTCGAGTTTCGTTTAGAGGATCCTGACGTGCCGATCAAGCTGCTGCACAAAATGAGCAAGAAGCAGATTATGAAGGAGTTTCCGCCCAACGGTTTCAAGCTCGTCGACGAGTTTGACAAGCTCCCGTGGCAGCACCTGTTGTTTTTCGAGCGGCAGTAGCCTGCCAGAAAGGTACGGCCGCGCCGCGAGCGCACCGACAGGGAGTAGCGCATATTGAAACATCCATAGATTTTATAGCTGTTAAGATGCTGCCGTGGGCAATTCTTACTAACCCGTTATCTGAGCACGGTCTACGGTTCCAAAGTTGCAATACTTTTGCGGTCTGCCTAAAATAAAGGCCGGTTCACGGCGTCTTGTACCCATGCCGGGCAGTGGTCTCCAGAACATCACCAAGGGCCGGTGGTTGCTAATGAATTGGAAACGCGCTTTTGCGGTCAGGAGTTGACCCCATCGAGCGCACAGGAACGAGGAGTCGGTTGCCGGGGCATACGCGGCCGATTCGGGCATAAGGTAGTTGCATTTCCATGGCTGACCAATCGTCGATTGCCCCAAGCATCGACAGTCGGATCGCGCCCGAGCGAGGCAAGATCGATTGGGTGTTGGGGCAAAATCTCGCCGTGCGGCAGATAGCGCGCAACGCTGAGCGCGCTGCCCTGGCCGATTGCACCGTTCTCATCTCTGGAGAAACGGGCACCGGCAAAGAACTTTGGGGCAAGCTGATTCACGACCGCAGCCCGCGCAGCGGCAAGCCTTTCATTCCCGTCAACTGCGCGGCGTTGACGGTGACCTTGGCCGAAAGCCAACTTTTTGGGCATGAAAAGGGTTCGTTTACCGGCGCCGCGGGCCGCTCCGCGGGCGTGTTCCGCGCCGCCGAGGGTGGCACGGTCTTTTTGGACGAAGTCGGCGAAATGCCGCTGGAGTTGCAGCCGAAGTTATTGCGCGTGCTGCAGCAGCGCGAAGTGACGCCGGTCGGGGCGGCTTATCCGGTGTCGATCAACGTGCAAATCCTCGCGGCCACGAATCGCGACTTGGAGGCGGAAGTCAACGAGGGCCGGTTTCGCGAGGATCTGTATTATCGACTCAACATGGTCGAATTGAAGGTGCCGCCACTGCGCAATCGCGTGGAAGACATTCCCGAGCTCATCGACTTTTTCTCCAGCCAGTTCGCCAACCGTTATCGCAGGGCCTTGTGGAAGCCGGACCCGGAGACGTTGAAGCGTTTCTGCGAATTTCCCTGGCCGGGCAACGTGCGGCAACTGTCGCACGTGATCGAACAATCCTACGTGCTCGATTGCGCGCCTAGCTTGCCCCACGCCGAGCCGATCATGCCGGTCGACGTAACGCTGCCTTACACGGATTTGGCCCGGCTGCGGTACGCCGCCATTCATCAGGCCCTGCAAATCACGCGCGGGCACAAGGGTCGGGCCGCCAGGCTGCTGGGGGTGCATGCCAACACGCTAACGCGCATGCTAGCTCAGATTGAGGCGGATTCTGCCGCCAGCGACGCCCCGGCCCCGCATCATCGCGGCCTCCGCCGCGCTAAACCACGCTGACGCGCCCCTGTTGGCGGAATTAGCCCGATTTCTCGGCGTTCCCGCCGCTTTCGTGTGGGCTGTCTTGGGGGCCCTTGGTTTCTGTCCCTGGGCCCGCGCCACGGGGCCATAGCACCGCTTCACCACTATCGTGACGCGGTTTCTTCATTGTGCGCAATCGCGGCGGCCGAGCGACCGCGTCTCGCGGCCGATTTCGGCACTTTTTTTCTGGTCTTTTTTACTTCGCCGGAACCGTCACCGAATCGATGAATCTTCCTCGACTTTGTGAGACGACTCTCAAGCTCCTCAAGCGTAACGCTTTGCGTCGCCGCGCGTGGGATTCCATCCCCGTGTTGGTGAAAGCTGGCCCCGCGCGGGGCCCAAGATCGAGGCCGTCAAAGTCGCCACAATACCGCCAAGTTTGCGGGAAATTCCGAATCTGCTGACGGATTTTCATTGATTCCCTGCCTTCGGTATAGCACTTGCCTTCTCACGTTCGCATGCAGCTTCAGGCGCACTTGCCGAGAGG
>JBGQHN010000397.1:0-3225 GCA_041497975.1 Planctomycetia bacterium | reverse complement strand
GGCGTCGATCCGCGCGATCCGCTGGAGATGGATCTGGCGGAGCCGATCGAGTTAATGAAGCGGCTGCGAAAACTGGGTGCCGTGGCCATGAATATTTCGGCCGGCAGCCCGTACTACAATCCCCACGTGCAACGGCCAGCCATCTTTCCGCCCAGTGACGGATATCTTCCGCCCGAGGACCCGCTGGCCGGCGTATGTCGTCAGATCGAAGCAGCCCGCAGATGCAAACAAGCAGTCAGCGACATGGTGATGGTGGGCACCGGCTACTCGTATCTGCAAGACTACTTGCCGCACGTGGCGCAGGCCGTGGTGCGAGCCGGCTGGATTGACGCGGTGGGATTGGGACGCATGGTGTTGGCCTATCCCGAGTTGCCGGCCGACACTCTGAAGACCGCGCGGCTGGCGCGAAAGCAAATCTGCCGCACCTTCAGCGACTGCACGACCGGTCCGCGGCAGGGATTAGTTTCAGGATGCTTTCCGCTTGATCCTTACTACAAAGCACTTCCCGAAGCCGAAACGCTGAAGGCATTTAAGCAACACGCGCTCGAAGACGAGCCGCGTATCTAGCTGCGCCCTCGCGCAAAGATGTTATGTGCATATACCACAAGTGCTAGCGTTCCGAGCCGCTGGCCCATAGACTGCATGCACTAACTCGGGAGGTTTGGGAAAACTTTAACGCGCCCCGAGTTGGTCGTTGTGGCATATCCTGTTTACCCATGGAGAGTGTGAGATGAAACGGAAATTCGGACTGGGCATTGTGCTGCTGGCAGTGGTCGCGTTGTGCTTGAGCGAAAGTCAATCCTTTGCCGGGCGACATCGTCGAGGTGGATGCGGCAGTTGCGCCAGTGGATGTGACACCGGCGGCTGTGGCGGATGCAGTGCCGCGACCGGCATGATCGAGGGCTCGGATCAAAACGCATCACCACCGGCGCCCGCAGCCCCCAACGCGGGAGGCCAGCCACCGCAACCTTCGGCCGCCGTGCCCAATTCGGCGGCTCCGCCCGCTGTCGCGAGCCAGCCTGGGGGCACTACGACGTACTATGCAGCGCGGCCTAGAGCTCGTCGCGGTTGGTTCCGACGCTAGACATCGGTTGAATGTGGAATGACTAAAAGTATGGGGGGCCGATTCGCTCGCTCGAATCGTGCCCCCTTATTCATGCGCTGAAATCACCCCTCAGGTCCGTGCAGCGAGGTGACTACTTCGCGGCCGGCGGCTTCTCGCGCTGCGACAGCAAGTAACCCACCAGGTGCGCGAAGTCCTCTTCACTCACCAGGTCCGGAACATTGGCCGGCATGGGCGACAGCCCGCTCGTGGTGCGCTCTTCGATCTCCGCTTGCGGCACGCGGACCTCTTTGCCTTGCGCGTCGGCCAGGATGAGAATCTGGCCCTCGTCGCGCAGCGCGAGCCCCGAGAGGACGCGGCCGTTGGCGACGACCTGCGTTGCCCGAAAGGCCTGGTCGACATTGCGGTTAGGGTCGAGTATGTCCTCCAGCAGGCGGTCGAGGCCGCGAATTCCGACCCCGTCGAGGTTGGGACCGATCTTGGCCCCTTTTTCACCGATGCGGTGGCAGACCGCGCAATGCTTTTCAAAGACAGCGGCTCCCCGAGCTGACTCAGCTTTTGTGCCGGCGACTAGCTTACGCCGTTGGTCGATCAGCTCGCGGACGCGATCGTCTTGCGGTGGCAGTCCGGCCGTGACTTTCGACAATCGCTCGTCAAGATTCTGCAATTTGCGGGCCCGCAGCCGCGCCATTAGCGCGGGCTCTTGCAGCAGTCGGGGCGAAGCCTTTCCGCTTTCAATCGCGGCCAAAAGCCCCTCGGCGCCGTCACCGCTATCGGACAAGGCCCCGGCAATTTCCACGGCCAGTCGCTGGGGCGCGGTTTGCAAATTCGCAAGCAACTGTTGCCGCGCAAGTTCACTGTTGACGCGCGCCAGGGCGGCGGCCGAGTGTTGTCGCAGGTTCATCGGCTCGGCTGCGTTGGCCAGTACGTCGACCAGCAAAGAGACCGACCGCGGTGCGTCGTTGGCGACACACGCATCCATGGCCGCCGTGCGCAAGCCGGCGAATCTGGCGTCGGCCGCGGCGGCTTGCGACAGCGCCTCGAACACGGGCGGACGCAACTCGCGAGCAAGTTCGATGCCCGTTCGCACGCGAGCTTCATCGTCAGCGCCGAGCAGTTCACCGGCCAGCCGCGCGGCCCACGCTCTGATCTCCTCAGGCACCTCGGCACCACGTTCTTGAGCACCCCGCGACAGTGACCGCAAACGTCCGGCCTGCTCGAGCCAGGGGGCATCGGCCCGCTTCAGCGACGCCGCGTACAGCTCGTCGAGCTTGTCGGCCGCAATGTGCCGGGCCACATGGTGCACCAGCGCATCGCGCTGGCCAGTTGCCGGGTTAGCTTGCAATTGTTGCCACACGAACGCCGCGGAATCAACGTTCCCAACGCCCAGGCTCACCTCCGCCAGCCGGTCCAGGTCCGCGCGGTCGGCGCCCACGACGCCGGTCAACTGGGCGTAGTTTCCCGGCTTGAGCAACTGATCGCGCAGGGCCATCCGCGCGACGTGGATCAAATGCGTGTCCTCGGGCGCCGTCGATGTCCAAAGGTCCAACAGCGGCTTGACATTCTCGATCCGCGGACGGCGTCCCAGGACGTCGGCCGCCGCTCGGCGCACAAACGGATCGGGATCCGATAGCGCGGCGCGCGCCTGCGGGCAATCGTCCGCGGACCGTTCGGCCAGCAACTTGAGCGCGTGCACGCGCACGCCGCGGTCGGCGTCGGCCACCAACCTGTCGACCAGCGACCAGTCCAATGGTTCGATGCGTTCGAGCGCCCACATGGCGTGGATTCGCGCGCGCGGCGTTGCATGGCGCGAAGCCAGCAAACTCTTGAGTGGTTCGACTGCTGCCCGACCGACGCGATCCACCAGTTCGTGCGTGGCCAGCGTGCGGACGGTCAAGTTCGGGTCGTCCAGCATTTCGACGAGTCGGGCCGGCGATGCGTGGCCAAGGTCGGTTGCGATCGGCGGCCTCGTCTTGGCCACTCGCTCGACGCCTTTGCCGGTGTACACGACCCGCCAAATCCGCCCCCGCTCGCGGTCGCGACCGGGATGCTCGAGCGGCACTTCATAATGACCGATGATGCGATTGTAAAAATCGGCGATGTATAGCGCTCCGTCCGGCCCGACTTGCAAGTAGACCGGCCGGAACCAGGGATCGTCGCAG
>JBGQHN010000396.1:0-3230 GCA_041497975.1 Planctomycetia bacterium | reverse complement strand
CCGTTGGGCCGGTTAGCTTGGACCTGCTTTCGCGGGCGGCGTGGCTGCTCGCTCAATCTGCCGCAGGGGAGGTTCTTGGCATGCAACGTTGGGCTGTTCTCCTTATTATAGCGACTCACGCCGCGACCGGCGCGATCGGCCGGCCAAGTTTCGCGGCCGACTTGCCGGCCCCGGGCGACGTCACCGCGAAAAAACTGCTGGAAGTCGACCATTATTGCGAAGGCGTGGTGTTCGACGCCGAGGGTTTGGGATATGTGTCCGAGGGCAGCCAGATCGTGCAATTCACGCTCGATGGCCAGAAAAAAGTCTGGGCCGAAACCGGCGCGCCCAACGGACATAAAATCCTGGCCGACGCAACGCACCTGGTGTGCGACGCCAAACGCCACGCCGTGCTGCATCTGGCGGCCGACGGGAAGATGCTCGAGCCCGCCTCGAAAGAATGTGACGGAAAACCGCTCCGCGGACCCAACGATCTGACACTCGAAACGCCCAACGGCGGTTTCTATTTCAGCGATCCGGGCGAATCGAGCGATCTGCAGCCGATCGGCACCGTGCACTACGTCGACCGTCAAGGCACGACGCACCTGGTCGACAGCTCTCTGGCATTTCCCAACGGCATCGTGCTGACGGCCGACGGTAAGAAACTGCTGCTGGCCGAGAGCAAGAAGAATCACGTGCTATGGTACGACGTGATCGCGCCCGGCAAAGTCGGCCCGCGCCACGTGTTGGCCAAGCTGCCGACAAAAGATCCGGCCGCCGGCCAGATTGACAATCAGCCTGACGGCATGTGCCTGGACGCGGCCGGCAATCTTTACGTGGCCCACTACGGCATGCGGCAAGTCCAGGTGTTGAGCCCCAGCGGCAAACTGCTGGCCCGCTATCCCGGCGGCAACGTGACCACCAGCAACGTGGCCTTCGGCGGCCCGCGCCACGATCAACTGTTCGTCACCGGCGGCCTGGGACCCGAAACCGGCGCCGGCGGCTTGTTTCGCCTCGATCTGGGCGTGCCGGGTTTGAAAATCCTGCCGACGTCCAACCCGAAGTAACCACAGCATAAAAACTTTTCCGAAAACTGTCCCCTTCCCACAACGGTCTTTTGACAATGCAACGCAACCATTGGCGATCCAGCGCGGCAGCTTTTTTGGGCGCGGTGCTTTGCTCGGCCGCGATGGCGGCCAGTGCCCAGGCGGCCGACGACTATCATCTGGGCCCCGACTCACAGCGTCAGGCGGGCGTGCCCGAGGGAAGCGTGACGCAGCACCATTGGACGAGCAAGGTGTTTCCCGGCACCGAGCGGGACTATTGGGTCTATGTGCCCAAGCAATATGACCCGGCCCGGCCGGCCTCGGTGATGGTCTTTCAGGACGGCGGCAGTTATGTCGACGTGAACAAGGACTTTCGCGTGCCGATCGTGTTCGACAATTTGATCCACAAGCAGGAAATGCCGGCCACCATTGGCATCTTCATCAACCCGGGCGTCGTTCCGGCCGCCGCGGCCGATCAGAAACCGCGGCAGAACCGCAGCTTCGAATACGACACGCCCAGCCCCCAGTACGCCGATTTCCTGCTCAAGGAGATGCTGCCCGAGGTGGGCAAGACGTGTAAGCTGACGACCCATCCGGCCGAGCGGGCCATTTGCGGCATCAGCTCCGGCGGCATTTGCGCCTGGACGGTCGCCTGGGAGCGGCCCGATGCGTTTGGAAAAGTGTTAAGCCACGTCGGCAGCTTCACCAACATTCGCGGCGGGCACATCTATCCGGCCTTGATTCGCAAGACCGAACGCAAGCCGATTCGCGTCTTCCTGCAAGACGGCTCGGGCGATCTGGACAATCTGCACGGCAACTGGCCGCTGGCCAATCAGGAAATGGCCGCCGCGTTAAAGTTCGCCGGCTACGACTACCGCTTCGAATTCGGCGATGGCGCCCACAACGGCAAACACGGCGGCGCGATTCTTCCCGACGCGCTGCGCTGGCTGTGGAAAGACGTCGTTCCGGCCCAAGCGGCGAAGTAGCGGCGAGGTAAGCGATCACGCCGGCGGCGTGGTTGGCGCGGTGTTTCACGTCGAAACGGGTTTGCAATTTGGTCGAGCCCGTTGGTGCGATTCGAGTGGCCATGAATAGCCGCCAATAATCTGATGTCTCTTTTTCCTGCGCCGGGGTTGAGCTTCGGGTTCTGATGGAGAAGCGTATGGCACGACAATCAATGAAGCACGTGATTCAAATGTTCATCGATGATGGCCGGCTGCCGACCGCGTTGTCCGAAGCCGCGCGGTGGGGAGAAATTGACATGGTTCGGCAGTTGCTCGAACAGGGAATCGCAGTCGATTCGCGAGATGAGAATGATGGAACCCCGCTGATGAATGCCGCTTCGGCGGGTGAAATGCAGATCATGCGGCTGCTGCTCAAACGTGGGGCGGACGTCAACGCCATTGAGGAAAACGAAGGGTACACACCGCTGATTTGGGGCCTGGCGGCTCTGCATTCGGAACGGAAATACCTTGCTATTGTGAGTACGCTGCTTGACGCGGGCGCGGACGTAACCATTCGCGCTCGAGATGGACGTACGGCGATCGATTTTGCCAAAGAGCGAGGCAGCGAAGAACTTCTCAAGCTGCTCAAATCGGCGAAGGATCCGGAACGCAAAAAGGACCATCACTGATAAACCGGGAGATGGAATAGTTTCGCTCCCCGAGACTAAACACCGCTCCTTCAATGGCCCCGCGGTCGATCAGATCTTCGCCCAAGCGGACGTGCCGATGGCGACTTGCGAGTCAGCAAAAGTCGGCGGCTCAATCTGCGAATGGTTCGCCAAGTGCTTGCAGATTGTCTCGCACTTCCACGCGCTGCCAGTCGTTCATCGACAACAACTGCACAGTCGCACGGCCAGTCGGGGTTCGACCGACAACCATCGTTCCTTGCCAGGCAAAGTGTTCCGTCCAACTGTCTCGGCGTGGATGAAACAGGGGCACAATCTGTCCGCTATCAGGATCAAGGCCGGCAATGTTCGGTCCTTTGTGGAAATTGCAAAAGCTGCACGCCAGCGCCAGGTTGTCCGATTCGGTCGGACCACCATGTTGGCGAGCGATGACATGCTCGACGTGGAAGCGTGCAAACCGCGAAGCTACTTGCGGCAGCCGGCAGTATTCGCATCGCTCGCCGGCTCGACTGCGAACGAGGGACCGCAAGGTTTGATCCATCGCTAGGACTTGCGCAGCAGGGAGCGGGCTTTGG
>JBGQHN010000395.1:0-3233 GCA_041497975.1 Planctomycetia bacterium | reverse complement strand
TCCAAGAAAAATAGCGGCTCGGCCCCGCAGCAGATAGCGTCGTTGACGCTCATCGCCACCAGGTCGATGCCGACCGTATTGTGCGTCCCGGCAAGCTGCGCCACCTTGAGCTTGGTGCCCACCCCGTCGGTGCATGAAACCAACACCGGGTCCTGATACTTGCGGGCGAACAGGGCGCTGGAAAAATCGAGCTGAAACAGCCCGGCGAATCCGCCGTCGTTGGGGATGACCCGCGGGCTGTACGTCCGATGCAGCAGCTTTGGCAGTCGGGCCATCGACTGGCGATAGACCTCAAGGTCGACGCCAGCATCCTTGTAAGTCGTTTTCGCCATTCAATTTGCCCGCGCGCTGCTCACGACAAGAGAGGGCATTTTACGGAGCGTGCGCGCGGATTGTCAAACCGGGGCCAAGTAGGCGCGGTGCGAGAATGAGCGCGCACGTTCGAATTAACCACAATCCACAAGTCGTCGCGAACGCAGGTGTCCAGGGGCATCGCCCGGCGATGCCCCTGGCTATTGCAGGTTGGGCCTTCGGCCCACAAAGGAGCGTGGCGCGTCGCGCGGATTGGCTCGGAGCCAGTCCCTTTTTTCCACGCCCTTACGCCATGCTCACGGTCACCGTTTTGTTTTCGGTGTAGGCTTTCAGGCCTTCTTCGCCCAGCTCGCGGCCGATGCCCGACATCTTGAAGCCGCCGAACGGAGCCGCGGCGTCGAACACGTCGTAGCAGTTGACCCACACGGTGCCCGCCCGCAGCGAATTGGCCAGGCGGTGCGCCTTGCCGATGTCGCGGGTCCAGACGGCCGCCGCCAGTCCGTAGAACGTGCTGTTTCCGCGCTCGATCACTTCGTCGACGTCCTTGAACTTGAACACCGAAAGCACCGGGCCAAAGATTTCGTCCTTGGCGATCGACATGTTGTCTTTCACGTCGGCGAACAACGTGGGCTCGATGAAGTAGCCCCGATCGCCGTGCCGCGTGCCCCCGGTGACGCAGCGGGCGCCCTCTTTCTTGCCCAGGTCGACGTAGTGCATGATCTTGTCGAACTGCGCCTTGTCGATTTGCGGACCTTGTTCGGTCGCCGGGTCGAACGGATCGCCGACCTTGCGGGCCTTGTTCATGGCCACCAGCTTGTCGACAAACTGGTCGTGAATTTTCTCCTGAACGAATACGCGGCTGCCGGCGCAGCAACATTGTCCCTGGTTGAGATACAAGCCCACGTGAGTGCCCTGGGCGGCCGCGTCGAGATCGGCGTCGGCGAAGATGATGTTGGGGCTTTTGCCGCCCAGTTCGAACGTGAGGCGCTTGAGCGTCTGGCTGGCGTCCCGCATGATGATTTGCGCGGTCTTGTATTCGCCGGTGAAGGCCACTTTGTCGACGCCGGGATGCTTGACGATCGAGGCGCCGGCCGTGGGGCCATAGCCGGGCACGACGTTGATCACGCCGTCGGGAATGCCGGCCTTTTGCGCCAGCCGGGCCATCCGCAGGCAGGTCAGCGGCGTTTGCTCCGCCGGCTTCATGACGATCGTGCAACCGGCCGCCAGCGCGGGACCCCACTTCCAAGCCACCATGAGCATCGGAAAGTTCCAGGGAATGATCTGGCCCACCACGCCGACCGGTTCGCGGCGCGTGTAGCAAAAGTAATTGCCGCGCACCGGAATCGTCTGGCCGTGGATCTTGTCAGCATATCCGGCGTAGTACCGCAGGCAGTCAATCGTCAGCGGCAAATCGCCGTGCTTCGATTCTCGGATCGGCTTGCCGTTGTCGAGCGTTTCCAGTTGCGCCAGCTCGTCGGCCTCTTCCTCGATCAGGTCGGCCAGCTTGTACATCAGCCGGCCCCGCTCGCGGGCGTCGATGGTCCGCCACGGACCCTTGTCAAAAGCCTCGCGGGCGGCTTTGACGGCCCGATCGACATCGGCCGCGTCTCCCTCGGCCACTTGCGCGATGACCTCCTCGGTGGCCGGATTGATCGTGTCAAAAGTCTTGCCGCTGACGGAGGGAACCCACTGGCCGCCAATGAAACATTGCGTTTGCCGAATCTGCGGCCCGCGGGCGGTCTTTGTCATGGTGGCCATACAAACCTCCTTGAAAGGTCAGAGAGTTTTTGGTGCGCCTGGTTGGATATCGAAAAGAATCGCGGCCGCCGCTCTTGGGCGGGCGCCGGCGTTCAATTGTAAGAGTTAAACCCAGCGCGCGGCAAGCCACCGTCCTGTTTGACGTGGTCCCGAGCTCATGCTTGAGAAAACGGGCACCGGCGGAAATCTGCGACCCGCTCTTGACGGCCACGCGTGCCTTTACTATGTTACACATAGTATGTGAGACCATGAATGCGAGGTGCCGCCGTGCGAATTGAACGTGAACTCATGCGAGGGGCCGGGCCGGTGGCCGTGTTGAAGCTGCTGGAAAGCGGCTCCAGGTACGGCTATGAGCTGGTCGAGGCCCTGGCCAGTGCTTCGGATGGGGTGTTGGACATGGGCCAGTCCACGCTCTACCCGCTGCTTTACAACCTGGAAGCCCAGGGGCTGGTGAAAGCCGAGTGGCGGGACGCCACGTCCGCCCGTCCGCGCAAATACTACGCGCTTACGGCCAAGGGAAAGAAACGGCTGGCGCACGATGTGGCCCAATGGCGGGCGGTTGAAAAAGCCATGAGAGGTTTAGGCGTGCTGCAGCCCGCGCTGGGCGGGGCGACCGGATAGACAGGCAGAGGCAACGGCAATGGCTCCCACGTACGACTTCGACCCGACCGCGTCGAATTGGCTGGTGCGTGCTTATCACACGCCCGTGCAGGATGCGCTGCGCGGTCATCTTTCGGCCCGCTTGGACGTCCGCCGCGAAATCGCCGCGGCGGCGCTGCCGCTTCCGCTGCCGGGCCTTGTTTACACAGTCGTCCGCCGAAGCCGGCTGTGGCGACGCGAGCAGCACGACGTGGCGCGCGAGTTGATCGCGCACTTCGCGGATGGTCTGGCAGCAGGCACCTCGGGCGACAAACTGGCGGCCGACTTCGGTTCGCCCGAACAAGCGGCCAGGCTGATCCGCCGGGCCAAGCTGCGCAGCCGTCCGCTGTGGTGGCGCTCTGCCCGTGCTGCGACGAGGTTATTTTTGGCGGCGTTTGTCGCGGGTTTGTTGACCTACAGTGCAATGGCAGCGCGGTTCTACTGGGGACGGCCCATCATTGCGCACAACTACTGGCACGAAATCAACGCGGCTCGGCGCACGAGCAATGACCAGCGCGCTTGGC
>JBGQHN010000394.1:0-3237 GCA_041497975.1 Planctomycetia bacterium | reverse complement strand
GCACAAGATCAAACTGACCAAAAGTGACGGTCTCATTTTGTGGGGCGTTACAAAGAGCATTGCAATCCAAGTGATCGCTAGCATTCCTTGAAATCGACGGCCCTCGATCAACGGCAGGTGGGCACGACCACGACATCGTGGATTCTTGGACGTGCGCAGGTTGTCTATCGCTAGACCGCAAAGAACTCGCGTAGCTGATGAACCTTTTTGCAATAGGACGGGAACAGGTTCAAGAGCACATCCGCTGGGTGGCCCCGAAAAGTTGTCGGGGTGCCGAAGGCACAAGAGGGTGGCTCGATTCGCGTGGCGACGTGACGGTTCAGCATGCTCGCGAAGCGCGAAGGATGGCACCGGGGCACGAAGAACCCTCGCTCGCGCGTCGGGTTAGTGTGGCCGAACTGCAATTCTGACCGCGCCTCTGGGTGGCCCCGACAACTTGTCGGGGTGCCGAAGGCACAAGAGGGTGGCTCGATTCGCGTGGCGACGTGACGATTCAGCATGCTCACGAAGCGTGAAGCATGGCACCGGGCTAGCCGCCTTCGGCGGCGCTACGAATGCGCGCTGGTCAGGCCTTGGCCGGCGCCGGTCATGTGCGGCTGGCGCGCACTCGGCCGATATCGTCTCGCGCCGGCGGCCCGTGACGTGCGCCACAGTTGCACCAGCGACGACGTCAAGCTGGGGCTCGACGTCAAGTGGTACGGCGAGTCGGCGGGCAGCTCGGCCGTCAATCGAGCGTGGGCCTTGGCCAGGTTGTGATACGGCAGCGAGGGGAACAAGTGGTGCAAGGCGTGAAAGCGCAAGCCCACGGGCGCCCACAGCGACGCGATGAACGGGCGCCGCGGGTAGTTGATCGAGTCGAGCAACTGGTCGACAAAGTTCATTTCCCGGCCGTCGCTCACGTAACGATGCGCGCCCAGCGTGCGCAGCGAGTTCAGAAACAAGATCATGACGCTCGTCATATACGCCACGATCAAGAACCCGATGGGCACGATCTTCGCGATCAGCAAGCCGGCGATGCCGGCCGTCCACAAGAAACACAACGCTTCTTGCAAGCGGAAGATCCGCAACACCTTGCGGGTCGGCAGCGGACGAATGTAAGTGGGATCCATGACCATCGATGAAGCGCGGCGGTGCACGAAATCGCGGAACGCCGGGCTGACCCACGATATCGGCGCGAGAATCAAAAACCGCACCACGGCGATGATCGGGATCACAAAGGGCTGACCCATGTAGACCACGATATGCCACGGCGCGTTGGTGGCCAGGGGCAGGTATTCGCCGTCATGCTTGGTGCCAAAATGCTTTCGCATGTGGTGATCGACGTGCGTGTAGTACATGAAGCTGGGCATCAGAAACGGAATGCCGCACACCAGGTTCCAGACAATGCGGAACCAGCGAAACGACCCATCGCGTATGTGGGTCAGCTCGTGGGTGAACAGCACGGCGCGATAGAAGCACAACCCGCAGATCACCAACGCGATGCCCTGTTGAATTGAAAATGGCGCGAGCACTCGGCGCACGAGCCCGAAGGCAATCATGCCGCCCAACGTGGACAGCAAGAAATCGGCCCAATAGACGGCTGGATTAGGAGTGAACAGGTCCTTGACGATGTGCCGGGCCTGTCCTAGGGAAAATTCAAGGGGCCGCTCGGCGCTCTCTGCCATTCGACGAGTCCTCAACGGAAGTATGATCGCGGGAGAATATCCAACGGGAGGTCACGCCACTTTCGGGATGTCGGGCCAAAGGGAAGGGGATCGAAAAACTCGATTCCCGGACATCCATGACGTAACACCGCTGCCATTGTTAGCAGCCGATCGGCTGCTACCGTGTTATCCTGATATCGACCGTAATGCAACTAATTCGGCACTGGAAATCGCATGCCAGCTGCAAACCCCGCGCCGACGCCAGCTAGAAGTCCTTGTTCGGGACAATTCCAGGGGCTAACATACGAAATGGTCGATTTTGCCTCGACCAAGCTGTCTAACCTCCTTAACTGTTGACCTTTACGTAATCATCCACCCATGCTCGGGCAGATGCAGCCAGTGGCGAGCGCACCGACGCCCCTTGGCTCGTCGGGGACACCAGGCCCGCTGGCAGATCGTTAAGTCCATGATTTCACCGACGCCGCAAGTCGTCATCACCGGGGTCGGCGTGACCAGCCCGATTGGCATTGGCCGCGCGGCGGTCGAGCACGCGCTGGCTGCCGGCCAAAGCGGCGTGCGCCGCTTGGAAATTTTCGACACGCCCGAATTCCCGGTGCGCGTCGGCGCCGAGGTCGTCGACTTTGACGCCAAGCAATACGTCACGCCGCGCAAGAGCCTGAAGGTGATGTCGCGCGGCATTCAACTCGCGTTCGCCGCGGCGCAAATGGCCGCCGATCAGGCCAACCTGACGACTTCCGAGGTTTCGCCCGATCGTTTTGGCGTGGTGTTTGGCGCCGACATGATCCAGGTTGATCCGGGCGAGATGGTCAACGCGTTTCGCCATTGCATCGAAGACAATCGGTTCGACGTCGCCCGCTGGGACGAGCGAGCAATCAGCGAACTTTACCCGTTGTGGATGCTCAAGTATCTTCCCAACATGCCGGCCTGCCACGTGGCGATTGCGCTGGACGCGCGGGGACCGAACAACACGATCGTATTGGCCGAGGCCTCCAGTTTGCTGGCGATTGCCGAGGGGGCGCGCGTGATCGAGCGCGGGCAGGCTGACGTCATGATTGTCGGCGGCACAGGGTCGCGGCTGCATCCGCTGAATTGGGCATTTCGCAAGAACGTGATGCACTCACCGCGCTGGGAACATCCCGAGCAGGTTTCCCGGCCGTTTGACGCCGATCGCGACGGGATGGTTTACGGCGAGGGAGCGGCGGCCCTGGTGCTGGAAAGCCGGCAGCACGCCGAGGCCCGCCGGGTCAAAATCGCCGGCCGCATCGCCGGCTTCGCCAGCGCGTTCGAAGCCTGCACCCCCGGCGAAACGTTTCACGGCCACGCCATCCGCGCGGCCATCACCCAAAGCCTGCGCGCCGCCGGTCTCGCGCCCGCCGACGTGGGTCATGTCAACGCGCACGGGCTGAGCACGGTGGAACACGATCGGGTCGAGGCGCTTGCGATCCGCGAATTGCTGGGCGACGTGCCGGTCACAGCGCCCAAGAGTTTCTTCGGCAACCTGGGAGCCGGTACCGGCGCCGTGGAGCTGATCGGCAGCTTGCTGGCGATCGAGACCGGCCAGGTCCCCATCACG
>JBGQHN010000393.1:0-3271 GCA_041497975.1 Planctomycetia bacterium | reverse complement strand
GCCACCGCGTCCACCGCCAAAACCGCCGGGCCCACGGCCGCCCCCCGGCCCGCCACGCCCTTGACCTGGCTGCCGATTGGCCTGCGAGCCCCCCTGGGCTCGCCGCCGTTCGCGCTCCACCCGGCGCCGCTCCGATTCGTCAATCTGCTTGTCGATCTGAGCAACTTGCTCCGCGTGTGTCATGGCGAAGAACTCATTCATCATCTTGTTCTCTCGCGCTTCCCATTCTTGTCGCCTGTCGGCAAACAGCGCGTCTCGTGCTTCCTCGGGCAGTTTCGACATTTCCTCGCGCATTTGCCCCCACAGTTCGCGGCGCTGTTCGGGAGGCGCATTTTCCAGTTGGGCGCGCAGCTCCTTGACCTTGACTAGCTGCGGATCCGTTCCAGAAGACATCGCCCAGGCGCCCAAGCCCCCGAATAAAAAGAGCAGCAGCGCCGCCACCAGCCACTTCTTTTTACCCTTGGACTCCGACTGGCCTTTTCCGCGCGCGGTAGCTCGGGGTCGACTGATGACTCGGGAATTATTCATGGCCGTCCTCATCTACGTTTTGGACCTAGGACGAATCGGCATGACCGTCCGCATAGACAAAACAACGCGAGCCATCGTCCCCCTCGGGTCCGTGAAACGATTCGTAATCATACGATATCCAAACCGTCGTGCTGCTACGATTCTCCATCACCTGCTGGCGAGTTTTCTTGGCCAGCTTGATGGCCGGATACTCATAACTGATGCCCTCGTTTTGGAAATAGGATTTCCCTTCCGCAGGCAAGCCGTTCAGCACCCGGTTCTCATCTCGGAAAGAGGCATCGTCGCTCGGGCAGCGAAAAACCGTCGTTTCGGCTTCGATATAGGGCGCCAACACCGTAACCAGCGATGGGTGCGGCGGCGTCGTCACCAGGCTCGGCAGCGTCGCGGCGTCGGGATACTTTGAACGCTCTCCGTGACTGTCCATGTAGCTTTCCATTGCCACGCCGATATTGTGCAATTGCGAAAGGCACTGCGTGCGCCGGGCCGCGGCGCGGGCATACTGGACCGCCGGCAAGAGCATGCCAATCAGAACCGCCATGATCGCGATCACGACCAAAAGCTCGACAAGTGTGAAGCCCGCCGAACGCGCTGGATTCTTAACGGTCATTCCAACCCTTGTCACTACAAGCAGTTTCAAAACCGTCTCGGAGAGGGGGACAGTCCCATTTTGCTCCGAGGACTGCGCAAAATTTGGACAGTCCCCGACGGTTTTGAAACCAGTTCTAACGACTGCCCAGTTGCTTGACGTCCCGAGAAAAGCCGCCAAGATTCCCTCATCACTATTGATACCCACAGGGGTACTAAAAGTTTCGCGGTAAAAGCACTCAAACTGTGCCAAAAATCCGGTGTACGTGCGTCGCCCGGATAAGCCGGGGGATCTGGGGCGGCCACAGGACGCCATAGCGAGCAAGCCACACAGCCGGGAGTTTTTCCATAAAGAATGTTATTTTTCGTCAACTGCGATTGGGGAACGACCCATTTTCGATTGCGGGCCGTCCGCACCGAAGGGGTCAAAATTGTCGCTGAGTTTCGGTCCGACGATGGCGCGGCGCGCCTGGCGGAAGCGACTTGGGGGTTGTCGCGCGCCGACCGCTTCCGAACCACCCTGGAAAACGGCTTGCGCCAATTGAGCGCCCAGCTCGCCGAGTCACTGGATCGGGCCCCAGTACTTATCTCCGGCATGGCCAGCTCATCGATCGGATGGCAGGCCCTGCCCTATGCCCGGCTGCCTTTTGCCTTGGATGCGACCGGCCTGGTCTGGCAAGAGTTAGCGCCGTTGTCCGGCGACGGCCTCGATCATCGGGTGATTCTGGTATCAGGCGCGTGCTCGGCTGACGACGTCATGCGCGGCGAAGAGACTCAAGCCCTGGGGCTGTTTGAGCTTGCCGTGGCATCGGGTTTCCGCGATCGATCGCTCGTCATTATGCCGGGCACGCACTCCAAGCATCTGAATGTTCTGGCTGGGCAAATCCAGGGCTTTCGAACGTTCATGACCGGCGAGCTGTTCGACGTGCTTGGCAAGCACAGCATTTTGCGCCACTCGATCGGTCGAGAGGAAGCTCAAGGGGCACTAAAAACCGGAGAGTCCGTCGCTGCATTCCAAGCGGGTATCGACGAGGGGGCCAAGCTCTCATTGTCATCCGCGCTATTTCGCACACGTACTCGCCAGCTACTCAACAATACGAGCGAGCAGAGCAATCGCGCCTTTCTGAGCGGCCTGCTCATCGGGAGCGAGCTGGCTTACCTGCGCGACGCCGAATTCTCCAGCCAGCGGCTGTTGCTGTGCGCCGCCGCGTCGCTGGCGGAATACTACGCGACGGCGCTGGCGACGCTCGGACTATCCAAGAGTTTAACGATCATAGAGCCACACCACCTCGACCGGCTATCGGCGCTGGGACACGCGGTGCTTTTGCGGAAACTAAGCGAGTTTTGACGGGCTGGAGAGGGCCCACGGCGGTTGCGCCGCGGCTCGTCAAGTAGTTCTCACGGCCCCTCGTTTGGTCTATGATGTTCGGAAGCGTCGGTCGGTTTGAGAACCGATTGCCCCCGCATTCCACACCACCGCATGAGTCCCACCCGACCATTTGCAGCGGGCCAGCCAGGTTGGCTTGCCGGCGCTCGGCTGTCGCGTCTATCCAGCGGCGTTGTCTGGTGCTGTGTCGCACTTGCTTCTGTAACCCGGAGCGTGGCCGGCGAAGACATTGACTTCGTACGCGATATCCGACCCATCTTCGCCGCGCGGTGCCAAGAATGTCACGGAGCCACGAAGCAGGAGTCCGGCCTGCGCTTGGATAGTGGCGCCGCGATCGCCTCGGGCGGAAACAGCGGCCCAGCCATCGTGGCCGGCAAAGCCAGCGAGAGCTTGCTCATTCACGCGGTCAGCGGCGGCAGCGACGAAATATCGAAAATGCCGCCCAAGGGCGCCGCGTTGGAGCCGGCGCAAATCGAACAGCTCAAGCGCTGGATCGACGGGGGCGCCAACGTCCCGCCCGATTCGTCCGTGTCGGATCCCCGGCGCAAAACTGACCACTGGTCGTTCCAACCGCTGACGCGTCCGGCGACGCCGCAAGTCACGAACCCCCGCTGGCCGCGCAATCCTATCGATGCCTTTGTCCTGGCGCGCCTGGAAGCCGCCGGTTTGCAGCCGTCGGCCGAGGCGGACAGAGCCACGCTGGTGCGTCGCTTGAGCCTCGACTTGCTCGGCCTGCCGCCGACTGTCGAGCAGGTGGACGAGTTCTTGTGG
>JBGQHN010000392.1:0-3278 GCA_041497975.1 Planctomycetia bacterium | reverse complement strand
GGCGGCGTCGCCGCGAGCTTCGCTTCGCTGGGCGACATCATCATCGCGGAGCCCAAGGCGCTGATCGGATTCGCCGGCCCACGGACGATTCAGGCGACAATTCGCATTGAACTTCCCAAGGGATTCCAAACCAGCGAGTTTCTGCTCGAGCACGGCTACATCGACCGCATTGTGCGCCGCAGCGATTTGAAAAGCGAAATTGCCCGTGCGATCGACTACTGCGGCAAGATGGCGCGCGACGCCAAAAGCATGCATTAGAAGGTTGTCAGCTCGCGCCGTTTTTCCAGCGATTGGTCCACCGTAACTCGCTTCGCTTGTCTGCGCGCGGCTCGCGACTTAGAGTAAAGGCAGCGTCAAAACCGCGGCGACGATCCCCATTCTGCCACGGCTACCTGGGCACTTGGGACCATCTCCCTCGCCGAGCAGTTTTGAAACTGGCTCAAGAGAAGAGACGTGCTCGCGAGCACTCCCGCGTGCTCCGAGCGAGCAAGAGACGAACTGTATGGGCTTGTTGGCAAACTTTTTCAAGGGCGGCTCCAAAGTCAACATCCGCTCGCGATTCGAATTGTTGCGCGAGGCAATCTCGGGCACCATGTCGACGTTCTACATGGCCCGCGACCGGACCACGAAGGAAATCGTCGGGCTGAAGATTCTGGACCGCGAAAAAACGGCCGCCTTGGAAGCACGGTTCGTGGGGATCAGCAAGCCGAAAGAGGGCGAAATCGCCCTCACGCTCGTCCACCCCCACATCGTGCGCACGATCGAACACGGCACGACCACCGAAAACGAGCAGTTCATCGTGATGGAATTTCTCGACGGGCCAGGACTCAACTCGCTGGTCGTCAGTCGCAGCGAGCAGCTCAACGGACGACGCGTGAAATTAATTCGCCAGGCCGCCGAGGCCCTGGCGGCCGTGCACCGCGCTGGCTACATCCATCGCGACATCTGCCCGCGGAATTTCGTGGTTTCCAAGGATTGCGACTCGCTCAAGCTGATCGACTTCGGCTTGACGGTACCCGCCACGGCCGTTTTTATGCTTCCTGGCAATCGCACGGGCACGGCCAACTACATGGCGCCCGAAGTGGTGCGGCGCCGACCGACGAGCCAGAAGCTGGATATTTTCGCGTTCGGGGTCACGGCTTTTGAACTGTGCGCCTTCGAGTTGCCCTGGCCACGCGGCGCCGGAAAGGAAGCCATGGCCCACGGCTCGCAAGAGCCCGCCGACATTCGCAAGTTCTGCCCGAAAATCGATCCACGCCTGGAGAAAGCGATCTTGGCTTGCCTGGACCCGGCGCCGGAAAATCGACCCGCCAACATGGAAGAGTTTTTGAAGATGATCAAGAGCGTCGAGCGGGAGAATACCGCCTAGCGACAACACCGCCCTTGCCAACCACAATTGCGCCGCCAAGCTCAGTATTTCGGCCAATGGTCAAATGGAGTTCACCATGAAAGGTCTTGCTCGAAGCTGTCTGGCAATCGCCGTCGCGGCGACTCTGGCGTTGGCCGGCTGCTCCATGCCAAAAGATCAGCAGGCGATCGGGGCCATCAACGAACTGGGCGGCAAGTACAAAACCGACGACCAGTCTCGAGTCGTTGAGGTGGATTTGAGCCGCACCAGGGTCACCGACGCAGACCTTGCGTGGCTCCGCTTTCTGCCGCAGATTCGCTCCTTGAACCTGACCAATACGAAGATCACCGGCCAGGGCCTGGCGGCCTTGACGGGTCTTGCAGACTTGCAGACCTTATATCTGGTCTCCACGGAGCTCGACGATGCCGGGTTGGCCCAAGTGCGCGCGTTTCCGGGACTGCGAACGCTGCACCTGGGACGCACGAAGATCACGGACTCGGGCCTGACGGCGCTCGAGGGTTTGTCCCAGTTGCGCACGCTGTCCCTGGGCAATACCGCGATTACCGACGCCGGTTTGTCGCACTTGCGAGACCTGCGCGAATTGGCCACCCTGGTCCTGCGACACACCAAAGTCACCCAGGCCGGAGTCCAAGAGCTGCGCCGCAGTCTGCCGAAAACGCAAATCGATCGCTAATCTAACCATCTGACGCGGTTGGCGTTTTGCCATAGAATGGCCGCTGGGGCAGCGATGCACTGAAAAAGGCGCCGGCCATGTCGCGGTGTGCTCGCCCGCGGACCGCTTTTTGCGGAAGCATGCAACGCTTCGAAGACCGCGGCGGTTTCACGATCGTCGAATTATTGGTCGTCATCGCGATCGTCGGCCTGATGGTCGCGCTGGTGCTGCCGGCCGTGCAAGCCGCCCGCGAGAACGCGCGACGCTTGCAATGCCTGAACAATCTCAAGCAGCTCGGGCTCGCGCTGCACGCCTACGCGGATGCTCACCGTCGCCTGCCGCCGGCCAGCACCAGCGCCCTCGACGTCGGCGTTTGGAATTATGAACGCGACCAGAGCGTCCATCTTCATAGCTGGGCCAGCCTGGTGCTGCCCTTTCTGGAAGAGGGGTCGCTCCATGGCTCGATCGACTACAACATCTCGGCGCTAGCTCCTGGCAATCGCCAGGCGGCCACAACCGTCGTGTCGTCGTACCGATGTCCGTCATTTATGGGATCCGATTTTTCCGAAGAGCCCAAGTACACGGCAATTTCCCGCTCATTGGCGATTCGCAACTACGTCGCCTTGGGCGCGACGACGGTCGGCAGCCTGTGGGGGCCGGGGCCGGACGGGCGGAGACGACCCGACGGCACGATCTATTGCCAATCCGACACGCGGCTCAAGGACGTCAGCGACGGATTGTCCCACACGGTTTTTATTGCCGAGACCCGCGAGCAAAACGCGGCCGTTTGGATCGACGGCACCGGAGCGGCCGCAGTGGCCAGGCCATTTGACGTGGATAATGTGCCCAGTTACGCCCGTGGCGAATCGTCGCTCAATTATCAGCCGTATTACCTGTGGGGCGACAGCAACGACTCGATCAACAGCCTGCACGGCCCGTCGAGCATGCACGCCGGTCAGGTCGGGCACTTGCTGGGCGACGGCTCGGCGCGGTTCATCGACGACTCGATCGAGCCGCTGCTGTACGATGCCCTGGTGACGCGAGCCGGCGGGGAAGCCCTCGACCCATTTTGAGGCGGTCCGTCCGCATTGAACCCCGCTTGATGGCCGGAAACTCAAGGCGTATACTGGGTTGCTTCGGTATCGTGCGCGATGGCAAGTTCCCTGCGGCGTCACCAACCTTGAAGACCGTCCCTGGCCGACGCCGCGCGAGAAGCGTGGCGGTTGGACCTCCTACCCATAACAGGAAATATCACCG
>JBGQHN010000391.1:0-3317 GCA_041497975.1 Planctomycetia bacterium | reverse complement strand
AGAGACGGTCGCGGCGGGCGCCGTCGAATTCCTCAAACGCCTACGAGGTTAGCTGACGGGTTAGGAGTTGAGATTCCCCTTCCGGCTTGCGGCCGGATTCACCCCAAACATCGGGTCCCCCGTTTCGCCGTGGTTACGGCGAACTCGGCGATTGTCACAGCAAGGCAGTGACCAGGAGGATTATGGTAGTCGGTCCGCTGAATTACGCAAGCCGGCCTTAAGCCAGTCGCCGCAAACGGTGCAGCCCCCCAACCGCAAAGCCGGGCCGGCGGCCCGTGTTGACGGCCCAACGGCCCGGCGCGAATTGGCAACGAATGCTACAATAGGGGTAATAGTTACGGGGGCAATAATGCTTAGGGCCAGGTGCGATTACTTTCGAGCCGCCGCATAAATCGTCGATCGTTCTATGAGCACTCAGTCGGCCATGTCCTTGACCGCCGTTTTGCCCCTGCCAGCCCCCGCGGCCGGGACCAAAAAGACCGCGATTGGCGGATTGTCGCTGACCGGCATTTGGCTGTTCATCGCCTCGATCTTGGTGGTGTGCTCGGGATTTCCCAGCTTGCGGCCGCAAATCGGCGGGCTGTTGTTGCACCCCTACCTGGTGCCGATCGCGCTAGCGTTTCCCTTGGTCACGATGGCGCGAATCGGGGAGTTTCCGTTCCGCGTGCTGGCGGCGCTGGTTGTCTTCACGGCCATGTACAGCTTTTCGGCCATCAACGGTGGCAGCCTGGCGTTTGGCGAGATATTCAAGACCGCGTCGTCCGTGGTGTCGATCGCTACGGTGGCCCTGTTGGTGCGGCGCCGCGGCGACATGGTAGCCGGCGCGCTGGGTCTGAGCATTGCCGTGGCCATTCTCGCGGTCAACGGTTTGAAGGATCCGACCGAGGGCGGCGTCGAAGCGATTCAGGGCGCGAACAAAAACTCATACTCCCTGTTCGCGTTGCCGGCCATCTTGATGTCCGGGTACATCGCGCTGCGGATGAAAACCGTTCCCATCGTTGTCAAATCCATTCTGGTCGCCTCGACGCTGCCGGCATTGGCTGCCATCTTCATGAGCGGCAATCGCTCGGGCTATGTGGGCGCCGTGCTCGTGGGGCTGATGTTGTTTTGGGACCGGCGCGGCAAGGGCCTGCTCCTGGTGGGAGCGATTTCAGCCGCCGTGGCATTTTGGATCGTGCAGTACGGCAGCACGAAAGTGCTGGACGAGAAGCTTCACGAAACCGTGTCGGGCTACCATGGCGACCGCGTACGGCGCGACATTATCTATGCGTGTCTGAACATCGGCCTGGAAAATCCGATCATCGGCATTTCTCCGCAGATCCTGCCGTTTGAAATCGGCCGCCGTCTGTCGGTGGCCCACCAGTATTCGGTGCTGGAAGCGCATAACATCTTCGCGCACTTGTTCGCCGCCAGCGGCCTGCTCTGCCTGGGAGCGTTATTCGTCGTCGGTTGGACGATGTATGCCTGGAAACCGCGCGCCGGCGGCAAGCTGGGAGGCAAGGACGATCCGCTGCGCGACGCCGTGCGCCTGATGCGGATGATGGTCATTCTGTGGTTCGTGCGGGGCAACTTTACGCGCGATATCCTGTTCAATCCTTCCTTCAACATCGGGCTCGGCCTGGCCATCGGGCTGTGCATGCTGGCCGAGGTCGCGCGGCAAGAGCGCGCGGCGTCGAACGGGGATCTTTTGCCCACGGCGTCGACACGGTAGCATGTCCGGCCCATTGCCCGATCATCGTGTAGCGAATCATCTGCTCGATGCCGACGGCATTCCACGGCCAGGGGATGGCGCGCCGGTGGCTACCCAGAAAACCCCCCGCGAGCCAGAATGACGGCGAGTGCTCGCCCGGCTGCTAAGGATGCGTGACATGATGGACAAGCAACTGTTGACGGACATCGTCCAGTGGGACATCCGCAACTGGTCGCAAGCCCTCGAGTTTTGGGACCGCAACGTCGACTGGGACAGCGTTCACACCTGCTTGGAGCTGGGGGCGCGCGATGGCGGCTTGTCGCTGTGGCTGGGGTTGAAGAACAAAGCCGTCGTCTGTTCCGACCTGGAAAACAACAGGCCCTGGGCGCTCGTGCATCACAAAAAATACAATCTCGATTCACGGATCGAGTATGCGACGATTGACGCTACGGCCATCCCCTACGAAAACCACTTCGACATCGTCACCTTCAAGTCGGTATTGGTGAACGTCGGCTGGGGCGACAATCGCCAACGGCAGCAAACCGCGATCGACCAGATCTACAAGGCGCTCAAGCCCGGCGGCAAGCTGTTGTTCGCCGAGAACCTGACGGGTTCCTTGTTGCACCGCTTCGTGCGCAAGCGATGCGTTCATTGGGGAGCGTGGTGCCGCTATGTGACCACCGACGAAATGCGCACGTTCTTACAGCGTTTCTCGCGATGTGAAATGCGCACCACCGGCGTGCTCGGCGTCTTCGGCCGCACGGAGCGGCAGCGAAGTATCCTGTCGGCGATGGACCAGGCGCTGCTCAATCGCGTCACGCCCGAACGGTGGCGATATCTCGTCTATGGCATCGCCACGAAATAACGAACGCTCGCCGCGGCCCGGCCGCTGGAATCGAACTTACTCAGGCGGCCGGCGATGATTCGTCGGGCACGAAGGCCCGCTGCACGTATTGTCACGCGACGTTCGACGTGTTGCTTAGGGCGCCTGACTTCAACTCGCCGGCGCCGGACCAGCCGCTTGCCACGGAAAATCCGCTGGATTCGAGCGGGAGTTATTCACGCGCCGATTGCGCCGACGTGGCTCCGGCGCGTGCTACCCGGCTGGTCGCGGTTTGACCAGCCAGGCTCGCGTGCCCATCGTCAGGTAGATGGATTCCTCGCGCAGCCGGCCGCACATTTCCGCCAGGAAATTCACGAACTCGTTGGCCTTTTTCTTGCCCGAGAAAGAGACCTCGTAGCGCTGGTGCAGATCGGTAAACACCTTTTGGCCGTCGTCGCTCGTCCACTGGCCGCGGATGTGGCTTTCCTCATGCGTCAATCCGCCGAACTTGCGCAGGAAGAACTGGTCGAACATCTCGGTCGGCGTCAGCCCATCGACGCCGTACTGCGGGTCGTCCATCTTTTCGGCCGGCACGTAGAAAACGGCGATTCGGCCCAGCGGGACCATGAACGCGGCGTGTCGCTTGCGCTTGGCACTCATCAAATGCTCACGCTGGGTCAAAGGTGACGATTCGAGGTTCGCGAGAGCTGGTTTCAAAACCACCTGGTCAAGCCGAT
Source organism: Planctomycetia bacterium (assembly GCA_041497975.1). Lineage (GTDB taxonomy): Bacteria > Planctomycetota > Planctomycetia > Pirellulales > PALSA-1355 > PALSA-1355. Next base: position 67 of record JBGQHN010000391.1, on the reverse strand, counting down.
CGTGTGCCACTGCTAGCTCGCCTAGCAGTGTTTTGCTGGACGTTGCACTGCTTGACAAGCAAGCAGT
>JBGQHN010000390.1:0-3345 GCA_041497975.1 Planctomycetia bacterium | reverse complement strand
CTTTTCGAAATTCCACTTGATGTCGCCGTCGAAAGGAGCGTTGGTCTCTTTCGAGGTCAGATGCTGATACAGCGGGCAAATGCCTTCGCCTTTGACCACGACCTTGGAGAACATGGGAAAATCGACGCCGTAATTCTTCGTGCAGAACGTCGAAATCTCCTCGTCCGTGCCCGGTTCCTGGCCCAGGAATTCATTGGCCGGGAAGCCCAAAACCTGCAAGCCCTTGTCCTTGTATTTGCTGTAGACCGCTTCGAGTTGCTTGTATTGCGGAGTCAGGCCGCATTTGCTGGCGACGTTGACGATCAACACGACTTCGCCCTTGTATTTGGCCAGGTCGACCGGCTGGCCGTCGAGGCTCTTCATTTTGAAATCGAGCGGACTCTTTTCGTCGGCGGCCACAGCCGGCACGGCAAGGGCAAACAGCACAACAGCGAGTGAAACGAGGACGAGCTTCATGGGAGACCTCCGTAGCAGAAAGAGTGCGCGGGAATATTTTTCGACAACCCAGACTTCCTAAAAACCTAGCGTGCCGCGCGCCGGGTGTCAAAGCGCCGCAGGAGGGGCGTTGACGACTTGTGGACAGCCGCCCTGCCACGGCGCATACTCGCGGCATCGCGCAGAAATGCAACTATTCGATTTGACCCAAAGGAGGCCGATATGGCCGAGCGCTCAACGCGCCACGCCCCGCTGGCATTCGTCCTTGTTCTCTTGTCCGGCGGCCTGGCCCGCTCAGCCGAAATCGTGTTCGAGCAGGGGATCGAATACTCGAACCCCGACGGACAGCATCTAAAACTCAACCTGGCCCGGCCGAGCGAACGGCGGGCTCCCGCGCCGGCCGTGTTGTGCATCCACGGCGGCGGATTTCGGGCCGGAAACCGCGACCGCTGGAACAAGCTTTGCCGACAATTGGCCGAGCGGGGCTACGTGGCCGCGACGGTCAGTTATCGCCTAGCGCCGACGTACCCATTTCCGGCCGCGGTCCAGGATGTCAAGGCGGCGGTCCGCTGGATGCGGGCCAATGCCGCGAAATACGGCATCGACCCCAATCGGATCGGCACGGTGGGCGATTCGGCCGGCGGGCATTTGGCGCAGTTCCTGGGTGTCACCGCCGGCGTCGAGCAATTCGAAGGCGACGGCGGCAACGCCGAGCAGTCGAGCGCAGTGACGTGCGTGGTGAACTACTATGGCCCCAGCGACTTTACGAAATCGTATGGCAAGAGCGTCGATGCGGCCGAAGTGTTGCCGCTGTTCCTGGGCGGCGACGTCGAGCACGCGCGGCGACGCCACATTCTGGCCAGCCCGCTCGCCTGGGTCACGCCGCACGCGGCCCCCACGCTGCTGTTGCACGGCACGAAAGATCCCTACGTGGCCTTCGAACAAGCCACGTGGATGTTCGATCGTCTCCAGGCGGCCGACGTCGAAGCGCAGTTGTTGGAGCTCGAAGATGCCGGCCACGGGTTCACGGGCGCCGACGCCGAGCGGGCCGAGCATGCGCTGTTCGATTGGTTCGACAAGTATTTGAAGAAGACGGCCTGACGGTTTTACGATGCGCCGAACATAGCGAATAGGCGATTCGCACTACCCCGCATCGAGCGCTTCCATGCGGCGGAGTTCTCGCCGTTCATATTGGCGGCGCACCTGCGGCAGAGATACTGCGGGCAAGAGCACTCCCAGCCCACCCAATAACAGCAGGGGGTAATAGACGACAGACGCCTGCCCGAGTGCCAATGCCACGATTCCAACGATCAACACGACCACACTGGCGAGGATCCAGGCGACCAACAGTCGTATGACGACGACGCGCGCTCGTCCGATCGATGCCAACGTCCCAATGAGACCGCCCAAGCATCCCACTGCCGCCCCGCCAAGTCCGCCCACGAGTCCAGCCGTTTGGCCGCTCCACCAGCCGCCGCTCGCGGCGACACCGTCACTGAGTTGTGCCAGTTCCAGCCGGCTCAGATACACCGTGCCTCCGCCCGGAAGCGCCAGGTTCAGCTCCAGTTTGGTCGGCCGCCGAACCTGACCGGCGGGAAGATCGGGACCGGAAACCTGGAACGGCAACTCGAAGTCGCGCCAATCGGATGTGCCGTCGAGCGCTTGCAGCGGACCGGCCGGGGCGTTTGTCCGCGTGAAGTAAGGCCCGCCAGTGGCGAAGTAGCTCAACAACTCCAGGTATCCGGGACTCTTCACATCGTCATACCGCACGCGGCCGCGCAGCACGTACGCGGGCGGGCCGACCCCGGGATCGTTCAGCGTGAGAATCCGGAGCGACGTCGGTCCGTCCTTGGGCCAGTGCACCACGAGCTGTTCGGCCCGATCGTCGCCGGCGCGCGGGATAATCTCGCCCGCCGCAAGATTCTCGGCCGCCTTTTCATCGCTCCAACGAATCTGCTTCACCGGCCTTCGGTCCTCCGCGCGCGCGGTGCCCATCCAGCTCGCGGTCACGACCGCAACGAGCACAACGCTGACACTCCAGGATGACGTTCTCATGAGATTCCTCGCAAGGCAAGACTCACGTGATTTCGCGCCGATGCGCGACCAGTAATTGCTTGAGGGTTTCCATATCGATCTTTCCGTCCGCATAGAGCAGACGCACCGTGCGCTCGAACTCGCTCGTGATCTGTGCGTTGTCCAGCACCTTGACCCGCTCGATGAGCCGATCGAGCCGCAAGCGGATCGTGGGGTAGGAGATCCCGTATTCGGTCGCCAACTGCTTAAGCGAACCGGAAGCCAGCACGAACCGCTTGAGGAACATCAGATCTTCCTCGCTCAGTCGATCGATCCACCGCACCGGAGGGTCACGCAATTGCTCCGCCAAATGGTCCGTACTCATGAGATTCGTGCCGTTGCCCGAATGAATAATATTGAACCTCAACTTAATGTTAATATCAGTTTTATGAATGTCAATCTTATTTTTATTTATATTTCTGGCCTCTTTTCAGGCCATTCGCTGCCCTTGCGACGCCCTACTGCCAGCGGTAGCATTGCCGCATCGTTTCGCCCCAGAGGCCGCAAGTTGTCCGGCTGCCGCTTGAGTTTCCGGTGAGATCAACTTCATGACCGCGCTTGGCAATTTCTTCCTCCTGGCGGTGGAGGAAACATCGCAGGGTCTCACCATTCCCTTCCTGCGCCTCTACGTTTTCGTGCTGGCCGGCTTTGTCGGCTATCAAATCATCACCAGGGTGCCGGCGCTATTGCACACGCCCTTGATGTCGGCCACCAACGCCATTTCGGGCATTTCTCTGGTCGGCTCGCTAGTCGCCGCCGGAGCGCAGTTCAGCAAGTTCAGCACCATTTTGGGCTTCGTCGCGGTTACGGCCGCCACGATCAACGTCGTGGGCGGCT
>JBGQHN010000389.1:0-3376 GCA_041497975.1 Planctomycetia bacterium | reverse complement strand
GCGGCGTCGGCGGCGGCGAGAATGCGCTTCCAGTCCATCGTGCCGCTGCCCACTTCAGTGAAGGCGTCGCGGCCGGCCTCGACATCGAAGGTGGGTCCTTTTACAGGCTTCATGTCTTTGATGTGCAACGTCGCGACGCGGCCTGGGTATTTGTGGAAGAAGTCGACGGGATCTTTTCCGGCGCGTGCGACCCAATAGGTATCCAGCTCAATCTGGAAAAGCTTTGGGTCGGTGTGTTGCATCAAGAGGTCATAGGGGACGACGCCGTCGATTGGTTGGAACTCGAAATTGTGGCTGTGGTAGACGAGTTGGAGGCCGGCTTGGCGGCACTTTTCGCCGAAGCGATTGAAGAGCTCGGCGTGCCGGCGGTAATCGTCGAGAGTGAGCGCGTTCGCCGTGCGAGCTCGATTGACGTGGAAGGCGGAGTCCAAACCCTGGGGCCAGGCGCAGGACAAATATCGATAGCCGAGCGTCTTGGCGCGCGCGATGGTTTCATTGGGCTGCTCGGCGATATCGTGGGTTTGGCAGAGTCCGCCCAGGCACGTCAGGCTACTTGCGGCGATCGCGTCGCGTAACACTTTGGCGGGATAGTCGTCCTCTCCCAATTCTACGGTGCGATAGCCGATGGCAGCGACGGCGCGCAGCGTTCCGGGGAGGTCCTTCTTGAGCTCTTCGTGAACGGTGTAGAGCTGCAAGCCAATCAGCACGTGCGAAGGCGCCGCCAACAGGCTCCTGCCGAAAATCAGTGCGGCTCCTCCCGCGGTGATGCCCACGCCGGCATCTCGAAGGAATTGTCTTCTGTTGGTTCTTCGTGCCATGAATCCTCCGTGGATGAATACCGAGCTGGACAGCGTCTGGTTGCTAGCGTCCGCCGGTGCAGCCGGGCAGGTGGAACGAGCCGATCATGGTCCGGTAGCTCGCGTCGCGGATTTCGAGATAGTCGCCGACGTACCAGAGCGTGCAGTCGTCGCTCGGGTCACTGGCGGTGGTGGTGTAGTCTTCCCAGCGGAAAGTGTTGGTCTGGGCGGCCGCGCCGTTGGCCAGCACCGTCTCGTGGAGCGTCAGTGCGCCTTTCGGGTCATTGGCCAACCGCGCCGCAAAGCGCTGGCCGGCGAAGTTTGGAGTTCCGCCGAAAGAATAGCCGACGCCGATGCCGCCCTTGCGATCGATGGCGATGCTGGGCATCCAGCGGTAGAAACCATCGGGCGCGTAGGTGCCCTGCTGGTATAGATAGGGATCACGCTTTTTGTCGAGCCGGAACTCGTACCAGCGGACGCCTCCGCCGCCTGCGTGAGTGGCGACCGAGTGGGCAGCGACGATCGACTCGTGGTTGCCGACCCTCCGGTAGACGAGGCGCTGCATGATCTTGTCGCCTTGCACGTCGAGCCGCCGGTCGGTGCCGGGCTGCGGCACGCAGTTCGTCAACTGGCCGTTGCAGAGGTAGTGATACGGCGCGACCGCGATTTTCGCGGGGCCGCTGACGTTCGTCTTGGCCGGCGTTTGCCAGTCGACGTGAACCTTCCAGACGTAGATGCCATCGTCATCGAAGATTTTTTTGAGCTGCGTGCCCCCAGCGGCCATCATGATGTTCGGCGCGCCGGGCGGCGGCAGGCGATGGCCGTCGATGTCGGCGTTGTTCAGAAAATTGGCACCGTCGATGACGATGCACTGCTCGGTGGCGGGCTGGCCCGCCAGCATTTTGGCGCGATCGGCGATGCAGACGTGTTTCTGGATGACGTCGTCGCCGGTGCTTGTTGGCACGTAGTAGCCATCGGGCCAGATGGCCGGCCGCGGATAGTCGGGGAACAGCGTGCGCTCGAAGGCATAGCGATAGTAGGGACCGAGTGGGTCAGCGCCCGTGCTCACGGCGTAACACATCGCGAAGGTTCCTTGCGGCTGCGCGGAGGCATCGGGCGCCGGGGAACGCTGCGGCTGACTACCGCCAGAGGCAGGTTGTGGCGGCGGCTGTGGCTGCGGAGGATTCGCGGGCGGCGCGGCGGCCGGGCCGGGCTGGGCGAGCTGGCCGGGGAGAGCGGGATGGCTGGGCGGCGGCGGTTCGCCAGGCTTCTGGAATTCACCTGGGGCAATGCGTCCGAAAATCGGCATCACGATCAGCCAGCGGCCTGCAAGCTGGTCGTAGCGGACGACGGCGTCGCCGTTGTTGCGGGCCTCGCAGACGTCGCCGAAGCCGGCGAAGACCGTGTTGGTCGGGACGGCGCCGTATAACACCGTGCCGGTCTTGTCGTAGGTGGCGCCCTTCTTCGTGTAGACCGCGAGCCGCGAGTTGACGATCTGGACGACGTGGTTTGGGCCGACGGCGAGGCTGTTGTCAGAGGGATTGCCGAACGCGCCGGTGCCCTGCGGGCCTTGAAAGCCAGCGCCGAGCCCGTCGAAGCTTTCGATCAACGGCACGGACGGCCGCTGGCCCTGCGAAGTTTGCTCGACCGCGGCGCTGGCTGCGGTAATGATCGGCGCGGGTGGTAGTTCATCAGCGGACTTTTGGCCGGCATCCAGATCCGGATCGCCCGGAGATGTGCCGCAGGCTGCGCCTTCGCAGTCGGGAGGGTCCGTTGTGGCACCGGAGCTGCGCAGGGAACCGAGCGGCGGCGAGACGTCGAACGTCGCGGCGCGATGGACCGTAACTGGGGCTGTCGTCGCTTGGCTCTGTTCCTGATGCGATCGCGGAACGTCGCGGCCCGCCAAGGGAAAAACTGCGAGTGCGACGCCGATCGCGGCGGTTCCGCCAGTTCTTTGGGCGCGATTCATAGACTCTCCCCTACTGACACGGCGGGCAAAAGAGTGCCCGTGAATGGCGCAAAATGCAAACCGTTCTTCACTCTAGACCGGCGTTCGTGCCGGATCACGGGGGCTGGTACTCTTAGTGGATACTGCTTCGAGGAGAACAGCGAGACACTTGCCACCAATCATTAGCGCACAGGGATTGTCGAAGCGATATGGGGTAGCGCCACTTTTCCGGAATATCTCGTTCACGGTTTCGGAAGGGGAGCGGATCGGGATCATTGGGCCGAATGGGTCGGGGAAATCGACGCTGTTGGAGGTGCTGAATGGCAGAGTGCGTCCGGACAGCGGGGATGTGGCCATTCGCAAAGGGACGCGACTGAGTTGCGTGCTGCAGATATCGGAGTTTGCGGCGGGCGAAACGATTCGATCGGTAATCGACAAAGCTTTTGATGAGGCAAAAGTCCCAGACAGCGAGCGGCTTTCGCGCGTCGCGGAGATTCTCGGGCGCGCGGGATTTACCAATCTTGACGCGGAGGCGGCGACGCTGTCGGGCGGATGGCGGAAGCGGTTGGCGATCACCGAAGCGCTGGTGCAGAAGCCGGACATTCTGCTGCTCGACGAGCCGACCAACCAT
>JBGQHN010000388.1:0-3378 GCA_041497975.1 Planctomycetia bacterium | reverse complement strand
GGTTTGGCGTTTTCGTCGAGAATTGGATTCGACGCCGCGCCTGCGCCCCGGGCCGTCAGCGGCAATCTGGCCAGAGCCAGGGCCGTGGCGCCGGTCACTTGCTTGAGCGCGTCGCGTCGTGATGTCTTGTGGTCAGTCATGGCACGACCATTATACTAGGAGCGTTTTGGCAGCACGCGTCCGAACACCCTGTGGGATCGGATGCCCGATTCGAGACGAAAGGCCGATACCGTGCAACTGAGCCTGTTTTCCGTCAGCTACGCCGGACTGTGGGGCCAACATCGGCTGGACGTGCCTGAATTCATCGCCAAGGCGGCCGAGCTGGGCTATGGGTCGGTCATGCTGATGGGCAAACGCCCACACCTTTCGCCGCTCGACGTCGACGAGCTGACGCTAAAACCCATTCGCGCGGCGCTCGCGCGACATCGCGTGCAGTGCACGGTCGTGGCCGCGTACACCGATTTCTCGTGCTTGCCGACGGCCGAAGTGCCGTTTGTCGAGATGCAACTCGCCTACGTCCGCTCATTGTGCCGCCTGGCCTCCCAGCTCGACTCCAGCGTGGTACGCGTGTTTACCGCCTATGAAAAAGCTGGGACGGCGCCAGCGGCCGCTTGGAACCTGGTGGTCGCGAGCTTGCGTGAATGCGCCGATCAGGCGGCCGATTTCGGCATCACCTTGGCCGTGCAAAACCATCATGACGTGGCAGTCGACACCGACGCGCTGTTGGAATTGCTCGGCGAAATCGACCGGCCTAACGTCAAGCTTGGTTTCGATGCCTGGTCGCCGGCGCTGCGCGGCGAAGAGCTTTACGCGGCGGCCCGGCGCATGGCGCCCTACACGGCGATCACCACCAACGCCGACTACGTCCGCCTGCCGCGCTATCATTACGTCAGCGACGTGGTCAACTACCAGCGCCTGGAGCCCGACATGGTTCGGGCAGTTCCATTTGGCGACGGTTTCATCGATTACGAAGCGTTCTTCGCCGGCTTGACCGAGGGAGGATTCGACGGCGTCGCCAATTATGAAATGTGTTCGCCCGTGCGTGGCGGCGGCGGCCTGGAGAACCTGGACCGCTACGCGCGCGGATATTTCGAGTGGATGAGACAGCACTTGCCGCAAGCGCCGACGGGCAAAACTCGCGGGTAAGTCATGCCCGCGGCCCAAAACCCATGATTGCTGTGCGGTAACGTCGTCATTATCATAACGGCTGTGACCATGGCTCCCCAGCCAGACGATTTCGCGCTCGAGCATGCCTCAGAGGCCAGGCTAACCAGGCCGTTGAAAAACGGGACTGGCTCCGAGCCAGATCGAACGAAGAAGCGTGAAAAGCCGTGTCCGCGAGGTGCCTGTCCCAGTTTTTAAACAGCCGCTAACCGCAAGGCAGTTAGATATGCGATATGTCAGCGCTTGGCTGCTCTCGATCGTCGCCTGGTCGACCGCGTCGTCGGCCGCCGCGGTCGACTACCAGCGCGACATCAAGCCGATCCTGCGCGGGCACTGTTATAGCTGTCACGGGTCGCTACGACAGAAATCCGGTTTGCGACTCGATCACGTAGCATTTATCCGCCAGGGTGGCGATGGCGGTCCGGCGATCGGCGGCTCAAGCGGCGACAGCCCGCTCATTCTTGCCGTCACCGGCAAGCTCGATATCGAACGGATGCCGTTGGACGCCAAGCCGCTCTCGGACGAGGAAATCGCCAAACTGAGCGCGTGGGTCGATGAAGGGGCGGTAGCGCCCGACGAACCACTGCCCGAGGATCCGCGCAAACACTGGTCGTTTCAGAAGCCCGTCCGTTCGCCGCTACCGGTGGTTGCGAACCCGGGCTGGGCGACCCACCCGATCGACCGATTCCTGGCGGCCGAACACGAAAAGCGAGAGCTTGTGCCGGCCGCGCCGGCCGCCAAAAACGTGCTCTTGCGGCGCGTGTACCTGGATCTCATCGGGCTGCCCCCAACGCCCACCGAGCTGCGCGCGTTTATGGCCGACAGCTCGCCGGGCGCTTACGAACGAATTGTCGACGCCCTGCTGGCCAGCCCGCAGTACGGCGAGCGCTGGGGCCGGCATTGGATGGACGTGTGGCGCTACAGCGACTGGGACGGCTATGGAGCGGAAGTCCGCGAAAGCCAGCCGCACATTTGGCGCTGGCGCGACTGGATCATTCGCTCGCTGAACGCCGACAAACCGTACGATCAAATGATCAGCGAAATGCTCGCCGCGGACGAAATCGCGCCCGAAGATCCCGGCGCCCTGGCGGCCGGCGGATTCCTGGTTCGCAATTGGTATCGATTCAACCGCAACGTGTGGATGGAAGGCACCGTCGAACATACGTCGAAGGCCTTCCTGGGAATCACGTTGAATTGCGCCCGCTGCCACGACCACATGTACGATCCGATCCTGCAAACGGAATACTATCAATTTCGCGCGCTGTTTGAGCCTCACAACGTGCGCGCCGATCGGCTCCCCGGTCAAGGCGACACGAAGCTCGACGGACTGGCGCGCGCCTACGACGCCGAGTCCGACAAGCCCACCTACTTGTTCGTGCGCGGCAATGAGGCCAATCCGGACAAGGAGCATCCACTTAGCGGCGCAGTGCCGCAAGCGCTGGGCGGCGACGCATTGAAGATCGAGCCCGTTCGCCTGTCGCCGACTGCTCACTATCCCGGTTTGCAAAGCTTCGTGCAGCAAGAGTCGCTCGCCAAGGCCCAAGGCGACGTCGATCGCGCCGAACCGGCCATGGCACAGGCCACCGCGCTAGTGGCCGAGGCCCACAAGAAGCTCAACGATTTTGTGGCGGCCAAAGCGGCGACCGCCGCGGCGAAGGAACCATCCGGCGCCGAAGCGGCTGCGGCAACCGCCGCCGCGGCGAGCGACAAGTCCACGGCCGAAGCAACCGAAAGCGAACTTAGCGCCAAGGTCAGCGATGCCGAAGCGGCGGCGGCCTTGGCCGAACAAGACATGCTTGCTGCGGCGGCGGGTCTGGTGGCCGTGCGCGCGAAGATTGCCGCCGACAACGCGGCCTTCGCCACCCCGGCGGCGGCCAACGCCGCCCAGCTCGCCCGCGAGGCCAGCCGCGCCGAGCGCGTGTATAACGCCCTGGAAACGAAGCGCCGCGTGATCGAGCTCGAGCGCGACCTGGCCAAGGCCCGCGCACCGGCGGAGGACGCGGCAAAAAAGAAAGCCGCCGAGGTCGAGAAGAACCTGGGCGAGGCACGCAAGGCCCGCGACGCCGCGCAAACGGCCCTCGGCCAAAGCGGCGAGTCGTACACGCATTTCGGCCAGGTCTATCCCAGCACCAGTACCGGCCGTCGCGCGGCGCTGGCCCGCTGGATCGCTTCAAAAAGCAATCCGCTAACGGCGCGTGTGGCGATCAACCACAT
>JBGQHN010000387.1:0-3379 GCA_041497975.1 Planctomycetia bacterium | reverse complement strand
CGCTTCTCGATCGACGCCAATTTGTTGTGCCGATTGCGCCGGCCATGCCGCATGGTCGGAGACGATCGTAAACGCCGCTCATTCCGAGCATTCCGGCGCGCGGCGTAACGCACGCGCCGCCTGTGACGACTAGTACGCCGGTGCTTTCGCGCCGCGGTTGGTTCGCAGCGGATTTTCTTCGGACGCTTGGCGCGCACGGACGATCGCTGAAATAACGCAAGCGCCTCATAATGGAACCCGGGCGCCAGTCGGTAAAATCAGTCATGGAAGAGCGATGATTCGTAGCGCCTTTGCAGTTTACGCCGGTATTTTCGTGTCCGCGGGCGCCGTGTTGAACGCCGGATGCGATTCCAGCGGCACGTCGAACGTGGAACCAGGCACGCCTCCGGCCGTGCTGGCCGATCTGCACAGCTCGTCTCCCGGCCCCTGGCGGCGCCTGGCCGAGGCTCCGCAGGCCGCCCGCTGGGTCGAGCAGGACGGCCAACCGGCAGCCGAGTCGCGCGGCGGAGAGAGCGAGTTCCAGGGGGACGAGAACGCGGCGGCCGTTGAGACGGTTGGGCGCTCTGACGTTCACGACGACCCGGCCGACGATTCATCGGCGGATGCCGGAGCGACGCGCGACATGTATGTGCCGACCCAAGAGACCGACGCGCCCGTCAAATCGGCGGACTCGACGCTCGAGTGGGTTCATCCTTCTGCTGTCGGCGGCGATGCTGCCGACTTTCGAGCCGAGGAGATGGCGAGCGAGCCTTTGACCGCGTCACCCTCGGCCGACGGCCAAGGTGCTGGGACGGCGAACCCAAGTACTCTTGGCCGCGCTCCCGTCGAGATCAACCTCGTCGAACGCGACGGCGAAGCGGCGGCCCCCTTGGGGAACGAAAACATGCCGCGCACTCCGCTGCCGTGGGCCAACTCGGACCAGCGCACGCCGGAAACGGCGGCACTGGCGCGGCGAGCCGACCAGCGCGTGCGGCACGGTTTTCAGTTGGCTCAACGCGGAGCAATTTACTCAGCGCGGAACGAATACATCGCGGCCCTGCAGCTCATCGCGCAAGCCAACGACGCGCAGCAATCAAGCCAGTTTTTCAGCAACGCCCTTGCCGCGGGACTCATCGCGCTCAAGGAGTCGAACGATTTTGTTCAGCGGAATCCCAAGAAGCCCCAACTCGACGTGCGCGCCATTGTGGGGCGGCACAAGACTCCGATCCTCAAGGGCGCCACCGAACCACTCACGCCATCCGCCGCCGCCGAGCGCTATCACACCTTTGCGCAAGAGCAATTGGCCGCGGCGGCGGCCCACGAAATCGCCGGCTCGATGGCCTTGTTTGGGTTGGGAAAAGCGGCGCTTACGCCGGCCGACACCCGCGGACCGCAATCGCTTGACCGCACGACGCAGGCCATGGCGCTGTACCAGGCAGCGCTGTTGGCCGATCCCAAGAACTTCCGCGCGGCAAATGAACTAGGCGTGCTGGCCGCGGAAAACGGAAGTCTTTTGCGGGCCCGCGAACTGCTGGTGCAAAGCGCAACGCTCTCGCCTCAACCGGCGACCTGGAACAACCTGGCCATCGTTCACGGACGACTCGGCGAAAAACAACTGGCCGACCGCGCTCGCGCCCAAGCCGTTGCGTTGGAGCAAGCCGGTCGCGGCGGATCGGGTCCCCAAGTGCAATGGGTCGACCCGTCCACGTTCTCGCGCACCGGCCCCATTTCCGACAGCCTGTTGCCGCCGGCCGCGCCGCCCAAAAAACCAAGCAACCCACCCCCGACGCCTGAAGATACGGCAAAGCCGACGGTTTCGACCGCCAAGAAAGGCATCTCCGACTGGCTCCCCTGGAACCCGCGTCGCTAGCCAAACCGGCCGTCAAATCCATGAACACAAACCCGAACCCGATCCGCAATGTCTCGTCACAGCGCCGGCCCGCGTCCATCCTGAAGCGACTGGGGCCAAAAACGCTTGCCTTGCTCGGCGCGCTGGGGTTGCTGGTCGGGTTCGTGCTTGATCGCGGATTAACGCAAAGCAGGCAATGCCAGAGCGTGTCGCCCGGCGCCACGGACGGTGACAGGGCGCGACTGGCCCACGCACGTCGCGCGCCATGGCAACCTCCGGGGGCATCGCGAGTCCAGCTCTGCCAGGTCTTGAGCCCGGCCGACCCGAATTTGATTCCGGCCATCGATTGCGTCAACGGCTGCCCGCAATGCAACGCGCGGGGCTGGGACGGCATGGGCCCAACGGCGGGCTTTCAGGAATGGGCCCAAGGCGAGTACGTCGGCCGGGCGCGCATGCCGCACGTGCCCGAGTACCGACTGCGCGTTGACGACGTATTGGACTTCGTGTTCCGCGTAACGCGCAATGAGATACCCAGCGCCTACGAAATCAATGTGGGCGACGAAGTGACCGTCGAGTCTACCACGGACAAAGATCTGAGACGCACGCTGGTCGTGCTGCCCGACGGCACGATTACGCTGCCGCTTTTGGGCCAGGTGCGGGCCGCGCACTTGAGTGTTCCACAATTGCGCGACGAGCTGGAGAAACAGTACTCCAGGTTTTACAAGGTCCCGGCGATTACCGTCACGCCGATCAAGGTCGACACGCAGTTGGAAGATCTCCGCTACACGGTGGGCGGCCGCTCGGGTTTCGGCGGCCAGGTCCGCTCCGGACGCGTCACGCCGGAGGGCACCATTCAATTGCCGGCCGTCGGTTCGGTGCCGGCGCAGGGATTGACCTTCGACGAGTTCCGCGTGGAGCTTCGCGAACGTTTCGCCGAGAAGATCGATGGCATCGAAGTCATGCCCATACTCATGGCTCGCGCCCCACGGTACGTGTACGTGCTGGGTGAAGTGAAGCTGCCCGGGCGCTACGCCTTGGACGCCCCGACGACGGTCATGCAAGCCCTTGCCATGGCGGGAAGCTGGAACGTCGGCGCTCACTTGACACAGATCGTCGTGTTCCGCCGGGCGGACGATTGGCGGCTCATCGCCACGGTGCTCGACCTGCTGGCCGCCTTGCTGGGTCGCCGCCCCTGCCCCGAAGGCGAAATCTGGATCGGCGACGCCGATCTGATTATCGTGCCCAAGTCCAAGATCCTGCGGACCGACAACTTCATCGAGCTGATATTCACCAAGGGGCTGTACGGCATCTTCCCGTTCAGCGGCAGCGTCTCGTACTCCAACTTCTCGACGTTGGCTCCGTAAGCCGTCCCAGACAGGGCTTCGCCGCACTTTTGTCGTTCGGCGCTTTTCACGGCCGCTCCGGCGGTCTATCTTAGGGCCCGTCTGTTGGCATTCCCAGACGACGGTCGACGTCGAACGAACAAGAACCTTGGAGCACCTGTGATGAAATTGAAAACTCCCACGAAACTGTTGTTGGCGTGCGGCCTCG
>JBGQHN010000386.1:0-3410 GCA_041497975.1 Planctomycetia bacterium | reverse complement strand
TCAGGGTTTCGCGGCGCCACGGACCGCCCAGGCCGACGCGCGGTTTTCGGCGATAAAGCACGGTCCCCACAAACCAGGTCTTTTGCGACCAATCAATTCCCAAGCGAAACAGGGTATTCAGTGATCGCCGCGGCTGATCGTTTGCCATCGTGCCCCTTTCATTTTGAGGTTCAACCGCCCGGGCCCGGCCGGCGTGTTTGCACGCACGTCGCACCTGGCAGGCGGCCGATCGCACTCGGGTTATTCACCCCGCCCCCTTCGATTCGATTCCCGCCGGCAACGTGCGCAACGGCCTGGGCATGGGCCGATTCTCAATCAGTAGTTTTGGGTCCAAGTAGTTCTTATGCGCGATGTCTCCAGGGATGACGTGTCCGAGGTGCGCGGCCCCACAACCGGGATGGCGTATTTCGACGTCTGTGGCACTCGATTTTCGCAAGGTCTTGAAGCTGCCACGCAGACCAGCGGCCTCGATGATGGCCCGGAATTGCTTGCGAAAATACTCGGGACTGAGGAGCCGCGGGATGATCGTTGCCCGGTCCGTTGAGAAACTCGCCCGAATTCTCAGTTCGGTTTCTTCGTGAACTTTCACGATATGCCACCGGCTCGTTTTAGATTGCGTCAACTCGATCGTGCGATCATTGGCCAACATGCCGGGCGTCAACTCCAAGAGGTCGCACCCCCGCAAACCGGTGTCCCATGCCATCCTAATCACGATCCCCCAATAGGTCGCGCGACGCATCCGGTTGCGCTCATCGACAAGCCACTGGATTGCCGGATAATCCCCTTGCAGTCTTTCGGCCGCATCGAGCAATTTCTTGACTTGCTCCCATGTCCAGGCGCGCGGCGGAACCCACGGCGCCGGCACAGTGAGCGTGTCGCCCTTGCGATAATTCACCAGCCCATCGCGGTCAGCCGCAATCCACAACGTCAATAGATGGCGCCGTCGATTCTGGACTGTAGCCGGTGCGTTCGGCCCGGCGATAAGATGCCGGATCCACGAGTTGACGAAATCGCGAGACAGGTCGCGTACGGCCAACGGCTTGCCATGCCATCCGCTGATCGAGTTCACCGCCGCTTGATACTGGCAAATCGACTTGGGCTTGAGTAATCGGCGTTGCGAGTAGACTTTCTCCAGATATTCGCCGAGCGTCATTGTTGGCGCTGGCTGCAGCGCGGGCCGTCCGTCCCATCCATCGTCGAACGGCGCCGGATCAATCTGTTCTACATCCGGGAGCATGATAGGCGGCTTGGCAGGAGGCTCGGCTAGTCTGGCGAGTCGCTTTATAAATCGTCCCACTCCATTGACGGCGCCAGAAATTGGTGTTGCCGCGTGGCCGTTGCCATTTTCTTCGGTCTGCTGTCGCTCCAGGTGTACGCGGTGGACCTGGAGCGCCGACGAAATATCTTCCAGCGGTTCCGGTCGTTCGTTCATGGGGCGAAGCGACCCGGCGGGCATGTCGCTCTTGACGCCCTGGCGACACGCATGATGCCATATCGCGCGTAAGTTCGAGCGCACGGCATCAATCGAAAAGCCAGAATAGTTCCCCCTCACCATCCACTCGGTCAAAGTTTCGAGATTTTCGTCGGTCAAGTCATCGACCAGCGGCGGCCGGCGAAGATGATCGCGAAACCGATTGATTGCCCTACGGTAATTCTCGGCCGTTTTGGGATGCCGGTCCTTCAACCGGGCATGGGCGAAATTCCAGAACACGTCAATCAGGGGGCTATCGCTGGTCAATTCTGGGGGCGGCGAGTCGGGTAGTTTTATCTTGTCGGCCGGATTGTGCGGCTTTCGTTTTCGCGGCCGACGCTCATCCGGTTGCTGCGATGTCCGCGGAGCGGGAGGCTGTGCCGTCACAAAACCACGCTCGAATGCTTCACGCCAAAGGGCTCGCAAATGGCACGTTCTTACCGCGATCGTATGGGCGCCATAATTTCGAGCGCTCAAGTAGTCGCGCAATCGCATCAGGTTGTCGGTTTGCAGATCCTCCAGCAGCGGCGATCGCTCCAAAGATTTTTGGAACATGTTCACGGTTTGCCGGTAGCCCTGTATGGTTGCAAGGGAACGGTTCGCAAGTCGTGTCGGCTCGAAGTGCTGCTCGAAAAACTCAAGTAGCGTTTGAGGGGTTTTAGCGATCATGCGACACCGCCTTGGCCAGCACGTTCGCAGATATGGGCCAGCAGTCATCGACCAGGTGGAACCGGCGGAGCTCCGTGACGGTCAAGCTGCCCACGGTGCCGACACAATGAATCGCGTCGCAACTGTGCACCGGATCGGCCTCGACAGCCAGTGCGACGGTCCACTTCGGCGGGAAACCGTCGCGACGCTTGCCGGGGCGGAATTTCCGGTTGGCCCGGATCGCTGCCCGTGCCGCACGGTCGAGGGTCGCGTGCTGGTGCTGGTGAAGTCCAAGAAATTCATCCGACCAGTCCGCGGCCGGCGCATCGAGTAGGTTTGCGGCGCGCCACTTTGGCTGGACGAAGATTTCGTGCGTGAAGTATCGCAACGGCGTCGCGTTGCGTGCATGGGCGAGTCCGATCGCCTCGGCCGTTCCGTCGATGAAACACAGCAACGCCCACTCAGTCGGCCGCTCGTGCGTTATCTCGCACTCGGCCAGTCTCGGGGCGTTGAACCCCAGGACCCAAGCCAGCGCGGCAGAGACGGCGTGGTAGCGCCCCTGGAACGTGACGGCGGAATACTCGAGGTGTGGCGGTGCATCGTCGACGTGGCCTGGCGACCAGCCGGCCTCGGGCGAGAACGTCGCGACTGCAAAATGCGAATGGCCCTTGGGCGGCTCGGGCTGCGGGACCGCGGGCAGCGTGTCTGGTGGGGCGATGGCGGCGAAGTGTTGGAGTAGGCGGTTCATCATGTCGCACCCCCTTCCGTCGCAGCCTCTGCGGATTCTGGCGCCGACGCCTGGGTGCGGGAATCCCGCAGTTGATTTTGACGGCGCGGCCCGCGGTTACCTTGCGAGGGCTCATAGCAGCGGTCGAGGTCAGCGATGGCCACCGCCCACTTGAACCTATACGTGCCCTCACACGGAAGATGCGTTTTGTTGTAACTCTTGGCGAACTTCACGGCGTCGGCAATCGACAGCCGGCGCGCCAGGAACTTTCCGCCTAGAATCTCGTCGGGCTGGGCAAGGGCGTGATTGGGCTTGAAAGACTTCGGAACCTTTGCCAGGAACACGGCCGAATGTGGTTTGGACATGATAGACCAGTCCTTCCCGCGCCAGCGAGCGCAGCATGGCGCAAGTAGTGAGCCCACGCGGCTAACGGCTTTGGTCCTGCTCAGGCGCTTACAAGGGCACCTGGATCCAGCGTTACCTTTGGATCGGACCGGTCCGTCAGCCGCGCAGGCTCTCGATTTCTTGTAATTGGGATTTAGCACGCATGGTCAAAAGAATCCT
>JBGQHN010000385.1:0-3411 GCA_041497975.1 Planctomycetia bacterium | reverse complement strand
TCCCTTGGATACCTCCGGCCGACTATCGCGGCCCGCTGAGTCTTATCGAACGGGCCACGGGCAATCGCCACATTTACGAAGTGAAATCCGAGAACATCACGCGTACCGCTCCGGAAAGTTAGTCGCCCGGCCGCCATCATCTCGCGGAATCAGGTGTGCCATTCCCATAGCTACCGCGCCAGCCTAAACCACTCAAACCGCGCGCCGGCCCCGCCCACGGTCCCTGGAAAAGCTCAGGCACAACCGCCTTGTCGAGTCTTCCTCGGCTAATCACTTCTTGGCGGCGCGGGTGCGGAATTTGTAGACGACCGGTGCCAGCGGCACACCCCACTTGCTCTGGAAGTTGATGTGACTCAGACTGTTGAGCCCGAGTTGATAGTCGTGTCCCGATTCGAGCACAACCGGGAGCGTACAGGTCTTGGCGTCTTTCGACCAGCTTGCTTTCTTGCCGTCCGGGCTGCTGCCGGGGTAATGCGGTCCGCCGCCGGTCCAGGACATTCCGCCTTCCATCGGCATGTCGAACGTGACGCGCAGCGCTTGGTTTTCGGGATCGACGTCCATCGCCCCGTTTTCCGGATGGATCGCCACGATCTTGGGAGCGCGAACGCGGCGTTCGACCGCGTCGATCGCGCCGGTCGTTGTGAAATAGATGACCGATGGCGGGACGGGAACGCCGTCGCTGCCGCGAAAATTCTGGTAACCGGTGGAGTTGACGCCAAGGCGATAGTAAGCGCCTTTCTGGAGTTTCACCGGCAGGACGCACGTGCGAGCGTCCGTCCAGCGGGCCTGCCGGCTCTCATCGATCGGCGGGAACAGGGGCGGACCGCCCGTCCAACTCATACCCTGGCCCATGTCTCGATCGAACGTCACGGAGATTTCCTTCAGGGCCGGATCCACTTTCGTCGCGCCTGGCTGGGGAATCGTCTTGACGATTTGGGGATACGGCTTCTCGGCCGTTTCCGTGGCACTCGCCGTGTTGTTGTCCTCTTGGGCCTTGGCAAGCTGGGTCCGGACGAGACCAGGCGCCATCGGCAGGAACAGGATTGCAAATGCCGCAAGTGCGAAACGGCGTGCCCAGGTCGCTTCTCGCTGGATCGGTTCGTAGTTCATGATGTCCTCCAATCGGTTCTGCAACTTTGCTCCGCGTTCGAACACTCCGACAAGGCTTCCGGCGACGAACGATCGGCCGCGCGACGCGGCCAGCACGCGAAAGATCGACTCGCCGTAATGTTGCGGCGTGACACGGCCCAGCCGCAATACCGTTGCGTCGCAGACACACTCCCGTTCGTGCCGGAGTTGACGATTCGCCCACCACAGGAAAGGATGAAACCAGAAGATGCTTTGAGCCAGCACCTGCAGCCAGCCGACCCACGTGTCGTGACGCTTCCAGTGCACCAGTTCGTGCGTCAAGACGGCTTGCAATTCATTGTCATTGAGCTGCCCAAGCAACATTTCCGGCAGGACGATTCGCGGCCGGATCACGCCGAACAGGAATGGGCTGGTCACCGCCTCGGTGCTGAGCAAGTCCGGAACGCTGCGCAGCTTGAGGTCGATGGCGATTTGTTCCAGCGCGATCCGGACGGGCCCTTCGTCGATCGAACGGGCTGACCGGCTGACCCGGGTGACCCGTGCATAGCGCCAGCCGACCATGGCCCAGAACAAACCACCGCCCGCGGCCCAAGCACCCATGAGCAGGGCCGGCAACGTGGACGCACGGTTGGCGACCGACGGCGGGCCGGCCTGCTCGGGAGCGTCCGCCGGGGTTTCGCTCGCGAGCAGACCGAAAGGCAACGACGCGTCCGTGACCGTCGGCGACAAGCCGGTGGTTGCCAGCAGTGGTGCGACGGCCCAGCGGCCCACGCTCAGCGGCGTCTCCAGCCCCGGCGGCAAAAAGACTTTCGCAAGCACCAGCAACCACAGACCGTAGCGCAGCCGGGCCGAAGCGGCTTGAGCGACGTGGGTCACGACCGCCACGATGCAAACCAGCAGGGCCAACTGCCAACTGCCTGAGAGCATCCATGCGAGCCACTGGCGAGATACCTGATCGAAGATACTCATGAGACCGTCTCTTCTTAGCGTGCCGCGTTCTTGCGCTTGTCGTCAAGGCGCCGCTTGAGTTGTTTGATTTCGGCGTCCGAGAGGTCGGCCTCCTCGATAAACTGCGCCAGAACCGGCGAGAAGGCTGCGCTGGTCAATCTTTCGAAGACACTGCGCACTTCTTGTCGCGTCATCGCTTCGCGATTGACAACGGCACGATACAGATACGAATTGCCGATTTGGCGATACGCCAAGGCTTCCTTGGCCACCAGCCGAGACAGGAGCGTCTTGACGGTCTTGTAGGCCCAACCGCAAGTTTCCGGCAATTGGGCATACACGTCGCGGGCCGCCAGGGGGCCATGGTCCCAGAAGACCTTCATCACTTCCCACTCGGCCGGCGAGAGGGCCATCGGCGGGTTATTTTCTCGGTGGGTCATCGTGGAGGTCTTCCTGCAAGAGCGGCTGGCGTCACATGCGGTCATTGGACTACATTTGTAATCTTTTGTCAACAGGCCCAGGCCAAAAGAGGATTCGGCC
Organism: Planctomycetia bacterium; assembly: GCA_041497975.1. GTDB lineage: Bacteria > Planctomycetota > Planctomycetia > Pirellulales > PALSA-1355 > PALSA-1355. The sequence goes on along the minus strand of JBGQHN010000385.1, from coordinate 837 downwards.
GGTCGACCCCCGTCCTGACCTGCGGCAAGCTTGCGCCACGGCGACGATTGAACGCGGGCAGTTGCCGACACCCAAAGCATTGCAGAAACTCGTCCCGCCTCGGCTTTTTTTCGCCGCACGGCTGGCGACCCGGGTGGCATTTGCTAAAAAGGAGGCGGCCTGGCGGGGACCGTCCCCGGCGGTTTGGATCGAGTTCCTTTGAGGAGCAACGGATGTCCACCAATGGTGCGTTGAATCGAAAACTGCGGATGGCGCTGATCGGCGGGGGGCAAGGCGCGTTTATCGGCCGGGTGCATTGCACGGCGGCCGTGCTCGACAACCGCGCGGCGCTGGTCGCCGGCGCTTTGTCGTCCGACCCGCAACGGGCCAAGGCTTCGGCCCCCGACTACGATATTCCGCCGCAGCGGGCCTACGGATCGTATGCCGAAATGCTGGCCGCCGAACGGAAACTGCCGGCCGAGCAACGGATCGACTTCGTCACCGTGGCCACGCCCAACCACACGCACTTCGAAATCGCCAAGGCCGCGTTGGAAGCCGGATTCAACGTGGTCTGCGACAAGCCGCTGACGTTCGACCTCAAACAGGCCGAACAACTGGCCGCGATCGTCGACGACTCGGGAGCCGTGTTCGCCGTCACGCACAACTACACCGGATATCCGCTGGTCCGCCAAGCGCGGCAGATGATCCTGTCGGGCGAGCTGGGCGAAATCAACGCCGTGCGCGTCTGCTATATGCAAGGTTGGCTGCGGACGCGGCTGGAAAGCGAAAATCAGAAACAGGCCGCCTGGCGCACCGATCCGTCGAAGAGCGGCGCAGCGGGGTGCTTTGGCGACATCG
>JBGQHN010000384.1:0-3411 GCA_041497975.1 Planctomycetia bacterium | reverse complement strand
GTTTGGCAAAAGGGACGATCGTTTCGAGGTGAGGCGCAACTATGGACCTACCTGGCTGCTATCACGGTCAACCGCTCGCGCAGCACGCTAAGGCGCCGCTGGCTGGCCGATCGAACGCTGCGGGCCATTGCGCCGTTTCGAGCTCAGTCGCAAGCCCCGCAAGCGCTCGGCGCCGACGAGACGGCCCAGGCCGTTCGCGCAGCCATTGCGCGGCTGCCGCAAACCTATCGAGAGGTTATCGTCCTGCGATACCTGGAGGAACTGAGCGTCCGCCAGGTGGCCGAGGTGCTGGGCTTGCGGCCCAATACGGTCGAGGTGCGGCTCTCGCGTGCCCGCAAATTGTTGGAGCCGGATTTGACAAACGTAATACACGAGGAGAACGTTCAGGATTCCACTAACCCGAAGCGCCAGCGAGGGCGGGAGTAATATCCGTGCCGGCGGCGCGCCCTCGCTCGCGCTTCGGGTTAGTGTAACTGGTTCCGGCGGACTATTTTCGAACATCCGCGACGCGGCGATCGATGCAAGACGATGAACTTAAAAACCTGTTGCGCAAGGCCGAGAGCGATCTGGTCGACTCGCCGTTGGATGCCGGCCTGCTCGCCGAGCGAGTGCGAGGCCGCTGGCAACGCGGCCAGCGAAGGCGGCGGGTGATCGCCGTCGCGGGTCCGCTGTTGCTGATAATCGCGGCGACGGGCCTGTGGATCGTTGGCCGTCGTGCGCCGCTGTCCGAAATATCCGGCGTCGACGATGCTCGCCAGTTGAATAGGATCGACGTGCTCGACACCGGACGCGACATCGAGCAGCTTGTGGCCCAGGCCGAGTTCCACCGCCGCCTGGCCCGGCGCATCGCCGCCAAGCTGAAAGAAGGCCGTCCGCGCGGCGACATTCCCGATACGTTGGCCGCCGAGCGGCCCGAGGATGAAATTCGCGAACAACTCGAAATCGTGGCTTATCGCATGATCTTGCGGGCCGACGGCCTGCGTGCCGCGATGGCGCCCGGCAACGAGATCGTGGTCATCTATCGTGACATCGTGCGTTTATTCCCCGACACGCAATCCGCCGAGCTGGCCCGTCGGCGATTGACCGAACTGGGGGCTTCACAAGGAGCGACTTGATGCGACGAACGAAAATGATTCTCGCCATAATCATTCTGACCGTGCCAGCGGCCCGCATGGCCATGGCGCAGTTGTCTATCGACAAGGCGCCACTGTCCACTGCCAGCGGCGTGTTGCGTATTTCGTACGATCCCGCGTCGGAACTTAGATCAGTGATTCCCGTGGGGATTGGCAATACCTTCGTGCTCAAACAAGCTGTCGCCGAGCTGTCGCCCGAAGCGGCGAAATCCGAGGGCCAAATCGCGCGGATCGAGCTGAAGCAGCTCTCGTTTGTTTCTGGCAGCACAGCCAACGCAGAGTTCAAGCTGGACTCGTTCGATGAGCGCGTGCCCGCCGACAAGCTGATCGAGAAAGTGAGAAGGTCGTTGCAGGACGACTTGCAAAAACTGGATACGTTTAATCGAACCACCGACGAGCGGCGCAATGTATTGGCAAATCGGCTTGAGAGTGCTGGCGCTGAACTGGTGAGACAAAAAGAGAGTTGCCATGTGCTGGCCCAGCTTCACAAAGTGCCCGCCACCGCCGAGATCGCCGCCGAGCAGCGCGCGCGCCTCGACGCGCAAATCGAGACGATTTCCGCCGAGCTCGAGGGTCTCGAGGCCCGAGGGCATGCAATCGAATCACAGATCGCGCAAGTCGGCAAGGTGGCCAGCGAGGCGGTTGCAAAAGATCCCGTCGTCGCGGAGCTGGAAAAATCGGTCGAGTTTCGCCAGGCGGTCGTGGCTGCTCGGCGGGCCGCCCAAACAACCACCACGGCCGAAGGGTGGGCGGCCGAAGGCGAGCTGGCCGAGCACAAGGCCGAGCTCGCCAAGTTCCGCCGCGAAGCCAATCAATTGGCCGGCGGGCAGCGGCTTGTCGAGCTGCGCCGGCGGCTTGAAGACACCGCCATCGAACGGGCCGAGGCAAAAGCGAAGCTCGCGGCGCTAATCAAGATGAGAGACGCGATCGGCTTTTCGGCCCAGCTTGATATCAAGCGGATGGAGGTCGAACGCCTGGAAAGCGGATACCGCGAGCTGGCCCACGATCTCGACCAGCTTGTGCACACGCTGAGAATCTATCAGCCGCCCACCGTGACCCTCACCCTACAGCGGTGAAGTCAGCCCACAGAGTCTTCCTGTTTCCCCCTCCTTGCCACACCAGTCGCTCCTTGGCGGCCTGCAAGGCAGGCGGGAATCAACGGCCGAGATTCCTCCTAAAAACGGCCGTTGACAGCAGGGCCCAAAAGACTTACGATTCGTGGTTTCCCCAGTATGCAAACGTTAATCTAAGTAGTTTACCCGGTTGGCCCTTTGGGCTGGCCGGATAGCCGACGGGAGTAGTCTGTGGCGGGGCATTCGCAAGAGATCATTCGCATCCGGATGGAAGCCTACGACCACTCGGTTTTGGACCAGAGCGCGGCCGAGATTGTTGACACGGCCAAGCGGACCAATTCGGAAGTGCATGGCCCGATACCGCTGCCCACGCGCATTGAACGATACACCGTGCTCTCCAGCCCGCACGTCGACAAGAAGGCCCGCCAGCAGTTCGAGATCCGCACGCACAAGCGGTTGATCGACATCGTTCAGGCCACGGCCAAGACGATCGAGGCCCTGAACAAACTCAGCTTGCCGGCGGGCGTGGACATTAAAATCAAGGCCTCCAGCAGGCATTAATCGAAATTCCAGGATTCTCCTATGCACTGGAAGCTGCGCGGGTAAAGTGAGGCCCATCGGCTTCGTGTTCCCGCCGGCGACAGACCACAGGATCCATTGCGATGGCTATCGGACTACTCGGCCGCAAGGTCGGGATGACGCAGATTTTTGACGAAAGCGGCAACGTGGTGCCGGTCACGGTGATCGAAGCCGGACCTTGCCGCGTGCTGCAGTTGCGCACCGCCGAGCGCGACGGATACGAAGCGGTTCAATTGGGTTTCCGAGACAAACCGCGCCGCCTGGCCAGCCGCAGTGAACGTGGACATGTCGCCAAGCTCGACAGCAAACGCGCCAAGGCCCGTGGCAAGGCCGGCGTCGAGCCGCTTCCCAAGGCTGGCTGCGAACCGCAGCGTTTCATCCGCGAGCTGCGCGGATCGATCGAAGGCTTGAGCGTCGGCCAGACGCTCGACGTCAATCAATTCGCCGAGATCAAGCGCGTCGACGTCGTCGGCGTCACCAAGGGGCGCGGCACCGCGGGCGTCATGGTGCGGCACAACTTCCAGGGGCAGCGGGCCTCGCACGGCGTGAAGAAAGTGCATCGCCACGCCGGTTCGATCGGCCAGAGCCAGTTTCCCGGTCACGTGCCCAAAGGTCGCCGCATGGCC
>JBGQHN010000383.1:0-3445 GCA_041497975.1 Planctomycetia bacterium | reverse complement strand
GAAGCGATCCGTTGCGCGCCGCCCGGGTCCCTCGCTACAACAGCTCGAGCCCCGGCAGCAGCGAATTTCCCACGGGCATCAGCGGCTACTCCGACAACGCCTCGACAGTGACGACGCAGATCTTCAATTTGTGCACCCAGCTGGCCGCGCTCGATTCCGCCTCCCCGCCCGGTCACTCGACGCCCTCGAAACGAGCGCAAATCCATTGCATCGGGTTCGGTCCCGTGTTTGCTCCGGGCAGTGCCACGGCGACCGCGGCGACCGCCACGCTCAACCAAATGCAAATCAACGGTAACATCACCGACGGAATGCCGAGCTACAAGATTGTCTATGGTTCCGAAACGACCGTCGTTGCCGATCTGCAGCAGGCGTTTACGCAGATTCTGCAGAGCGGCGTACAAATCTCCCTGATCCAATAGGACCCCTTGAGAATATGGATGTTCGCACAAGCCCTCACGCGGCCGCGGCCTTCGAAAAGGTGACCAAGGTCTACCGGCTCCCTTGGACTTCGCGTCGCATCATCGCGCTCGAGCAGGTCAGTTTTTCGGTGCCCTGGGGCGAAGTGTTCGGCCTGGTGGGTCCGAACCGTTCCGGCAAAACCACGCTGGTAAAAATTCTGCTCTCGATTTGCCGGCCGAATTCAGGCCATGTGATGCGGCTCGGCGGACCCTTGTCCGATCGCGCGACCTTGGCCGACGTCGGTTACGTACACGAAAACCCGTCATTTCCGCGGTATTTGACGGCGCGGCAACTCTTGAACGGCTATGGCCGCCTGTCGGGCGTGCCAGCCAGCCGGCTGCGAACCCGCAGCGACGAGCTACTCGAGCGCTTCGGTCTGATCGATCGCAGCCGAGAAGCCATCGCCAGCTTCAGCAAAGGCATGCTGCAACGATTGGCCCTGGCACAGGCGCTGGTCAACGAGCCGAAGCTGCTCGTGCTCGACGAGCCGTGCGAGGGTATGGATTTGCCCGCGCGACGAATGCTCGATGAAGTGATTTGCCACCAGCGATCGTTGGGTCACAGCGTTATCCTGGTGTCGCACTCCTTGGCCGACATTGGGCGGCTTTGCGATCGCGTGGCCGTGCTCCGCGCCGGCCGCCTGGTGTTAACGGGGCGCGTCGACGAATTGGCGCATGATGCCGTTCTCCAAGAGCCACAAAGTCTGGAGTCGGCGCTGGAGCCGCTCTACGAAGGAGCCCTCGCATGAAACGCTCGCCGATACTCACAACGTTTGCCTGGCTGGTGCGCGACACTTTTCGCCAATCGATCGCGCACGGCATCTTCTGGGTGCTGTTGGTGATCAGCGTGCTGTCCATCCTGGTGTGCCTGAGCATCAGCGTCAGCGGGCGCCCGACGCTCGCGCAAGGCGATGAAAGTCCAGATTTTCTGTCGCGACGCGATCCCGACTCGACCAATTCCGAGAAACTGAAGAGTTCCGGCGTGATCGTCGCGGACGGAAACTTTGCGCTGGCCTTCGGCGCATTGAACGTGCCGTTGGCGCGCGATACGACCAGCGCGATCCATTTCTTTGAGCTCATCCTCGGCGGCGGCGTCGCCGACACGCTGGGGTTGATGCTGACACTGATTTGGACGGCCGGTTTCTTGCCCAGCTTCCTCGATGGCCGCAACATCTCGGTGTTGTTGGCCAAGCCGGCGCCCCGCTGGGCCCTGATACTGGGAAAATACTGCGGCGTGCTGGTGTTCGTCCTGGCCAACGCGTTGGTTTTCGTCGGAGGAACGTGGATTGCCATTGGGCTGCGCACCGGATTTTGGGGCCCCGCCTATTTGTTGAGCGTTCCGCTGTTGCTTCTGCACTTTTCGATTTTCTTCGCGTTCTCGGTGTTGCTGGCCGTTTGCACGCGCAATGCCGTCGTCTGCGTCTTCGGCTCGATCCTGTTTTGGTGCGTGGCCTGGAGCATGAACTTTGGCCGGCACTTGCTGGTCACGTCGAACGACCTGATGTCGCAGGGCATTCAGTCTTCGTTTTTCGGCAGCCTCGTCGATTTTGGATACTGGGTGCTGCCGAAGCCGGCCGACTTGGGGATGTTGCTGTTTGGCGCTTTGGGCGCCGGCAGCGAATTCGGCAAGTCCTTTGACACCGGCGTGCTGGCGATGCATGGCTTTTCGATGGTGCTCTCCGTGCTCACTTCGCTGGCGTTTGCGGCCGTGCTGCTGTTTGCTTCCGCGCGGAAGTTCCGAGCGACCGACTACTAGTCCGGCGCGTCTCTGCCGCGCGTTGCTCGTTCGCCCTCGCCCATCTCGTATCACGGCAATCCGCGGTTTGGCCCGAGCCCGCATCGCCCGTATACTGGGCGATTCGCCCATCCGCCGTGCGCGCCGTCTGCTACAAATGGATTAGGCGCCTGCGCACGTTCCGAGCGAGAAGCGTATGTCGACTGACTCAAACGGTGGCCCGTCCCATGCGAGTTCCCATGAAGGTTCCGACAAGCACGCGCTTGCCCGCGGGATTGGTCTGGTGCAGGCCACTTCGCTCAACGTTGCCAACATGGTGGGCGTTGGGCCGTTTATTACGATTCCGCTGTTCGTGGCCTCGATGGGCGGGCCGCAGGCCCTGGTCGGCTGGATCGTGGCGGCCGTGCTCGTGTTGTGTGATGGATTGGTGTGGAGCGAGCTCGGAGCGGCGCTGCCCGGCAGCGGCGGCACGTATCATTTTCTACGCGAGATTTATGGCCGTTATCCCCTGGGGCGACTGATCGCGTTTTTGTTCATCTGGCAATTCGTGATCAGCGGCACGCTGGAATTGGCCTCGGGCTACATTGGCGCGAGTGATTACCTGGGGTATGCCGCGCCGGAACTGCAAAGCACGCTGGCCGGCTGGGGCATACCGAATGGTCTGGGCGTTTGTGCCGCCGTGGCCGCGCTTGCCGTCAGTGTTCTGCTGTGCCGGCACGTCCGTTCGCTGGCCGCCCTGGCCGTCGTGCTGTGCGCCGGCACGCTGGTGACGACCCTTACCGTCATCGTGGCGGGATTGGCCAATTTCAACTCCGCCCTCTTCGAGTTTCCGCCCGATGCCTTCCGCTTGGACCAGGTATTCTTCACCGGGTTGGGCGGCGCGATGCTGATCGCCATTTATGACTACCTTGGCTATTACAACGTATGCCACATGGGCGACGAGGTGGTCGCGCCGGAAAAGAACATACCTCGCGCCGTCATCTTGTCGGTCCTGATTGTCGCGGGCATCTATCTGACCATGAACGTCGCCATCCTGGGCGTGGTTCCCTGGCAGACGGCCGCAAAGTCCCAAAACATCGCCGCGGACTTCATGGAAACGCTCTACGGGCGCAAGGTGGCGGTTGGCTTCACCTTCTTCATCATTTGGACCGCCCTGGCCTCGACGTTCGTGATGACCATGGGCTATTCGCGCATTTTGTACGCCGCCGCCCGCAACGGAGACTTCTTTCGTGTTTTCGGCTACGTTAACCCG
>JBGQHN010000382.1:0-3465 GCA_041497975.1 Planctomycetia bacterium | reverse complement strand
CGGATCGGCCACCAGCGCCGCGGTGGTGCCGCGCGGAACGAAAATGGACGATTTGGCCGATCGGCTGCCAAGCAACGACGATTTTGCCACCCTGGGCTTGCCATCCCTTGCGGCCGAACTGCCGCTGTTCGAGTATCCCCACGACATCATTCGCCATCACATGACGACGCTGGCGGCGAACCTGGAGCACCGGCTGGCCGGCGGCGGGTACAAGCAACTGGCCGACGGCGTGTTTGCCGCGCCCCAGGCCACGCTCGGCCAACATTGCGTGACCGATACCCGCGGCGGCCCGATCGTGCTGGATGAGGGTGCTACGATCGGGCCCTACTGCTACCTGAGCGGCCCCGTCTACGTCGGCCCCAGGGCGCGCGTGCTGGAGCACGCGGCGCTCAAGGACTGTGTGACGATCGGATACACGGCCAAAGTCGGTGGCGAAGTCGAGGCATCGATCATCGAGCGCTACACAAACAAGCAGCATCACGGCTTTCTGGGCCACAGCTACTTGGGAAGCTGGATCAATTTGGGCGCCGGCACCTGCAACAGCGATCTGAAAAACACCTATGGCCAGGTGAACATGGAATACCACGGCCAAAAGGTGGCCACCGGAATGCAGTTCGTCGGCGCAATTATCGGCGACTATGCCAAAACGGCGATCAATACCGGCATCTTCACCGGAAAAACGATCGGCGTGTGCAGCATGGTTTACGGGTTCGTGACGACCAACGTCCCGAGTTTCGTCAACTATGCCCGACTGTTCGGCCAGGTGACCGAAGCCCCCGTCGAAGTGCTGGTGGCCACGCAGCGGCGAATGTTCGAGCGGCGTGGCGTGACTCAGCGTCCGATCGATATCCAACTGCTGCAAGATATGTACGACCTGACCGTGCACGAACGGCAACGTTCGGGCGAGACGTTGTCGCTGGAACCGCTTTCGCTGTAGCTGGCCGGCGGTTGCTCGTTTCGGTGAGGGAAATCCACGGTTATACTGGAAGGCTTGAGCCGGCGTGCGATCCCTTGTGCCGATGCGGCGATACCGCTTGACCGTGATCGGGGTGCCCTGTTTGCCATGAAAATCTCGCAAGCCTATGGACCCGGCAAGTTCGGCCTGTCGTTCGAATTGTTCCCGCCCAAGACGCCGGCAGGCGAAGAGGAATTGTTCCACCATGTCGCGCGGTTGATCGAGTTTCGGCCCGACTTCATTACGTGCACGTATGGCGCCGGCGGTTCGACGCGGCAAAAAACATTGGAGATCGTCGACGAGGTTCAAAAGCGCTTTGGCTGTCCGGTGGCCTCGCACTTGACGTGCGTCGGCTCGACGGTCGACGAACTGCGCGAGTACTTGCAAGACGCCGCGCGCAGACGGATCGGCAATATCGTGGCGCTGCGCGGTGATCCACCACGAGGAGAGGCCCACTTCAAACCTGTCGCCGGCGGGTTGTCGTATGCCAACGAGCTGGTCGCGCTGGTGCGTCGCGAGTTTCCACAGTTCGAGCTGGCCGTGGCCGGATACCCGGAAACGCACCGCGAAGCACCTAGCGCCGACGTGGACCTGGAGAATCTGCGACGCAAGGTCGATGCCGGCGCCCACGTGGTGATCACCCAGTTGTTCTACGACAACGAGGACTTTTGGCGATTTCGCGATCGCTGCCAGAAAGCCGGCATACAGGTTCCCATTGTGCCGGGCATCTTGCCGGTGACCAACCTGGCACAAATTGAGCGGATCGCGTCGCTATGCGGAGCCCGCTTGCCGCGCGCATTTCAAGCGGCGCTTGCCCAATCCTCCGGCAGTCCCGAGGGCCAGTTTGCCATCGGCGTCGAATTTGCCACCCGGCAGGTGCAAGCCTTGATCGACCGGGGCGTGCCTGGAATGCACTTCTACGTGCTCAATAAGTCACCGGCCACGACCGGAGTGCTCAAGGCCGTGACTCTGCCCCGCGTCGGGGGCTAATCTGCGATTGGCACACCTGTTGCAATGAGTTGCCCGGCGGCAGGGTTGTTGGCAGTCAGTAGTCAAGGGGCGTTTTTTCGGCGAGTAAGTGAACCTATTGGGTTGAGCCGCGTTCAAAAGAATAGGCACCGGCTCGGTTTGCACGTCGAGCGCTTTGGCAAAAGTCCTCAACTACCCCGTCGCTGGCGCTCGATACACAGATCAGGAGACAGGGCGAAGGCTGGTTCGGTCTGGACGGCTGGGATTGACCCCCACGAGGAATTCGGATATTTGCTTTGTGGTTTCTAGGCGGCGGTGTCAAGGAAGACGTCGGTAAGTTACACGACCACGCGCCCCTTTGAGTTACCTCCTGATTTGGTCGTATCGGTCCCTGTGGTGACCGCTTATCGATCGATCGCAAGGAGGTAACCGTGCCGCGACTCGACCATTTGGCTGTCCTTCGACGGCCCGCTGAGACCCATTGGCGGTCTCGCTCAACGCTCCTTGCTCTGGGCGTTTTTTACCTCGCTACGCTGTTTGGCGCGGTTGCTTGCCTGGCTCTGCATGCCCGGGCGTCCAATCGAGAAATGATTTTGGCGCCGGCTGGAATCGTATTGTTGGCGAGCTCCTTGGCGCAGATTCAAATTGTGCGCGCGGGTTGGCGTCGTGGTCGGATCGCCACCGCCGACAATCCGCTACGGCAGTTTGGCTTCTGGCGATGGCTGCTTGCCGGGGCATTCTTCTTATACCTCGCTTCGCTGGCCATGGGACCGGCTCGATATATCGCGTGTGCGTTGCTGGCGGGGGTCAATCTGTGGTACGCGTTGCTGCTGCTTCCTCTGGCAGCCTCGCCCCGCGCGCTTGCAAGTTGGCGCCACTGGACGCAAGGTCAGATCCGTCGGCGGGTCGACTGGGGCGTGACCGTGACAATTCTGCTTTTGGTCTGCGGCGAAACCGCCTTGCGAGCACACAAGTTCGCGCTCGACAACGGCTGGCTCAATCGCGCGGCGGGCATTCCGGGGGTTCTGGCGTTCAAAACTGTTTCCAGCAACGTCGGGTCAGCGGACGAGCTGGATCTTCGCTTCGCCCAGTTGAATTCTGGGCGATTTCGCGTGGCGATCCTGGTCGATCAGCCGACGCTCGACGAGGCCGAACGGAACGGATACTTGAGCCGGGTGCAGCGGATCTTGCCCGGATTGGAAATCGTGCCGCTATGCGTTGCGCAGCCGTGGTCGATTGCATCGCCCGGCGACGTGTCGCAGCGATTGGCCGCCATTCGACCCGACGTAGCGCTGGCTGTGATTTCGGTGTGCGAGAATCTAGCGCATGAGCCGGCCGCCGTTTCGTGGTTTGATTGGCGCCAATTGGAAGTCGTGCGGTGGGCTGCCGGCCAAAGCGCCGCGCCCGCGCGGACGGTCGAGCAAGCTGCGATCGTGGGCGGCGGCGATGATTTCGAGTCATTCCTGCGCGCAATTGCACCGCAACTGGCCGCTTGCCGCGCGCCGGTCGACGCGGTGATGCGTGCGCGTTGGCAGCGTACT
>JBGQHN010000381.1:0-3471 GCA_041497975.1 Planctomycetia bacterium | reverse complement strand
TCGGACGCCACGACGCGGCGGTGCAACTCATCTCCGACGCGATTCGTCTGGACGGCCGACGAGCTGTCTATCATGCGAACCTGGGTGAGGCCTATCGCGCGCTCGGCCGAATGGACCAGGCCCGGACGTGCTACGAACAGGCATTGCGGATCGAAGACTTGCCGGAGGCCCAGAACAATCTCGGCACGATCTTGCAAGCCAGCGGCCAGTTGGACGCGGCCATAGACAATTACCGGACAGCAATCGCCAAGAAACCAAACTATGCCGATGCCCACAACAACTTGGGCACCGCGTACCAGGAACGCGGTCAATGGGATCTGACCGTCCAGTGTTATTTGAAGGCGGTTGAAGTCGACCCCGCTTATGCCAAGGGTCACTACAATCTTGGCGTCGCGTTCGGAATTCAGAAACGCCTTGACGAGTCGCGCGCTGCGTTCGAACAGGCCATTGCGTTGGCCGGCAATTATGCCGAGGCCCACTACGGCCTGGCCATGGTGCTGCAAGAGCAGCAGCAATGGACTCAGGCTGAGGCTGCGTATCAACAGGCTTTGCGCCTCCGCCCGACGCTGGCCGAGGCGGCCAGCAGCTTGGGCACGCTGTATCAGGCGCAGGGCAAGTTGGATCAGGCGATAGCGGCCTACGAACAAGCCCTGCGCGTTTCTCCCACCTATGCCGAGGCCTATTACAACTGGGGCACCGCGCTCAAAGCACAAGACCGGGCCAGCGAAGCGGCCGACAAGTACCGGCATGCCATCCGCTGCAAACCGACGCTGGCCGACGCGCACTACAACCTGGGTATCGTCTTGCAAGGAGAGGGACATTTGGATCTGGCGGCCAGCGCCTACGAGGAAGCCGTCCGTTTGCGACCCGACTTTTCGCTGGCTCACAACAACTTGGGCAACGTCTACAAGCTGCAAGACAGGTCGACCGAGGCGATCGCCTGCTACGAGAGGGCGATCGAATGTCAACCGCACGATTCCGCGGCCTATAACAACCTCGGTTCGATGTTGCAGCAGCATGGGCAACTTGCGCAGACGATCGGCTGCTACCAGAAAGCGCTGCGCTCCAATCCCGATTGCGCCGAAGCCTATTGCAACTTGGGCACGGCGCTGCAGGAGCAAGGAAAAAACCAGCGGGCGTTGACTTGCTACAAGCGGAGCCTCGAGCTGCGCCCCGATTTTCCTGAAGCCCATTACAATCTGGCGCTGCTCTATTTGAGCCAAGAAAGATTTGTCGAGGCCTGGCCCGAGTTCGCCTGGCGGCGGCAGTGCAAGTTTTATCCGCAACGGGCGTTTGCTCAGCCTTTGTGGGATGGCTCGCCGCTGAACGGCCGCACGCTATTGGTACACGCGGAGCAAGGTTTGGGCGACACCATGCTCTTCGTCCGCTATCTGAGCGAGGTGCGCAAGCGCGGCGGAAAGCCGCTGTTGGAAGCGCAAGCGGCGCTCGTGCCCCTTTTGCGGTGCTGGGGATTCGACAATGTAGTCGCCGCCGGCAGTCAACTGCCGCCGTTCGACGCGCACGCGCCGTTGCTCGACCTGCCGTGCATTTTTGGCACGACCCTCGAAAACCTGCCGGCCGAGGTGCCGTATGTTGCGGCCGATCCGCGACTGGTCGATCGCTGGCGGGAAGCCCTGTCAGGCGTGGAGGGATTCAAGATCGGCATCGCGTGGCAAGGCAACAAGGCCTATAGCTTTGACCGCAATCGGTCGATCGCGCTTGCGAAGTTTGAAACGCTGGCGAGCGTCGACGGCGTCCGACTTTTCAGCCTGCAAAAACGCGATGGAACAGAGCAATTGGCCAGCGTGTCAGGGACCTTCGAGGTTCATGATTTGGCACAGCAACTGGACGAGGAAACGGCCGCGTTTATGGACACCGCGGCCGTGATGAAGAATATGGATCTGGTGATTACGTCCGACACCGCGACGGCCCACCTGGCCGGCGCGCTGGGCGTGAAGGTGTGGGTCGCCTTGTGCGCCGCGCCCGACTGGCGCTGGTTCCTGGAGAGGGCCGATTCGCCCTGGTATCCCACGATGCGATTGTTTCGCCAGCGGACGTTGGGAGACTGGACGACGCCGTTCGAGGAAATGGCCGAGGAATTGGCTCGGTTGGTTCAATCTTCTAGCGGCTGTTAACGCCGGCGAATACTTCAATCGATGCATCCCACCGGGTATTCTCGATGGTCATGACAACCCTGTCGGAGGCATTCGCGCTGGCCGTAGCGCATCACCAGGGCGGTCGACTGCCGCAGGCCGAAGCGATCTATCGCCAAATCCTGTCCAGCGATCCGCGCAACGCGCCGGCGCTGCACATGCTAGGAGTGCTCGCGCACCAGTCCCGCCGCGGCGATCTGGCGATCGAATACCTGCGAAGTGCTATCGCGATCGAACCGGCTGAAGCGGTTTTCCACAACAGCCTAGGTGAGGCGCTGCGCGAGTCGGGCCGGCTTGATGAAGCCAGGGACTGCTTCCGCAGGGCGCTTGGCCTGGACGGCGACCTGGTCGTCGCGCATTACAACATGGCCCTCATGCATCAGAGCGAGTCGAACTGGACCGGCGCCGTGGCTGCCTGGCGCGAAGTGCTCGAGCGGATGCCGGACCTGGCCGTGGCGCACAATGAGTTGGGCAACGTGTTGCGCCGGCAAGGAGAATTCGCGGAAGCACTGACGCATTTCCGCCGCGCGATTGAATGCCAGGCGGACTATGCGGACGCCCATAACGATCTCGGAAATCTCTGGCAAGACACGGGGCGGGTCGACGAGGCGATCGCATCCTTCGAACAAGCCATCCGACTGCAGCCCGGGATGGCAGCCGCGCATTATAATTTGGGCAACGCCCTGCGCGATCAAGGCCAGGCCGAACGGGCCGCCGCCTGCTACCGGCAAGCGATACGGCTGCATCCCCAGTTTGCGCGGGCGCACAACAACCTGGGAACAACGCTGCAGGCCCTGGGCGACGATGAGGCGGCGGCGCGCTCGTTTGCCGAGGCGGCCGGGCTCGAACCCACGCTGGCCGAGGCCCACTCTAACCTGGCCACGCTGCTGAAAAAAAAAGGATTTCCGCAGGCGGCGCGGGAGCACTTCTTGCGGGCCGCCCAGCTCGATCCCGGGCGAGCCGAGAACCATTTCAACCTGGGGTGCGTGTGCCAGGCTCTGCGGCAGTGGGACCAGGCCCGCGAGTGCTACCGCGAGGCTCTGCGAATCTGTCCGACGTACATTGAGGCTCGCTGCAACCTGGGCTCGTTGTGCATGTTGCTGGGCGAACGTGACCAAGCGCGCGAGCACTTCGGCCGGACGTTGGAGCTCGATGCCAATTGCGCCGAGGCCCATTGCAACCTCGGCATGCTGCTCGTGAGCGAAGGCCGGCATGCTGCGGGCTGGGCCGAAACCCAGTGGTACGCGCAGTCCAAATCATATTATGGCAGCAGGTTCACCGAGCCGGCCTGGGACGGCTCGCCGCTTGCGGGTCGCAC
>JBGQHN010000380.1:0-3487 GCA_041497975.1 Planctomycetia bacterium | reverse complement strand
CGGACATTGAGAAGGACGAGCCCTAGGCTCGGCCTTGGAAATCGGAACGTCAGAAATCAGAATGGCGATCTGATTTCCCAACTCAGGTTTTGCGATTTCCAAAATGGGGCCATAGCTCAGTTGGGAGAGCGCTTGAATGGCATTCAAGAGGTCAGCGGTTCGATCCCGCTTGGCTCCACCACCACTCCCGGACAACCGCGCGGCGCCAGCCTGACGGGAGTTGGACTTTCGCAAAATCTGCCCGAACCACCTCGTCCTTTGGCCCGGAATGTCATAGGCTCCGGCGCTTCTTCCCACCCCTACCGCTATGAGGGAACCGATGACGATCACGAGAACAGCTTCTCTCGGCATGCTGAGCGTTAGCTTCGCAGCGTTGCTCTTCGCCGCCTACACAGATACCGCCATGGCCCAACCGGCCGCCGGCGCTGCCGTACGCGTCGACGCCGACGACATCGGCGGCGTGGTCACCGGCGCGAAGGGGCCCGAGGCCGGCGTGTGGGTGATCGCGGAAACGCGGGACCTGCCGACCAAATATGTGAAGATCGTCGTCACCGACGACCAGGGCCGTTATGTGCTGCCCGATCTTCCAAAAGGGAGTTACGACATCTGGGTGCGCGGCTATGGCTTGGTGGATTCGCCCAAGGTGAAATCCGCCCCCGGCAAGAACCTCGACTTGAAGGCCGTTGCCGCGCCGAACCGCGCCGCGGCGGCGCAGTATTATCCGGCGATCTATTGGTACTCGATGGTGAAGGTTCCCGATAAGACCCTCTTCCCCGGCACCGGCCCTGCCGGCAACGGCATGTCGCAGGCAATGCCCGACCAGGCTCTGTGGCTGCGCTATCTCAAGACCGACGGCTGCATCAGCTGCCATCAGCTCGGCGACAAGTCGACGCGCACGATTCCCCAGCAGCTCGGTCATTTCGACACCGGCCCCGCGGCGTGGGAGCGGCGCATCCAATCCGGGCAGGCGAGCGAGAATATGGTCAACGCCATTGGCCGTTTCGACACCCAGCGCGCGTTGGGGGCGTTCGGCGATTGGACTGACCGCGTCGCCAAGGGCGAATTGCCCAAGCTCGATCCACCGCGCCCGCAAGGCAAGGAACGCAATATCGTCGTGACCGAATGGGATTGGTCGACGCCGCAAACCTATCTGCATGACGAAATCGCCACCGACCGGCGCAATCCAACGCTCAATGCGCACGGCATCATCTATGGCTCGCCGGAAGAAAGCTCCGACTTCATTCCGTGGCTCGATCCGGTCGACAACAAGTCCGGGCTGATCAAATCGGAATTCCGCGATCCCAAGACGCCGACGACGAAGAGCGACCCGATCTTCAACGAATCGCCCTACTGGGGCAACGAGCCGATCTGGGACAGCCACACCAGCATCCACAATCCGATGCTCGACGAGCAGGGACGGCTTTGGGTGACGGCGCGCATTCGCCCGGCGGCGAACCCGGCGTTTTGCAAGGAGGGCTCGAATCACCCTTCCGCGAAAGTGTTCCCGTTGGGACGGTCAGGCCGCCAGGCGGAGCTGTACGATCCCAAGACCCAGAAGCTGACGACGATCGATCTGTGCTTCGGCACGCATCATCTTCAGTTCGACAAGGACGGCATTTTGTGGTTCAGCGGCAGCGCCGGGAATCAGGCCGTCGGCTGGTTCGACATGAAGAAGTTCGATGCCACCCATGACGAGCAGGCATCCCAAGGCTGGTCGCCCTTCATCATCGACACCAACGCCAACGGCAAACGCGACATCGGTTGGACGGAGCCCAATCAGCCCGTCGCGGCCGGCAAGGACAAGCGCGTCAATACCGGCTTCTACGGCGTCGCTCCCAATCCGGCCGACGGCTCGGTTTGGGGTTCGGCGACGGGCTTCCCGGGCGCGCTCGTCCGCTACGATCCGAAGACGCAGCTGGCCGAGTATTATGAAGTGCCGTTCAAGACCAACCGCGTGCCGGCTTCGGCGCAAGGATTCTCCCCGCGCGGTATGGACATCACCAGCGACGGCGTAGTGTGGACGGTGCTGGCGAGCGGCCATCTGGCGAGCTTCGACCGCAAGCTCTGCAAGGGGCCGATGAACGGGCCGACGGCCGCCGACCCGCAACATTGCGCGGAAGGCTGGCGGCTCTATCAGATGCCCGGGCCGGAGTTCGACAATCTGCCCAAGGGCACGGTCGGCGCCAGCGCCGAAGCGCCCTATTACAATTGGGTCGACCAGTTCGACACGTTCGGCCTTGGCAAGAACATTCCGATCGCCACCGGCAACCAGTCCGATTCGCTGGCGGCTCTGGTGGATGGGAAATTCTTTGTCATGCGCGTGCCTTATCCGATCGGCTATTTCGCCAAGGGCATGGACGGCCGCATCGACGACGCCAGCGCCGGCTGGAAGGGCAAGGGCCTGTGGTCGACCTATTCCGACCGCGCGCCCACGCACATCGAAGGGGGCAAGGGTCAGACCAGCAAGGTCGTGCATTTCCAGCTGCGTCCCGATCCGCTGGCGAAGTAGTTCAGGCTTGGCACAATTGCCGCCAAGGGCGGATTCCCCAATCGGGGAATCCGCCCTTGCTTTTTCACGCGCGGACGGTCGGCCCTGCAAACCGCTTTACGGGCGGCTCGGGAGTTTGGAAAAGAAATCCCAGATCACGGCTGGCGCATCCAGATCGCCTGTCTGCCCGCCGAGGCTCGCCGGATATTGGAAATTGGGCTGCGGCACGACATGCCCGCCGCCATGGATCGCGTACATCACGACCGGCGGTTTCCCCGGAGTTGTCCATGAGGTCCGTTCGACCCAGGTCGGATCGCTCGCATTCTTGTGCGGCAGCCGCGACGTTTGCGGCGCTCCCGCCTGACCGTTGAGCTTGGCGAAATATTCCGCCGTCCCTCTGGTCGAGAGAACGTTGCCGAGGCTGGTGAAGCCCAGCGTCACCTGGCCGCCCTCGAACGGATTGATCGGGTCGGCCGTGCCGTTGATGACCATGGCGGGCATGGCCGCGTTCGACGGCTGGCACGCCAGATTGTCCGGCGTCGGAACGCTCGCCGAGATCGCGGCGATGCCGGCGAATTCGCTCGCGCGCTCCATCGCCAGCCGGTAGGTGAGCTGCGCCCCGTTGGAATGGCCGGTGGCGAAGACGCGTTTCTTGTCGATGCCGTGGTCGGCCGCCTCTTTGGCGATCATCGCTTCGATGAAGCTTTCATCGTCGATGTTCATGCGCCGCGCCGGTTGCGGCGAGGCCTTCCGGCAGTCGTTCCAGGTCGTCTGGTAGCCGTCGGGATAGGCGACGAGGAATCCGTTCGCATCGGCCAGCATGTCGAAGCCGTAGCCGGTCACCTCGCGGGTGGAGGCGCCGTCTCCGCCCGAGCCGTGAAACACGAAGACGAGCGGCGCGTTCGGTTTCAGATCGCGCGGCGTGTAGAGCACGAAACTGCGCTGCGCTCCTTTCACGGCGACCATGTTGAGGCTGACGATGCCTTTGAGACGGGGCTG
>JBGQHN010000379.1:0-3497 GCA_041497975.1 Planctomycetia bacterium | reverse complement strand
ATTCGACGCAACGACCCTGCGGCTGTCGCGGCACACCCTGCCTGATAGACAATGGGCAGCGAGCCCATCAAACTGTATGAGCGGGAGTCTAAGTCGCTCTACTAGCTGAACATCTGACCGCGTCCGACCGCCTCGAAGGCGGTTTGAGTGTGGTCGATCGTGGGCTTTCGCGCGTCGGACGGCCAGGTGACCGCCAGCACGTCGAAGCGAGCCGCGTGTTCCAACAGCCCATGCCGCTTGAGATAGGCCAGCGCCAAGCGCGTGAGACGCTGTTGTTTTTCGGGGCCGACCGCTTCGGCCGGATGGCCGGCGTCGTGCGAAGCGCGGGTTTTTACTTCGACGAACACCAGCGTGCGTCCGTCGACGGCCACCAGGTCCAATTCGCCCAGGCGGCCGCGCTCGCGACGAGCGACGATTTTGTAGCCTAGCTTGCGTAGATATCGTTCGGCGGCGCGTTCTCCGCGCTGGCCCAGCGAGCGATAGCGCCGCCAGAGCGTTCGCAAGCGCGCGATTAGCGTCGAGAATTCCATCGCGCACCCTAACTGCCTGTTGAAAGAATGGGACAGGCACCTCACGGACATGGTTTTTCAAGCGTTTCGGGCGATCTAGCTCGGAGCCAGTCCCATTTTTCAACGGCTAAACGAGCCAGCGGGTTTCGAAGACCGATTGTCTCGTCGAACGCCACGGTATTCCGTCGAACGCGGCTGGGCCTGGCCGCGCTTATTCCTGGCCCTTGGCGCCCGCGTCGCCCCGCAGTTCTTTGAGGCGGACCGCCTTGCCCACGCGATCTCGCAAAAAGTAGAGCTTAGCCCGCCGCACAATGCCGCGGCGTTTGACTTCAATTTTGGCGATCTTGGGC
This sequence comes from Planctomycetia bacterium, assembly GCA_041497975.1. Taxonomy (GTDB): domain Bacteria; phylum Planctomycetota; class Planctomycetia; order Pirellulales; family PALSA-1355; genus PALSA-1355. The sequence continues at coordinate 2,638 of JBGQHN010000379.1, read as the reverse complement.
GAATGCAAGGGAAACTTGCGCTCGACGCCTTCGCCCCCCACGATCCGGCGCACGACGAACGTCTCGCGCGTGCCCGAGCCGCCGCGGGCGATCACGACGCCGTTGAAGACTTGAATGCGCTCCTTCTCACCTTCCAGGATTCGCGTGTGCACGTCGACCGTGTCGCCGATTCGGAACTCGGGAACTTCCGTCTTGAGGCTACTCTTTTCGACCAGTTCCAGCGTTTGTTGGCTCATGTGACTAAAACCCTTTTCGTTTTTGTGCCTACTGGCACGCTCCCATTCGCGGTGCGGCTAGTTTTTTAGACAGTCGAGCGGCTCTAGCGCGCTCGTGATCGATCAACCCATTTCATTTCCGTCGGACACTTTCGATGGTTCCTTGGCCCACAGGTCGGCTCGCTGGGCCGCGGTTCTCAAAGCGCTTTGGCGATCGCGCCACTGGGCTATTTGTTCATGGTTTCCGCTGACGAGCACCTCGGGCACGCTCAGCCCCCGATACTGGCGGGGCCGAGTGAATTGTGCGAATTCGAGCCAACGTTTGTCCCCCGAAAACGAATCCTGGCGATTGCTCTGGTCGTCGCCCAAGACTCCGGGAATCAGCCGCGCCACGGCGTCGATGATGACCATGGCCGCCACTTCGCCGCCTCCCAAAATGTAGTCGCCGATCGAAACTTCGTCGGGTTTGAGAATCTGTCGCACCCGATCGTCAAATCCCTCGTATCGCCCACACAACAAGATCAACCGTCGCCGCGTCGCCAACTCCTCGACCACCGTCTGCTCGAGCCTGCGCCCCTGCGGGGTGAGCATGACCAGGTGGCCCGGGTCTTGGTCCAACGCGCGGACAGCCTCGACACACTCGACCACCGGCTCGACCTTGAGCACCATTCCCGGCCCGCCGCCGAAAGGGCGGTCGTCGACGGTGTGGTGCTTGTCCTGGGCCCAATCGCGGATATTGTGCAACTGGACGTCCACCAGTCCGCGCTCGATGGCCAGCTTCAACAAGCTTTGACCCAGGTAGCTCGGGAACATGCCCGGGAACAAGGTCAGCACATCGAAACGCATACGTTTTACTTAAACTCCACTTACGTAAACTCCACCGGTCTCGGGAAAGGGGACAGTCCCCATTTTGCTCCGCGGAGTCCGCAAAATCGGGACAGTCCCCGCCGGTTATTCGGTAACGCTCGCGGGCTGTTCTTGCGACTGCTCGGCGTCCGCGGCAGGCTGCGCGGCTTTCGCCGCGGCGGCCGGGGCCGCGTCGTCGGCCGGCGGAACGTAAACCGGCTGTCCGGGGTCGGGTACCACGCGCGGCAGCGCCATGCGCTCGCGGGCCTGGCGATGCTCCTGGACGTGCGTGCCATCGGCGCCGTATTTCTTGATCAGCGTCTTGACCTTGTCGGACGGCTGTGCCCCGACGCTAAGCCAATAGGCGATTCTCTCAGGCTTCAATAGCGCCCTGGCATCGGTATCGCTGACCATGGGATCGTAGGTGCCCAGTTCTTCCAGCACTCGGCCGTCGCGCGGATTGCGCGAATCGACGGCGCAAATGCGAAAGAAGGGGCGATGCTTGCGGCCCATCATCTTCATGCGGATTTTTACTGCCACGCGTTCCTCCTGGTCTGTTGAATGGTTAGTGGACGATTCGTTTTGTTGGATTCCCGCCGCGCTCGTGCGGCGGCCAGGGAGTTAACTGCTCCTTTTGGCCTCACGCTTGCGGCGGCGGGCCTCTTTCTCACGTTCCTTGCGCAACTTAGCCCGTTCCTGCGAATTGAGGCGTTTGCCGGTGCCCAGTTTTTGTTTTTGAAGCTGCGCCGCGGGATTGCTCAAGCCTTTTTGCAATTCTTGCATTTCCTTGAACCGCTCGCGGACGCCCATGCCGGCCATGCGCTTCATGACGGCCGCCATCGGTTCGAACAGCTTGACCAGCTCGTTGACTTCGTGCGGCTCGACGCCCGCCCCGGCGGCGATCCGGCGGCGGCGGCTCTGATCGATCGTTTTCGACGGGTTGCGGCGCTCGGCGGCCGTCATCGAGTCGACGATGCCGCCCAGGCGCTTCATGTCCGCGTCGGCGTCGACCTGGTTCATCATTTCCTGCATGCCGCCCATGCCCGGCAACAGGCTCATGATCTTGTTGAGCGGGCCCAGCTTCTTGGTTTGCCCCAGCATGTTGCGGAAATCGTCGAGCGTGAACTCGCCTTTGCGCAGCCGCTCTTCCTGGCGGGCCATCTCGTCCTGGTCGAACTTTTGCTGGGCCTGTTCGACCAACGTCAGGATATCGCCCATCCCAAGGATGCGCTGCGCCATGCGCTCGGGATAAAACTCTTGCAAGGCGTCAAGATGCTCGCCGGTGCCGATGAACTTGATCGGCACTCCGGTGACGTGCTTGACGCTCAAGACCGCTCCGCCGCGCGCGTCGCCGTCGAGCTTGGTCAAGATGACGCCGTCCAACTCGATGGCCTCGTTGAAGGCCTTGGCGCTATTGACCGCGTCCTGACCCGTCATGCCATCGACGACCAGGTAGACTTGCTGCGGCTCGACCCGGCGGTCGATTTGCTTCAGCTGGCTCATCAACTCGTCGTCGATGTGCAGCCGGCCAGCCGTATCGAGCAACACCACGCTGGCGTCGACTTGCCGGGCGTGCT